>CBDUEZ010000067.1:0-15691 GCA_965366355.1 uncultured bacterium
CGGGGTCGATGGTCGACCGCTCGTATGGTCAGGCGAGATCGTGGCTGCGCGAGGCCCGCACGCGGTGGCGCGATCCCGCCCGCGCGATGGGGGCCAGCGCCATCGTTCTCGCCTCGCTCGTGGCGGCCTGCGACAACGCGACGACGCCCGAGCTACCCGATACGCCGCCCATCGCCATCCCCGACGCCGACGACGTCGACGCGGCTCTCTTCATTCTCGGAGACGGTGGAGCCACCTCAGAAGAGGGCAGTCCGATTCTCACGGCGCTGTCTCGCGACGTGGAGCAGTGGTCGGAAGCTCTCGGTCGAGATTCCGCGGTATCGGTTCTTTTCCCCGGCGACATCGTCTATCCGGTCGGGGTGCGCGAACGCGAACACCCCGACTTCGCGACCGACTCGGTGCGCCTGTGGAACCAGATCCAGATTCTCGGCGGCGAGCAAGCGCGGCAGCACTCTTCATTGGGACTGTTCCTGGCCGGGAATCACGATTGGGGGAACGCCACCGGTCCGAGGGGTCTGGGACGACTCGCCAACCTCGAGGAGCAACTGAGCCAGGCCCGCGAGGGAGGGATCCCCGCGACCCTCGAACCCGCCGCCGGGCATCCCGGCCCCGCGATTCGAGATCTCCGGGACGTGCTTCGCATCATCATGATCGACGTGCACTGGTTCCTGCAGGCTCGGTCGAATGGTGAAAAGGACGCCTTCTTCGAACGACTTCGGGAAGCGCTGGTCACGGCCGGCGATCGCGACATCATCATCACGGCCCACCATCCCTACCGCTCCGCTGGCCCACACGGCACGCTCCTCCCCGGCCCGCGCGCACTCGGATTCCCGTACCTGTTGAAGAAGACCGGTACGCTCGTTCAAGACCTCGATTCGCCCATCTACGGCGAGTTCCTCCGACGCTTGCGGCTGACATTCCTCGACACCGGTCGTCCCCCGCTCGCCTTCGTGGGCGGGCACGACCACTCCCTACAGCTATTGACCGGCCGTGACGCCTTCGACCCGCAATACGTACTCGTCAGCGGGAGCGGCTCCAAGATCACACCGATCTCCACCACCGATGGGCTGATCTACGGTGAGTCGAAGCCCGGCTACATGATGCTTCTGGTCACCAAGTCCGGCGACGTGCTCCTGTATGTGATCGCGGGGAACCCGGATCGACTCACCTGCGACGGATTGCTGGTGGGTGAGTCGTCGGTTCAGGCCTGCGTCGAGGAAGAGGCCGCAGGTTATGAGGTGGCCTACTCGACCGTTTTGAGAACGGGCTCCCACGATCCGACCCGCTTCATGACCGACACCATCGGAGGGTGGACTTCATCTCCATGGTATTCCGACTACGCGCGCACCGTCCTGATCGATTCGCTGAGTACGAGGGCCGACTCACAAGCACAGGGCACGCTGTTTCCCCTCGACCGGGAACTCACCGACGAAGAGCGGACCGCGATGGAGACGGGCCCCCCGCCCGCCGTGCCCCTGCGAATGCTGACCCAGGACTCGGTCACAGCCTCGCCTGGGGCCACCTATGAAGCCGGGCCCATTCGCCGTTTTCTCATGGGCGACCTTCATCGCGACCTGTGGGCCCTTCCCTTCACCGTCCCTGTTCTCGACCTGGATACGCTCGACGGGGGGGCCATCGCCGACGAGCTGAGCGGGGGCAAGCAGACCCTCGGGCTGCGGCTCACGACCGAGGGCGGGCGCACATTTCAGTTCCGCTCGATCGTGAAAGACGCGAGCCGCACGGTTCCCTCGCCGATCGAGGGCACCCCGCTGCAAGGCCTCGTGCGCGATCAGTTCGCGGCACAGTTTCCGCTGGCGGCGATGGTCGTCGCCGATTTCCTCGAGGCGGTCGGGGTGCTGGTCGCCCGGCCTACGCCGGTGGTTCTGCCCGACGACCCGAAGTTGGGACCCTATCGGGAGGCATTCCGGGGGCGCATGGGCTGGATCGAGGAGCGGCCGAATGAGCGCGAGGGAGATCGCCCGGGCTTCGCCGGCTCATCGAAGATCACGGGGTCGGACGAGCTCTATGAAGAGCTGGCCGAAGATCCGACCAGCTACGTCGACGTGGATCAGCTGATCCGGGCGCGACTCGTCGACATTCTGGTGGGCGATTGGGACCGGCACTCCGATCAGTGGCGGTGGGCCTCGTTCGACGAGGCCGACGGAACCCGTTGGGAGCCCATTCCAAGAGATCGCGATTGGGCCCTGGTACGCATCGACGGCCTCGTGCCGGCGATTGCCGGCCGTATCATGCGGCGGTACGTCGGATTCGAACACGGATTCCCACCGGTGGCCCGGCTGATCAAGTCGGCCGATCACCTCGAGACCCGGCTCCTGGGTGACGCCGATCTCGCCACCTTCCTTCGGGTGGGCGACAAGGTGCAGAAGGCGTTGTCCGACGAGGTCATCGAAGGGGCCATCGCCCGACTACCTCCCTCCTACCAGTCGGCGATCGGCACCGAAATCGAGCTGGCCCTGAAAGAGCGCCGAGATCACCTCACCGAGATCGCCGAAGCCTGGTATTTTCTGCGGGCCGACACCCGCTTCGTCTATAGTTCGGAGGGGCCGGATCGCTTCGTCGTTCGCCCCGCATCGGGCCGGCTCTCGGTGAGCCTGACCCGCGGCGACGACCCCGACGAAGTCAGGGTTCGCGATATCGTACCGGCGGTCACGTCGCAGGTGCGCCTCGTCGTCGACTCGACCGACGTGGTCATCGTCGAGGGGAGCGTTTCGGGCGTCAGCGTCGAGTGTGTGAGGGCCGACGACCCTGATCGGTCCACCCGCTGCCCGGGGTAGCGGGATCTACACCAACAAGAAGAAGGCCGACCGGTGGGAAACCGGTCGGCCTTCTTTTTTTCGCTGTCGCAGTCCCGATCGCGACCCGCTCGCTGATCTAGAAGAAGTAGGCCAGCACAGCGAGAACGATGAAGACGAAGAACGCGAGCTTCGCCAGACCAGCCGACGTTCCGGCGATTCCGCCGAACCCGAAGACGGCGGCGATGAGCGCGATGACCATAAAAGTAACGGCGAGGCCTAGCATGGTGGTGACTCCTGGTTGGTGTTGAGCGGTTGAACTGGCCCTCTGTAGGGCAAGGCGTGTGCCGAACTCCGGATTGTCAGCATTCACGCGACAATCGGGTGCGTGGCATCGAAACCGCTCGGTGTGCTTTCTCACCCTGAACTCTCGAATCGTCGGTCCCCGCTTTCGATTTGAACGACCTCGGCTCCGCGGGTTCGAAATTGGGCGAAGGAAATCACATCGCACCCCATCCGGAAAGGACGCCGCAAGCGGCCCAATGTGGCTTGAATGCGCGACGATGCGGGGTTTGGGCCAAGTAGGCATGCGCGTTGCAAGAGGGGGGGGCGTCACACCACGACAATCGGAGACATCTGATGAACGCTAGATACGCCCTTCTCGCCACCGCCGTTTTCGGAGGACTCGTCTCATGCAGCGGATCGACGCCGTCGTCCCGCCCACAGCGGGAGGTCGCCGCCCCCGCGATATCCGAGGCGTCCGCGGCATCCAACGGCGTCGAAGACCTCCTGGCGGTCGCGCGCGCTCACGGCCTCACGGTCGAGGCGCCCACGGGGGCGAACGGTGACCTGCCCGCCCGGGAGATCGAGGCCACGATTCGGCAGCACCTCCTGAATGGTGTGACCCCACCCACGGCCCGCCCGGCCGCGTTTGCGGCCCAGGAAGACGGCGTCTCCACCGGTGATCTTCAGTCTCTGATGCCCCAGCACCCCGAATACGAGGAGCTGAAGGATTGGCTCGGGGTCTACAGGGCGGTGGCTGAACGAGGTGGATGGCCGAGCGTACCCGCTGATCCGGGCGTGGCGCTGCACCCGGGCGATCAGCATCCCCTGGTCGCGCAGCTCCGGGCGCGCCTCGAGGCGTCGGTCGACGACGACGAGGCCCGAGCCGCCTCGCTCGGTCGGGTCGACTCGATCTACGATGCCGATCTCGATCTCGCCGTGCGTAGCGCCCAGAGTCGTTTCGGGCTCACCGTCGACGGCGTGGTGGGGAAGGACACCTGGGCGGCCCTCGCGGTGCCTGCAGAAAGGCGCGCGGACGCCCTCGCGTCGTCGATGGAGTGGTTTCGTTGGCTCCCCCGCGATTTCGGAAAAGACCTCACCCTCTGGGTCAATGTGCCGACCTTCGAGTTGCAGGCCGTAGCCGCCTACGAGACGAGGCTGGAGATGCCGGTGGTGGTGGGGGCCAGACGGACCCCGACCGTACTTCTGGTCGACACGCTCGAGAGAGTCGTCACCAATCCCTATTGGAACGTGCCCACTTCGATCGTCGTCGGTGAATTGGCGCCGGCCCAACGGGCCAACCCGGACCACCTCTCCAACGGCGGGTACGAGGTCGTGGGACCCGATGGCGTCGTGTCGGCATCGCTCCTGAATTGGGAACAGCCCGACGAATGGATCGGCACCTACCGAATCCGTCAGCGCCCGGGTCCGTCGAATGCTCTCGGTTCGATCAAATTCCTGTTTCCGAATCGGGACGCGATCTACATGCACGACACCCCCTCGAAGGCGGCCTTCGAGCGGTCGTTCCGCGCGGTGAGCCACGGGTGTGTCCGGCTGTCGGATCCCTGGGCCCTGGCGGAGTTCTTGTTCGAACACGATGTGCTCGCGTCCAACCCCGAGTCTGCTCGGGGGATCGAATCCCCGAGCACCTTCGACACGCAGCGCACAGTGCCCGTGGTATTCACGTACCTCACCGCGCGAGCGGGCCGCGGGGGTGGTGCCCCGCACTTCTCCGCGCCCCTGTACGAGGCCGTGGAGAGAGCGGCGCCGTTCGCGAAGGCCGACCGATGATGGTGCAGGAGCCGACGCCGGTCCCGCGTCGCAGGCCATCCGAACGGCCCGGCTCACCGCGGGTTCTTCTCGTGGAGAGTGTGCGCGAAACGCGGGAGATCTTGTCGCTGATTCTCACTCTGCACGGAGTCGAGGTGACCGAGGCGCGCACCATCCCCACCGGCCTACGCATGGCCTCGTGGTGTGAGCCGGAGGTAGTCGTCACGGGGTTGGCACGGCCCGCGAAGAACGCTGCAGAAGCGGTGCGGTCGTTGCGGTCGAGCCGCGAGATTGCACAGATTCCCGTTGTGGTGATTCTACCTCAACACGGGTCGTGGGCGGTTCCACTCGACGAATGGCTGCCGCCGGAACAGATCCTTCGAATGCCTGTCGATCCTGAGCACCTGGTGCGGTCGATCCGGCGAGTGGCGGCGCTCAACTGATGCAGTGCGAATCCCTCGAGAACGTCGGGGACTCCTCCGAGATCGTCGTGACCGATCTGGCAACGCGGTGGCGCGACCACCTGGCCGACGCCGATACCGGTGGCCCGGTACCGCTCGAGGTGCCCCTCGACACGGTTCTGAAGCCGTTGGCGGGAGCCGTGTGGGACTGCGCGATGGCTCGCGCCATTCCCCCGAGATTCCAGGCCGAGACGCGCACACCCCTCGGGGCCTATCTGGCGGCCTTCAGGAAGGCAGACCGCGACGAGGCGGAGGTGTCGGAAGGAATCGCTCTGCTGGGCGATCTCATCGAGGACCGGATTCGCATCGGCGATACCCCCCTCCATATCGCGGCCCGACGCCTCGGGGTGGCTCTGGACGCCGTGCAACTCCTGGTGCGCCACAGCGAATGGACCATGCGGAGTTGGCGGAACCGGCGGAGCGCCGAAGCGGCGAGCAGCACCGCGACCTTCGCCGAGGTACTCGGCAGCGAGCTCGCCAGCCGTTTGGGGGCGGCCGTCTCGGCATTGGACCTTCTCGACAGCACGGCGCTCTCTCCCGACGAACGCGAGACGCTCGAGGCCGCGCTCACCAAGTCGATCCGCGCCGCCCGGATCTGCGCCGACGACCTCATGTTGATCTCGCCGAGCCCGACCGACGCCGACACGCCCGTGCTTCCGCTCGACGAGTTGGTCTATTCCACGGTCGGCCGGCTCAACGATTGGGCTTCGGCACGCGATGTCACTCTGTCGATCACTCGTCCCCCGCCCTCGGTTCGGATCGACGCCCGCCCTTTCCAGGCGCTTCTCTTCAACCTGATCACGGTCGCCGTCCATCGCGCTGAAGAGGTGAGCGGGCCGGTCGTGATCAACATCGACCTCCGGCTCGACCCGACCGAGACGCAGACCGAATTGGCGCTTTCGAGCGACGCCCCGCTGTTTGCGAGCGGGTGGGATCGCGCTGCGGAGACGGCCGAACGGCTCGATCTCGAGTCCGGGGCGACTCACATGGAAGACCTGAGTCTATGGCTCACCGCCGAGAGTTCCGACCAGCTCGGCGGTCGAATGGAGATCTTCGGCGAAGCAGACCATTTGCGCGGCTTGAAGATCCTCTTTCCGGTCGGGGCTCGACCGACCTAGAATGGAGGATTCGCGAATGAGCCGATCCGATCCCTCAGCCCGCCGTGGAGCTGTGAGTAATTCCGACCTAGTCCTTGTTGTAGACGACGAGCCCTACGCCCTCGAGATCACGGGCATCGCTCTCGAGATGGCCGGTTTCCGGGTGAAATTCGCCTCCAATGGCATCGAGGGGCTGGCCCTCGTCATGTCGGAGAGACCGCGGGTGGTTTTGACGGATATTCACATGCCCCAGATGGACGGCGACCAGCTCGCCGCCGAAATCATGGCCCAGTTGGGCGCCGCCGCGCCGGTGGTCATCGGCTTCTCAGCCGATTCCGATGCGGTCCTGGCCCTGAAGGGGCGCCCCACCTTCCGCGAGGTGCTCCAGAAGCCGGTCGCACCGCGAGAACTCGTCGAAGTGGTCATGAGATACATTTCGGACGGGACCGCCGCCCGCGAGTCCGAGGATGGTGAAACGTAGGTGTTGTCGAAACTCGTGGCTCTGCTCGAGCCGGTGGCCGACTTTGAGACGCCGTTGAGTGACGGCGTGACGGCGCAGGCGCGAAGGCTCGGGTCGGCTCTCGGTGCATCGGCGCGATCGAGTGACGTGCCGGTCGACCGGGTGGTCGACGATGTCGTGCGGCTCTCCGGCCGCCTGACCGACGCGATCGTAGCGGGAGTGGAGATCGACCCCGAGGTGTCTCGCCCGTTCGACCGCCTGCGCCTCGTGAAGAACGCCGCTGCGGCCGCCATCGCCGGCATGGACGCCCAGGAGCGCGCCGTCGGGCGCCGGAGACGCCAGGAGCGAGGATCGATTCTCCAGGCGTTCTCGAGAACGCTCACGCTCGAAATCCGGAATCGGCTCGGGGCGGCAGAAACCGCTCTGCTCATGCGACCCTTGATTCCCCAATCGCCGGAACACCGGCAGCGGCTCTATGGCATCGTGCGGGGTTCGATCGAGAGTGCGGGCGCCACGATCGACGATGTGATGTCGTTGACTCGATACGGCGACCCGAGCCTGTACCCGGTGGCCCGCGCGATGTCGGCACACGATCTCGCACGGCGAGCTCTCGGGGGATTCGAGGCACGAGCAGAATCGAGTGGAGTGACGCTCCGATTGGGCAGCGTGCCCGACGCGCGGGTTGACGAAGGTCCATGCCGGCTCATTCTTCGGAACCTCATCGAGAACGGGATCGAGTACCGCGATCGCTCGTGCCCGGAGCCTTTTGTCGAAGTGACGGGTTCTGCGAGCGAGGACTGGGTCACGTTTCAAGTTCGAGACAACGGCATCGGAATCGATCCAACCCTCGAGGGACGGGTGTTCGACTGGTCGGCCCGATTGAACGAGTCGACGCCCGGAGAAGGACTCGGTCTCCCGCTGGCACGCGAGGCGGCGGCGCAGATCGGTGGAAGCGTGCAACTGGAGGGAGCGCGGGACGGGGGCACCACCGTGACGGTTCGGGTGCCGGTGCGCCGCTGAGCGTCGTTTTAGCGCCGTCGAGCGCAATTCGCGCCGCTGAATTCCGGCGAGCGGCGCTGACCGTTTCTTGACCCATTGTCTATTTGACCCACACGAGGCGTTTTCCATGCGTCGGACCGATCGCGATATTTCGAGCGGGCACACTTCGGCCGTGAGGGCGGCATGAGCACTCCTTCGGCTGCCGGCCTCAACATTCTCATCGCCGACGACGACGAGTCGGTCCGCGATGTGCTGGGATTCTGTCTCGAGCGAGACGACCACCGGTTCACGCCCGCCCCCACGGCAGACCGGGCCCTCGCCGAGGTGCAGAACGGCGTGTTCGACATGGCGTTCGTCGACCTCCGGTTCGGGGATGTCTCGGGACTCGATCTCATTCCCCAGCTGCTCGGGCACGCCCCGTGGATGAAGATCGTGCTGATCACGGCGCATGCGTCGGTCGAGACGGCCGTCGAGGCCATGCGTCGCGGGGCACACGACTACCTGACCAAACCGATCCAGCCCAAAACGGTTCGAATCATCGTCGAGCGCATGGCCGCGATGCGACGGCTCGAACGGCAGGTCGAGGAGTTGAAGAGCGAGGTCGATCGGGCGATGCCTCAGCCGGTGCTCGACAGCCGTAACCCCGCCATGCGTCGCATCATCGAACTCGCCCGACGGGTCGCGGAAAGCGACGCGCTCGTGCTGATTCGAGGGGAGAGCGGCACCGGGAAAGGGGTTCTGGCGCGGGAGATCCATCGCGCGTCGGCCCGGTCGCAGGCCGCCTTTTCCGTGATCAACTGTCCGTCACTGAGTTCCGAACTGCTCCAGAGCGAGCTGTTCGGCCATGTGAAGGGAGCCTTCACGGGCGCCGTGAAGACCCAGGCGGGAAAGATCGACCTGACCGAGGGAGGCACCCTCTTTCTCGACGAGATCGGCGACCTGCCCGGAGCGATCCAACCGAAGTTGCTTCGGTTCGTGCAAGACCGGGAGTTCGAGCGGGTGGGTGATCCCACGCCGAGGCGAGCCGATGTGCGTATCGTCTCAGCCACCAATCGCAACCTCGAGGAGGCGGTGCGGGAGGGCGACTTTCGGGAAGACCTGCTCTATCGCCTCAACGTCATCGAACTCACGGTGCCTCCCCTTCGCGAGCGACCGGAAGACGTCGAAGATCTGGCGCACACGTTCCTGCGCTTCTTTGCGCACAAATACAATCGCAAGGGTGCGGAATACTCGGCGACGGCCTGGGATCACATTCGCTCGCATTCCTGGCCCGGAAACGTGCGGGAGTTGCAGAACGCGATCGAACGCGCCTTGATCCTCTCGACGACCCGCGAAGTGCCCCGGGAGTTGTTCCCGAATGCGGTTCCGTCGACCGGGATTCACCCCGTTGCGGCCAGCCCGTCGGCGCCGGTGACCGAGTCGGTGCCGGCGGTCGAGTCGGCATCGGCGAGCGAGTCGGCGCCGGTAAGTGGTGCGGCGCCGGTGAGCCACTCGGCGCGGGATGGCGAATCGGTCTCGGCTGCGGGCCACACCGCATCGTCACAGGCCCCCGGTGCATCACGCGGCCCCACGGCGCCCGAGGCTCCCCCGTCACCAGGAAGCTCCTCCGCCCCTGAATGGGCTCCGATGGGTGCGGGGAGCACACCGACCGCCGGCGACAGGCCGGGGTCTGAAGCTCCCGGCGGGGCGGTGGGCGAAGACCCGAGCCTGGAGACGGTATCGCTCGAAGAGATGGAGCGCCGGCACATCGCCCGAGTGCTGGAAGCCACCGATTCGCTGGAAGACGCCGCCGAAACGCTGGGAATCGCACCCTCCACCCTGTGGCGGAAGCGTCGCAAGTTCGGCCTCTAGGCGCGGTCGTCTAAAGCTCGCTACGCACGATACGGGCGAGCAGTTCACCCATTCGTTGGACGATGGGGCGGCGGTTCCACCGCTCCTTCGTGTCGACCTGACGAGACTTGGCCCGATCCTTCTCGAAGTCGGCGTTCAGTCGCGCGGTGAATTCTCGGTCGATCACCGTGAGACAGATCTCATCGTCCTTGCGGAGGGATCGGTGATTGAAGTTGGCCGAACCGATCAGGCTCACTTCGTCGTCGACCGTGATGATCTTGCTGTGCAACATGGTCGGCTGGTACCGAAAGATCCGCACCCCCGAGTCGAGCAACGTTGCATACACATCTTCGCCGGCGAGTTGGCACACCCGGTGATCGCTATATTGGCCCGGGTGCAGGATCTCGACCTCGACCCCCCGCTCCGCAGCGGAACACAGAAGGGTGACGAGACTGTCGTCGGGCACGAAATAGGCCGTCGTAATGCGAATGGATCGGCGGGCGTTGGCCACCAGGCTGTGAAGGATCTTCTCCACCTCGGTCCACCCCACCCCGGCGCCGCTGGTGATCACCTGTACGAGCGCCGATCCGGGACGATCGTGTGGCGCTTCGACGGGAGGAGGGGGAGTGAGCGCCTCTTCGAGTCTCGATGAATCCGAGAACTCCAGGCCCTCGATCCAGTGTTCGAGAAACGCGCCGCGGAGAAGGTTCACGACGGGCCCCCGCAAACGAAAGTGGGTCTCTCGCCATTGCTCCGGGCAGCTCGCGTTTCCGACCCACTCCTGTGCGATGCCCACACCACCCGTGAACGCCTCATCGTCGCACACCAGGATCTTCCGGTGGGTGCGGTGGTTGATCTCCCAGAATCTCCAGCGGGCCACCGGCCGAAACCAGATGCACTCCACGCCGGAGTCGATCAAAACCCGCCGGTCGTCGCTCGTCATGGGTATGCACCCCACAGCGTCCAGAAGCACCCGAACACGAACCCCGCGACTCGCCGCCCCGGCGAGGGCTTCCACAAATCGTGTGGCGATATCGCCCTTCCAGAACACGAACGTTTCAAAATCGATGGACTCCGTCGCCCGATCAATCGAATCGAGCATGGCCGGAAAGATCTCAATGCCGTTGTTCAGGGGCTCGATGACGTTGCCCGGCGTGAACGGAATCGCCAACACGGCCTCGAGGGCCGTACGGAGCCGGTCGCCCTCGTCGGAGGTATCCGGCACTTCATGTGCGGTGGGGACGCGCGATAGTGAGCTAGCCATCTCAGCGCCGTACCACGGGCCGACGGTCGATGGTCTCGAACCAGGCATCCACTTCGGGGACCGCATACTCGGCGGGCACCCCGTACTTCTCGCGGAGGCACCGAACGAGGCGGTCTGGAACACCGCCGACCCAGCGCACTTCGGCCTCTGAAAGGCGGGGCCACTTCTTTCGCACCTCGCGCCGGATGCGCGACCAACTTTCGCGAAACGCCTTGTTGTCCATGATTGCCTCCTGAAGTGCGGTGTGAGCACTCGCTATAGAGGCAAGACTGATGCCATCCGCCCCCCCGCAATACTCGCGGAGGGGCGGGGCACCCGCAGTCGCTTCTTACATCACCACGACGTTCGCGGCGGCGGCCATCTCCGCCTCGGTGACGGCCTCGGCCGTCGCGTTGCTCTCGGTCACCCAGAGCTCGCTGTTCAGATCGATCTGAAGGGTGCTCGACGCGTCGGCTTGCACAGTGAACGGAGTCACGTCCTTTTCGATCGTGACGTCGCCATTGGTCCCCAGGGACAGGTTCAGGTCGGCCAACAAGACCAGTCCCCCTAGGGTGGCTCCGGCATCGATCGTGGCCGCGCCCCCCGAAATCGTCATGCGAACCTTGGTATACGGCACGTCGGCGCGAACCTCGGTGTTGCTGCCGAGGTCGGCCTGGGCCGTGCCGCCGAGGTCCATCTGAACGGACTGCGCGTTGGCCACTTCAACCCAGCCTTCAGACTCGGAGTAGATCTCGACACGCGCGTCGCCCGCGAAGCTTCCCGAAAATGCCGACTGAATCTGAGCTGCATTGCCTCCGGGCACGGGAACCGGATCAGGGGCGTCGGTCATTCTCGCGCTCACCGTGCCGGTCTCGACCGAAACATCGGTAGGATCGTCGTCGGAGCATGCAGCGCCGGCTAGAGCGGCGATCGCGGTCATGGTAATCAAGGTGTTGGATCGCATCGTCGTTCTTCCTTGTGTTCAGTGGAACATGGGTCGTACAGCACCCAGGAGGTGCGGCACCCAAAGAGGTGCGGCACCCGAGAGGTGCAACCCACATGCCAGGCACAGGCGAAGAACCGATCCAAGTCGACGAATTCAGGCGAATGGCGCGTGAGACCGCGACAAACGGCCCGCCTCGAGGGGCCTCCACGCCCCTATCCGCGCCTGGATCGATCGCCTTGAAAGAGCACAAGCGACGATCGATTCCACAACGAAACGCCTCGCCCGAGGAACCTCTATCCGGCGGTGTCGGAATCGACGTTGGAGGGGACCGAACAGGAGTTCTGAATGCAGGCCATCACCCGGAAATAGTAGAGATCGCCCTTCGTCAGGTTGTTGAGTCGGTACTTCTCCGTGTCGGCAGGAAGAACCACGTCGGTCCACGGAGCGCCGCCCGTGCGACTGTGCTGGAGAACGAAGCGGGTCTCATTGTCGCTGTTGTCGTCCCAGGAAGCCTCGATCTGGCCGCCCTTCTTCCCACTGGCCTTGAGGTTCGTGGGCGCCTTGGGTGGAGCGGGGGGAGAGACCGTGAGGGTCACCGCCACCGGCGCGGAGGGCGGGGCGTTGATACCCGCAGACAACACCACGATCGTGGCCGAATACCGTCCCGGCGGGAGCGACCCCACCGTCGCAGCCACGGCGATCGTGGCCGGAGCCGTGCCCGATGACAGGGTCGCGCTGAGCCAACCGGTGGGCTCACCGGTCGCGTAGCTGACCGTGGTGACCAGCCCCACCAGAGAACCACTTCCCCCGTTCGTCACGGAGACGGTCTGCGCGGCCGGGTCGGCCGCCCCAGCCACCGCGACGAAGTCGATCGTCGCCGTCGACAGCTGGATCGAGGGGGGGTCGGCCGGAGCGTCCACCACGAGGGTGATCGCGATCGTTTTTGTGCCGTCCGCGGCCATCGGGGAGCTGACATGAACCAGGGCCGTGTAGGTCCCGGCCGTCAGTCCCGACGCTCCGGCGCGCAGAATGAGCGACGAAGGCGCGTCACTTGCCGTCAACACGGCGCTGAACCACCCGGTGGGCGTACCGGCCGGGTAGGCGACCGTCACGTCGAGACCGCTGAGCGTACCCCCTCCGCCGTTTGCCACGGTGACAAATCTGGGTGAGGGGTCCCCAGCACCAGCGACCGCAGAAAACGAGACGGTCCTCGCCGAGAGCGAAATGGAAGGCGGTCGAGGCGCGACGGTCAGCCGAACGTCGACCGCAAGCCCGCCCGCCGCCATCGATGACACGATGAGCACGGTCGCCATATACGTGCCCGGGCGGAGATCGGAGTTCGCGATCGAAAGGCCCAGAGTGCTCGGAGCAGTGGAGGGGCTGAGCGACACCGCCAACCACCCTTCCGGTTGAGACGCCGCATACGTCACGGAGGCGCCCAGGCCGGTGAGCGCTCCGCCGGCACTCGTCACTACGGCCGACTCGGGTGCTGGACGTGGGCCGCCCTCGACCATTTCAAATGTGACGGTGTTCCGGTCGATCTGGATGACGGCCGGCGGCGGAAAGACGTCGACCACGACCTCGAGGTGTGACACCCCGCCATTCGACGATCCCACGCGGATCGAGGCGGAGTGGCGGCCCTCGGCGAGCCCCGATCCGTTCACGTCGACTCGCAACGTCGCCGGAGCCGAGGTTCGGTCGAGGGTGAGTGCCAACCAGTCCCCATCGCCGTCGGACCCGGGGTCGACGACCGCCGTCAGATTCAGCACCGTTCCGTCGCCCTCGTTGACGATCAAGGCCGTCTGAGCGGCTGGATCGGCGCCGGCGCGCTCCATGACGAACCCCAGGCGGGAGGGTTGTACGCGCACCTTCGGAGGGGCCGTCGACCATACATCGGCAACCCCCACCGCACCGTCACTGCGGGCGGTGACCGTAGTGTGTCCCAGTCCCACGGCCGTCACCATACCTCGCTGGTCGACCCGCGCAATCGATGGATCGGCGCTGGACCACGTGATCGCGCGGCCGACCAGGGTGTTGCCCTCGGTGTCGAGAACCGCCGCCGCGATCGGCGCGCTGGCTCCGACGTGAAGGGTCACCGAATCCGGGTCGATGCGCACGGAGTTGACCGCCACGGCCGTGATCGTCGTCTCGGCGCACGCCATCGGCGAAAGGGTCAGCGCGAGCGCAAACCACCGGCAGACACGATGCCGGCGGCGGCCGGCGAGCGGGTCGGAACGAGCATGGTTCGACGGATTCATGTGAGCACCATCAGCTGCGAGAGCTTCGTCCGCGGATCCAACGATACACGACAAGGAGGATGAGCGCGCCGATCACGGCTCCGATCAACCCGGCGGGACCCTCGCCCCCGAACCCCAAAGCGCGAAAGAGCATTCCGCCGACGAAGGCTCCGGCCACGCCAAGCAACATCGTCACCAGGCATCCGCCGGGATCCTTGCCGGGCATGATCAGCTTCGCGATCGCGCCGGCCACCAGTCCGATGATCAGCATCCAGATGAATCCCATTCCTCTTCCTCTCCATGCACAATGAACGAGTGGGGACGTCCCCGACCGAAGAGGGTCGCAAGATCGGTGCCTGGAGGTGAATCGGTCCGAACCTTGCGTACTGATGCCACGCACGAGCTGGATCGTGCGAAACGCACACCTCCCACACGGAACGTCGAATGCCCCCCATCTACCTGGCGTCGGATCCTTCCAAGGATCTGGAGCAGCGGCCGCTCCGTGTTCTGGCCGAGCGCTTTATTCTCGCGGCGCTGGTGCTGACCATCATGCGGATTGGGCGCCCCGTGCTATTGCCTTTGGTGAGCGCCGGGATTCTCACCCTGCTCGCGCTCCCGTTTGTGCGGGTCCTCGAACGGTTCCGGTTCCCTCGCGCCCTCGCGGCGGGCGTCGTTCTCGCGGGATTCGTGGGGACTCTGGTCGCGCTCGTCCTGCAGCTCCAGGAGCCGGCCGCGTCATGGATGGAGCGCGCACCGGAGAGCCTCGCGGAGGTTCAGGTCAAGCTCCAGGAGCTACGGGAGCCGATGGAGAAGGTGATCGAGGCCGCCGACCAGGTCGGGGAGCTGGCCGACGGTGGCGCAGACTCCGCGCCTTCGCCCCCACAGGATTCTTCGTCGGACCCATCGTTCTCGAGCGTGGTTTTCGACATCACCTGGCAGACGCTCACCTTTCTCGTCCTGGTCACCGTTCTGATCTTCTTCATGCTGGTGGGACGCGAACGTCTGCTGGCGAAGACGGTGATGCTGGTGCCCGAATCCGACGCCAAGGCGAGAGTGTTGTCGGCCGCCTCAGAGATCCGGTCTCGCCTGAGCACCTTCGTGGTGACCACCACCCTGATCAATCTCGGTCTTGGTGCGTGCGTCGGCACCGTGTTGTGGTTCCTCGGCTATTCGAACCCCATCCTCTGGGGCGTGATGGTCGCGATCCTCAACTTCGTGCCGTATCTGGGGGCCGCGATCGGTATCGCAATCGTCGGGGTCGTGGGATTGATCACCGTCGACACCGGAGGCACCGCGTTGTGGGGCATGTTCGCCTACCTGGCCCTCACTTCGCTTGAGGGCACCGTGATCTCACCGGCGCTTCTGAGCACTCGATTGAGCCTGGACCCGGTCGTCACCCTCGTGGGAATCCTCGTGATGGGATTCACCTGGGGCGTGCCCGGAATCCTGCTGACCGTGCCCGTGCTCGTGTGCATCAAGGTGCTGGCGGAACACCACCCGGCACTGAACCCGCTCGCCGCGGCGGTCGGTGACGGGCAGATGGTCGAATAGGGTGGCGTTCGGGGGGGCGTGGGCGAGTCGGCCGGTCGGGGGCGGCGACCGGCGGAGGGGGT
>CBDUEZ010000068.1:0-15416 GCA_965366355.1 uncultured bacterium
CAGAAGCTCCGACTCCACTCCACCGTCGAATCTCCGACAGGCCCGGTGCGCTCCGTGCCCGCGCTTCGGCGAGGTCGCTCTGCACGCGCGCGAGCCAGGTCGTGATCGGTTCGTCGGTCATCCGGATCCGAACCGGCACCGTGGCGAGATAGAGCCCCGCGGCCTCGCCGACGCCGGCGATCTCGGCAGGCCTCTCCGACGTGGTGAGACCGAACACGACGTCGCGGGAGCCGGCATGTTGAGCGAGCACCGTCGCCCAGGCCGCGACCGTGAGGGTCGCGGGGGTCACCCGCAGACGGCCCGTCGCTGCGGCCAACGCCTGGGTCTCGGCCTCGGGAAGAACCCGGCGAACGTACCGGCGTTTTGTGCTCGAAGCGACATCGGCGACACCCGGTGCAGGTGTCGGCTCGACGCCGTCGAGATAGGCGCGCCACCAGGCCTCACAGTCGGAGGGGTCGTAGTCCTCGAGCCAACCCACGAACTCGGCGTAGGAGGGCGCGGGGGCTCGCTCCGAAACCTTGCCGTCGAGGCCCGCCACGAGGTCGTCCAGAACCTCCTGCCAGACGACCCGGGCGGACCATCCGTCGAGCACCGCATGGTGGGCCGCCCACACCAGTCCCCACTCCTCGTCACCGAAGTCCACGATCGTGACGCGCATGAGCGGCGCGCGACCCAGGTCGAAGGGCTCGCCGGCGTCGTGCTCCAGCAAGGTCGTCCACAGAGACTCTGCACCGGCCGGGTCTTCTCCCGACCAATCCACGACCCGAATCGGGAGTTCGGCACTCCGGAGAACGACCTGGAGCGGGCGCTGCCGGCGCTCCCAGGTGAAGAACGTGCGAAAGACCTCGTGGCGGCGCGCCGCGTCCGCCCAGGCGTCGCGGAAGCCCTCGAGGTCGAGGGCGCCGCGAAAGCGAACCGACATCTGCCCATGATACAGCGTCGAGCCGGGGTGTCGGATCGCGTGGTAGAGCATCCCCTCCTGGAGGGGACTCAGCGGGAAGGCGCTGACGACGTCGCTCATCGAGCCCCGAACTCTTCATCGAGTTCGGCCAATTCCGACGCACTGGCCACGGCCGACCGCGGTGCGCGCCGGGGCTCGTTGCCCGCCGCCACGACGGCGAGGCCCGCCACCGTCGGGTGGGCGAACAGATCACGGGGACCAAAACTCAATCCCCGATCTCGAGCGGCCGTGACGATCTGGATGCAATGCATCGAGTCACCCCCGAGTTCGAAGAAGTCGTCGTCGACGCCGATCTCCTGGAGGCCCAGGACTTCGCTCCAGATCGCCACCAGGGCCTGCTCCGCAGGGGTCCGCGCCTCGACGTAGCGAGCCTCCATCAGTGGACGCTCGGTCGGGGGCAGCGGGAGGGCGGCTCGGTCGACCTTGCCGTGCCCGGTCAGGGGCAGACGCTCGAGGCGCACGAAGCTCGAAGGAATCACGTCGGCAGGAAGCCACTGGGCCAGGCTGCGTCGGAGCTCGGCATTGGCAAGGTCACGGTCGGCGGTGTAGAAGGCCACCAGACGAGCCTCGGGTTCGGGGGGAGCATGCTCGCGGTATCCGACGGCGTCGAGCATCTGCCGAATCTCATCGGGATCGAGATCGTCGTCGAGCTCGGCGAGGGCCGCGTCGCGCTCCTTGTGGCCCAGGCGAACGTCCCAACTGTAGGGAAGCGTGTAGTTGTGAAAACCCCGCTCCACGGTGTGCACGTAGATGCCCGCCTGGTTGATCAGGCAGTTGGTCGAGCGACCGGTGTCTCCGGGACGGATCCAGGGCGTGTGCTCCGCCACATAGGCCAGGAGCTCGTCGAGGCCGACATCGACATAACGATAGAAGTCGATGAAGCGCACGTGGTCGAGAACGTCGTCCGTCTCGAACACACCGACGTCGAGATGCCTCGACACCGCGTCGTCCATGCGGTGGTAGGCCTTGCGAGCCTGCAGGATCGTGCGGTCGACCACCTCCGGGTCGTACACACCTCGACGGTAGAGGTCTTCCAGCCGCGTCTCGAAGATCTGACCCCGCGACAGCCCGGTGACCAGTGCGGGGATGCCGTGTTGGTCGGCGAGCGTCAGAGCCAGCGTGTAGATCGTCTTGAAACAGCCCTGGCACACGTTGCTGAAGCGGGCCAGGCTGTCGGCGAAGATCGCCGGCATCGCCGGTGTGGAGGCGACATGCAGATCGAGGCCGAGCTGGTCGACGACCCGCCGCACATTGACTTTCGCCTGCTCGGAAATGAAGCCGTTGTCCATGAGGAACACGAGGGGATTCGCACCCATCTCGACGATCCGGCAGAGCGCATACGTGCTGTCCTTGCCTCCGCTGTAGAGCATCAACGTGTCGTAGGGGCCGCGAGCGCGATCCCGGGCCTCTGCAAGGCGCGCCCGGAGTTCGGCTTCATCGCTGAAGTAGGCATCGACTCGGCTCCGCTCGCGTTCGAAGCGCCGGCAGGGGGCGCACAGCCCCTCGGCGTCCAGATGGGCCTCGGGATGCGCCGCTTCGAGCCCGCACCGGCCGCAGTGCTCGTCTCGCCGCGGGGCAGCCCGAACGACGTGGGCCACGGCCTCCTGCACCTCGGGGTGGCGACCGAGGGCGGCCTCCACCTCTCCGAGCTCCAGGCGCACCCCCCGCACCTTCACCTGGTCGTCGACCCGGCCGAGGAACTCCAATCGACCGTCGGCATTCCAACGGCCCCGGTCGCCCGTGCGATACATGCGCTCCCCCGCGGTCCCGGGGACGACCACAAAGGCCGTCGCCGTCCGTTCGGGGCGACCCCGGTATCCCCGCGCCAGCCGGGGCCCGCCAATGCAGATCTCACCCACCACTCCCCTCGGGACGGCTCGCAAGTGTGAGTCCGCGACCCGAATGCGCATGTTGTCGGCGGGGCGGCCGATCGGCACCGAGGGGCCCGTGCTTGTGGTCGGGTCGAACCGATGGATCATGCAGCCCACCGTGGCCTCGGTAGGCCCGTACTCGTTGAAGATTTCGACGACGTCGCCCAGGGCCTCACTGACCCGCCGGGCCGTGGCGCTCGGGAAGTCCTCCCCCCCCACGACGAGGCGTCTCAATCGCGAGCCGGAGAGATCGAGATCCCGAATGAGCGAGAGGTGCGACGGCGTCAACTTCACCACGTCGACGGCGTCGTCTTCGAAGACCCGGCGAACCAGAAGCCCCGCGTCGTCGGCGCGGCTTCGATACACCACCACGGCACCGCCCGACAGCAACGGTGTGAACACCGACGTCACGGTGAGGTCGAAGGCCGGCGACGTGAACAGAGGCATGCGAACGGGGCCGGTGGGGGCGTAGGTGCGGGCCGCCCAGTGCGCGTAGTCGGCCAGCGCCTCGTGTGTGATGTCGACCCCTTTGGGTTCTCCGGTCGAACCCGAGGTATAGATCACGTAGGCCAGATCGCTGGGAGCCGGAACGCCGTTCCCAAGACCAGGGTCGGGCACGGCTGCACCGTCGGCGCACAAACGGGCCACCGGCAGGGAGTCGGCCGTCCACCCGGGAACGTCGACCACGCCCGCACCCGTCACCACCAGGTCGACCCGCGCGTCGTTCGCCACGAGGACGAGCCGCGCGGCCGGAAACGCCGGGTCGAGCGGCACCCAGGCGGCGCCCGCCTCCATCACACCCAGGAGGGCGACGATGAAGTCGGCCGACCGATCCATGTAGAGGCCGACCAGGCTGCCGCGGCCCAGGCCGCGTGCTCGAAGCCCGGCCGCGACCGCCCCGGCGCCGGCCGCCAGATCGCCGTACGACGACGAGTCGTCGCCGTCGATCACGGCCACGCGCTGGGGGTCGGCGAGCGCGACGTTGCGCAGGGCCTCGACCACCGTGGGCCCGGGAGCGACCGCCTCTCCCGATGGCGCGAACGCCCGCTCCTCCTCGTCGGTTACGAGCGGCACATCGGCCAGCCCAGTCGACAGGTCGGCGACCAGGGCATCGAAGAGCCGCAGGAAGTGGTCGACCGCCCAGGCCCGCGCATCGACATCGAACGTCTCGACGTCGAGGTCGAAGTCGAGCGTCGGTTCTCCCTCCTCGTCGAAATCGTGCACCTGAATGCGCGCGCGATGTTGCGGGTCGCCGAACCCGGAATGGATCCAATTCGCCTCGGCGGGAAACTCCGCGAACGGTCCGGTTCGGGCCGTGATATAGTTGAGGATCACGCCGAACCCACGCGCCGCCGGCACGGCGCTGGCACCGGGGACCGCATGGCGGAGCGTAGACATCGCGGCGGCGGCCACCTTTCGGCCGAGCGACTCGAAGGTCTCGCCCGAGTCGACTCTCACCCGCAACGGCAAGAGTTCGATAAAGAGCCCCAGCGTCTCTCGCAGCGTATCGGTGGGACGGTTGTGCCAGGGAGAACCCACCGAGACGTTCGCCTCACCCGAGATACGGTGCAGCCAGGCCAGCAGCACGGTCGCAAACACGTGATAGCGGGACTGTTCCCGGGTGAGTGCCCGAAAGGGCGACTGGGCGGCAAGGCGCACCAGGGCCTCCGCCCGCTCCGGCCCCAACGACATTCGCACCCTCGTCGTCCGACCCGACCCGGGTCCCCTGGCCCCGTAGAGAGAAATCGCCGACTCGAAGCCCTCGGCCGTGGCGCTCCAGTGCGCCTGCGCCCGCTCGAGACGCGCAGACTCCCGTAGACCCCGTTCCTGCTCGGCCCAATCCAGATACGACGGCCCGGGCTCCGGCGAATCCGCCCCGTCGACCACCTCCTGATAGGCGCGACCGAGACGGCGATAGAGCACGCCCGTCGACCAGGCGTCGGTCGCGATATGATGCTGATTCACGTACACGATCCACCGCTCGGCCCCTCGCCGCACGAGGGCGATGTCGAGCAACGGGCCCGACAGGTCCATCACCCTGGCCGTCCGCTGCTCCAACCGCGCCGATACCGCGGCGTCATCGAGCCGCGTCTCGGGCCAGTCCAGAACGTCGACCACAAGATCGACGGCCTCGTGGACGACACGCACCACCCGCCCGTCTCGCTCTTCATAGGTCGAGCGGAGCGAGGGCTCCCGCTCCACCACGCGGCGAACGGCTTCTCTCAGGGCGCGCTCGTCGAGCGGCCCTCGCACGTCGAAGGCCAGCGCCATGTTGTAGAGCGGCGACGTCGGGTCGAGACGCTGCCCCGTCCAGATCAGCGTCTCGGCGGCGGTGAGGCCGTCGGACCCGAGGGACCCTGGGGGAGCGTCATCGGAAGTGGGCATTTGGGAGCGGGGCTGGCCGCTGGTGTGGGGTCGGGTCAATCTTGAGCTACATGATGCGTGGTCACGCCCACAGTGTCGACAGCCACCGGTGTGCCGCCGAGACCCTGCTCCCTGGAATCAAGAGTCGCGCATGTCCCTCCGGATCCCTCTGTACCTGGCCCTCCTTGTCACCGGCGGTCTTCCCTCTGGTGTGAGCGCGGAGGACCCGAACGCAGCGGCCGCCGAGACGCCGACGGTCGCCGCGCCGAGCCACGAGCTGGGGCAAAGCTACGCCTTCCTGCGCATCTACGACGATTCACTGATCGTCCGCCTCGAGATCACGACCGAAGATCTGGGCGACGCCCTGGGCTTCGGCTGGGACCCGACCGAGGTCTCGGTGCTCGACGTCGAGGCTCGACTCGACTCCATTCGCGCCTATATGGAGTCCCATTTCAGTCTGTCGAATACCACGGGACGCCTGGCACTCGACCTTCAGGACGTCGATGTGCGGTTCCTGGAGCTGGCGGAGTTCGTGATGCTCACGTACCGGGTCGAGGGCGTGGAGGGCGTGCCCGATCTGCTCGACGTCGAGTACTCCGTCATGTTCGAAGTCGACGACGATCACCGCAATCTGATCGTCATGGAGCACAACTGGCGAACCGCGACCTTCCAGGGAGAAGTGATCGCGCTGATCCTGAGTCCCCGGAGCCCGCGCCAGACCCTCGATCTCACCTCGTCGACGCTGTGGAGTGGATTCCTGGCGTTCGTCTGGCTCGGCGTCTGGCACATCTGGATCGGAATCGATCACATCTTGTTTCTATTGGCCCTGACCCTGCCGGCCGTGATGACCCGACGGGAGGGGCAATGGCAACCGGTGGAGAGCTTTCGTGAGGCGCTCTTCAACATCGTCGCGATCGTCACGTTCTTCACCCTCGCCCACACCGTCACCCTGAGTCTTGCGGCCCTCGACATCGTGCGTCTGCCGTCGCGCCTCGTGGAGTCGATCATCGCAGGGTCGATCGCGGTGGCCGCCCTGGCCAACCTCCGCCCACAGTGGACGGTCAAGGAGTGGTCCATCGCGTTTGTCTTCGGCCTTTTTCACGGCTTCGGATTCGCCTCTGTGCTCGGCGACATCGGCATGGGCCAGGAGTTTCTGACGCTCTCGCTCCTCGGTTTCAACGTCGGGGTCGAACTCGGACAGATCGCGATCATCGGCGTGGCCTTCCCGCTGCTGTTCCTGATCCGCCGCAAGCCGATCTACCGATGGGTGTTGCGGGGCGGGTCGATCTTTCTCATCGCCGTCGCGACACTCTGGATGTTCGAGCGGGTGTTCGACTTCAACGTTCCCCTCGTGCCGATCGCCCTGGCTCCGTTCCGATGGTTGATGGGAGGGAGCTGAACGCATGGATTTCAGCTGGACGGAGGAACAGTCACGACGCCGTGCAGAGACCGTAGACTTCGCACGGGCGGAGCTCTCCAACCGGGGCGTCGTGGCCCGCGACCACGACGGCACCTTCGATACCGAGGGCTGGCAGAAGTGCGCGGCGCAGGGAATCCTCGGGCTGTCGGTGCCCCCGGAGTGGGGCGGCTGTGAAACCGACCTCCTGACCGCCATGCTGATGATGGAGGGGCTGGGCGACGGGTGCGACGACAACGGCCTCGCGTTCGCGCTCAACACCCAGTTGTGGACGGTGCAACTCCCCCTGGTGCGGTTCGGATCCGACGATCAGAAACGGCGATTCCTGCGCCGCATGTGCACGGGCGAGGCCCTGGGTGCCCACGCCCTCACGGAGCCGGCGTCGGGCTCCGACGCGTTCGCGCTCGAAACAACCGCCGAGCGCGACGGCGATGACTACGTGCTCAACGGCGTGAAGCGCTACGTCACGTTGGGGCCCATCGCCGACGTGATTCTCGTCTTTGCGTCGACCGACCCCGGTCGGGGCAAGTGGGGCATCTCCGCGTTCCTGGTGGAATCCTCTACGCCAGGGGTAAGCGCCGGAGCCACGGAGTCCAAAATGGGACTGCGTACGGTGCCCTTCGGCGACATCGTTCTCGAAGACTGCCGGGTCTCGGAGGCCAACCGGCTCGGCCCCGAGGGTGCGGGTGTCAGCATCTCCAATCACTCGCTCGAAATCGAACGCTGCTGCATTCTCGCCAGCCAGCTCGGAGCGATGGAGCGCCAGTTGGAGCAGGCTGTGGCGCACGCCCAGTCGCGCGTTCAGTTCGGGCGTCCGATCGGCCAGTTCCAGGCCGTCTCCCACCGGATCGCCGACATGAAGCTGCGGCTCGAGACGGCCCGGCTGTTGCTCTACAAGGTGGCGTGGATGAAGGTGCAGGGCCGGCCGGCGATGATGGAAGCCGCACTGCTGAAGCTCCACCTCAGTGAGAGCTTCCTGGCCTCGGGGCTCGACGCGGTGAGAATCCACGGGGGCGCGGGGTACCTGAGTGAGACGGGTCTCGAACGCGATGTGCGGGACGCCGTCGGGGGTGTTCTCTACGCCGGGACGTCGGACATCCAGAAGAACATCATCGCGCGATTGTTGGGGCTCTGATGCTCTACTGCCTCCACCAGGCGGTCGACCGCTCCGCCGACCGACGCCCCGATGGCGAGGCCGCTCGATGCGGAGAACAGGCCATCACCTGGGCCGAACTCGCCGACCAGACGGATCGCCTCGCCGGAGTGCTGCGAGGCCTCGGGGTGCGAAGGGGCATGCGGGTCGCGATCCACGCCCGGAAGGGGTTGATCTCTCCCGTGGCCATTCACGGGATCATGAAAGCCGGCGCGGCCTATGTACCGCTGGATCCACTCGCCCCGGACGCCCGCCAGCAGTTGATCCTGCGGGACTGCGGCATTCGCCACGTCGTGGCCGACGCCCACGCCGGCGACTCCCTTCGCGCGGCCGTCGACGCGGGAGTCGAGCTTCAGGGCATCGTGGGCGGAGACGGAGACCCCGGTGGGGGCGTCGAGGTCGTGTCGTGGGCCGACGTGGCCCACGCCCCGCCGGGTGGCGATCCCGGAACGATCGAGCTGGACCTCGCCTACGTGCTCTACACATCGGGCTCTACCGGGGTGCCGAAGGGGGTGACGCACACGCATCGAAGCGCCCTCGCCTTCGCCGAAATCGCCGCCGACACCTTCGGATTCGGACCGAACGATCGTCTCAGCAATCACGCTCCGCTGCACTTCGACCTCTCCACGATGGACTATTTCTCCGCCGCGGTGGCCGGGTCGAGCACGGTGGTGATTCCCGAGATCCACACGCGCCTACCCGCCAGCCTCGCCCGGCTCATCGAGACCCAGAGGCCGACGGTGTTGTACGTGGTCCCGCTGGTGCTCGTGCACCTGCTCTTGTACGGCGCACTCGACCAACGCGATCTCACTTCTCTGCGCTGGATCCTGTTCGGTGGCGAGCCGTTCTCGACGCCGCACCTCCGGGCTCTGATGAAGGCGATCCCCGGGGCCCGATTCTGCAACGTCTACGGCCCCACCGAGGTGAACGGTGTGACGTACTGGCCCGTGCCGACTCTCGCCGACGACCACGATGCGCCGATTCCGATCGGACACCCGTTCGGCAACGTGCAGACGCGCATCGTAGATGCCGACGGTCGCGCCGCGCCGCCCGGCGAGGTGGGCGAGCTTCTGGTGCGGACCCCTTCGATGATGGCCGGATATTGGGGCCGACCCGACCTCGATGCGGCTGCGTTCGAGCGCGTGCCGACCGAGGGCGCCGCCGATCTCGTGTACCATCGAACCGGTGACCTCGTGCGGCTCCGGCCGGATGGCGCCCTCGACTTCCTGGGGCGGCGCGATCGTCAGATCAAGACGCGAGGGTATCGGGTCGAGCTCGACGAGGTAGAACACGCCTTGGGCTCCCACGAGGGCGTCGCGGCGGCCGCTACGTTCGCCGTGCCCGACGAGGCGGGGGGGCAGCACGTACATGCCGCGCTGACCCTGGAGACGCCCGGCTCGCACTCCGTCGACGACCTGCTGCGGCACGCGGCTGGGCTTCTGCCCCGCTACGCCCTGCCCGAAGTGTTGTCGATACTCAGCGAGTTCCCCCGCACGAGTTCGGGAAAGATCGACCGCCTTGCTCTCCGCAACCGGGCCATGGGGTCCGCAACCGCCGACTCCGCATGACTGAAGCCCTTCTTCGTTTTGTCACCCGTGAACTCCTCACCGGCCGGTCGCCCGAGTCGCTCGAGCCCGGCACGGAGCTTCTCGAGTCGGGCCTGCTCGACTCCCTGGGGGTCATGCAGCTCGTCTGGTTCATCGAGCAGGAGTTCGGGGTGACGGTTCCGGCCGAGGATGTCGTGATCGAGCACTTTCAGTCCATCGATACGATCGCGGCGTACGTGGAGCGAAACAGAACCGAGGAGCCGGCCTCGGAATGACGGTCGAGCCGGGCGCAGGGGGCTGGAGAACCCGAGCGGTGTCGTTCGCCGACCTGGGCGTGCGGCTCGGGGTCATCCTGGTCGCCTACAGTCTCATCGAACAGTGGACGCTCGGCCTGGCTCGACTGCCCGAGTCTGCCTTCGAGGGGGCTCTCGTGTTCCCCCGACTGCTTCTGAGGGCGGCGCTCCCGGAGTCGTCCGTGTCGTTCGGCTTTATCGCACGCGCGTGTGTGTCGGCGGCGATCGTGGCCGTCTTCGTCGCTCGGCCGCGCCGGGCGTGGGCGACCTGGCAAGAGAGCGGAATCGGCCCCGTAGCCCGGATCATCGTGGCGGTGCCCACCGTTCTTCTCGCCTGGGCGTATGCCGCGTATCCACTCAACCATTTCTTCGCACACGCCCACCTGGTCGACCGGCTGCTCGTGGTCGTGCTCGCGGGCGCGACCCTGTGGCGGCCCGCCTTCGCGATTCCGTTCGCCCTTGCCGTCGCTGCGTCGGCCCGGCAACTCGCCCATCCCATGGGCCTGGACTATGTGGCGGAGCCATTCGGATTGCTCCGCGTGCTGATCCTGACCGGAGCCTTCGTCGTCGTGCGCTCCGTGTGGCAGCGGGTCCGTCCGTCCGACCTCGTGTTCCTCGTTCTCACACTGGTCGCCGCGGGCTACGTCGTGAGCGGGCTGGGCAAGATCCGCCTGGGGTGGTTCTCGCACGGCCTGATCGGATTGATGGTGCCGGCCACCTACGCGAACGGCTGGCTCGCCTTCCTCGAACCCGACACGATCGCAGCATTCACGAATCGGGTGCTCGAAGTCGACGTGCTCATGCTGGTCGGCACGTTCGTGGTCGAGATACTGGCTGTCTTCGCGTTGGTGAGGCGACGCGGGTTCATGCTGTTCCTCTTGATCTGGATCGGCTTCCACGGCGGAGTGCTGGCCATATCCGGCATCTTCTTCTGGAAGTGGATGGTCTTCGAGGCCGCCCTCTTCCTGTTGTTCTTCCTGCGGCCCTCGAGTCCCGCGCTCAAGGTGTTCACGGCGAATCACGCCTTGCTCTCGGTTCCGCTGATTCTCGGGGGCACGATCTGGTTTCATCCCACCTCACTGACGTGGCACAACGCCGCCGCATCGTACTCCTACCGGTTCGAGGCCGTGGGCGAGAGTGGGCGCACCTACTCCCTGCCGCCGGCGTTCTTCGCGCCCTACGACCACCAGTTCGGAATGGGCAACCTCGGGTTTCTTTCTCCATACCACCAACTGGCGATCACGTGGGGTGCGACGTCGTCGATCGACGTCGCTCGGCTGCTTCTGACGATCGCCCCGAGCGATCTCGAGCGAGTCGAGGCCGAGTGGGGCACGATTCCGCTTCGAGAGGATCGCGCTCAGGACGTCGATCGCTTCGTCGAACGATTCGTGCGATCCGCGCAGGAGGAGGGGTCCGGAGGGCGTCTCCTCCGGTTCATCGATCCCCCCCCCCCACATCGTCACCTTCGCACGGGGCGAGGTCTTTCGCGGCCAGGAGCCCATTGTGAGAGTGGTGGTGCGCCGGGTCACCTCGTTCTACGACGACACCGGCTATCACGAGATTGATCCGAGGGAGCTGAGGGTCATCGACTTCCCATCACCACGATGACCCGTGCCGCCAGTGCCGAGCTGCCCTACCCGAGTTGGCGATCTCATCGCTCGACCTAGGCGTGGTCGAGCCAATCGCCCGCGCGCTCCGGAGAAACTCCGGCCTGGCGCCACGAGACATTACCCCCACTATGTTGCCCCCATGACGCACTCGACCTCCCATCGAAGCGCAGCGGAGGGCCACCGATGAGCCCCACCGCCGTGGAGCGGCTCAACAGGGCACTGGCCGGGCGCTACGAGATCGAACGCGAGCTCGGACAGGGCGGTATGGCGACCGTCTACCTCGCCGACGACCTGAAGCACGAGCGCAAGGTGGCCCTCAAGGTCCTGCGGCCCGAACTGGCCGCAGTGGTGGGCGCCGAACGTTTCCTCGCCGAGATCAAGACGACGGCGAACCTGCAGCATCCCCACATTCTGCCGCTGTTCGATTCGGGTGAAGCCAACGGCTTTCTCTTCTACGTCATGCCCCACATCGACGGAGAGACACTGGCGGAGCGCATCGAGCGGGAGCGTCAACTTCCCGTCGACGAAGCCGTGCGCATCGCAGTGGCGGTGGCCAACGCCCTGCAAGTCGCCCACCACAAGGGGGTGATCCACCGCGACATCAAGCCGGGCAATATTCTCCTGAGCGGCGCCGAACCGCTCGTGGCCGACTTCGGCATCGCGCTCGCCGTGGGGGCGGCCGGAGGGAATCGGCTGACCGAAACCGGCCTGTCGGTGGGAACGCCGTACTACATGAGCCCCGAGCAAGCGACGGGCGACCAGAACGTCGGGCCGGCGAGCGACGTCTACGCGCTCGCCTGCGTGCTGTACGAAATGCTCGTCGGCGAGCCGCCCTACCTGGGCAACACCGCCCAGGCCGTGCTCGGCAAGATCATCCAGGGCAAGCCCGTCTCGGCGGTCCAAGCTCGGGGCTCCGTTCCCGCGCATGTCGACGCCGCAATCCGGAAGGGCCTGGAGAAGGTGCCGGCGGACCGCTTCCGACAGGCCCGGGACTTCGCCGGTGCCCTCCAGAATCCAGCCTTCAGGCATGGAGAACCGCCTGAGGGAGCGGTGCGCGCCGGGGCCCCGGGCGCGGGATGGAAACGTGCCCTGCATGCAGGGCTCACGGTCGCGTTGGCTGGCCTGGCGGCGTGGGCACTCCTGAAGCCGACCCCGGCCGATCCACCGGTGGTGTTCGAACTCGAGATGACCCCGATCCAGGGAGCACCGGTACCCTACTCCCTGGCACCGGACGGCTCGTTTCTCGTCTTCAACGCCATAGCGGGCCCCGATGACCCCATGGCCTCTCTCCACATTCGGCACCTGGATGCGCTCGGAAGCACGGTTGTGGCGGGCACCCGAAACGGGATCATGCCGACGGTATCTCCAACCGGCACCGAGGTGGCGTTCCTCGATCAGGCCGACCAAACCCTCAAGGTGGTGCCGCTCCGGGGGGGTGGGGTGTCTCGGACGATCGCCGATTCGGTGGCCTGCTGCCCGACCTGGGAGGCCGACGGCTACGTCTACTACACGAGCTTCGACGGGAGCGTGCGGCGGGTGTCGGGAAACGGGGAGGAGGAGCTCGTCGTCGAGCCTGTGGAGGGAGAGCAGGGCCTCGCGTATCCGCGACTCACGGCATCGGGCGAGGCGCTGGTCATGGTCGTCGGCCGAGACTCCGGTGGCTCTCAGGTCGAGATCTTGCGGCTTTCGGACCAGAAGCGGGTGCTCCTCCTGGACGACGTCGATGCGGCTCAACCGACTGCGAGCGGGCACCTGGTCTATGTCGATCGGCAGGGCCGTCTGGTCGCGGCCCGCCTCGACGACAAGGCACTCCAGATCGACGGCAACCTGGTCGAGATCGCCGAGGGGCTCCGCCCCGGGTTCCCGTTCTTCGATATCTCGGAAGCCGGCACGCTCGTGTACCTCCAGCCATCGTCGTATGCCGTGGATGTGCAGCCTGTCTGGGTCGACCGTGCCGGGACCGTGCAGACGGTCGACCCCAATTGGACGTTCGATTTCTCGAGTGTGGCCAGCAATCGGGGCTTCTCTCTGTCCCCCGACGGCTCCCGGGTCGCCACGAGCGTAGGCAGTGAGGGAGGGGGGCCGCCGGGCATTTGGATCAAGCAACTCCCGGAGGGTCCGTTCCAGCGACTCACCGCTGCTTCGATTCAGGCGACGCGCCCTCGCTGGACTCCCCCTGGCGATGCCATCACCTATCTCGGCACTGGAAACCCCGGCTTCACGGGCCTCGTTCTCCCGGCTGACTTCGTCACGCCCTTTCCGGATACGATCCGCTTCGCAGACGAGTTCATCCCGTTCGAAATTCAGATGGCTCCCGGAGGGGACTGGGCTGCTGCCCGTTTCATCGGCAGGGGGTCGTCGAACTTGATGGCCATCCGTCTGGACGGCACGGCGCAGCACGTCGTCGAGAACCCCTCGGCTGAGCGCGCGATCGCGCTATCCCCCGACGGAAAGTGGCTCGCCTACGAGTCGGACGAAGGCGGAAGCATCCAGGTCTACGTCCGGTCCTTTCCCGACCTCACCCGTCGCCGCGAACAGGTGTCCACGACGGGAGGCAGTGAACCCCGATGGGGACGCACCGGACGCGAGCTCTTCTACATCGACGACGGCCGCAACATGGTGGCGGTCGAGGTGCAGCTGGGAGACACCCTCCAACTCGGAGAGAAGACCACCCTGTTCCATCTCGCGCCCGCGCTGCTGACGGCGGGGCTGGGGGAGTTCTACACCCTATACGACGTGGACGTGGACGACCAGCGGTTTCTCATGATGCGGGCGCTCGACGGAGGCGCGGGCCAGGACCGGACGGTCATGGTCCTGAACGTCTTCGAGTTGCTGGAGAGCGGCGGCAGGAACTGAGCTCGAGAGCGGTCAGGGCTCTTCCGCGCCCTGCCGCAGTAGCAGAACCAATGCTGCTCCGGTGATCGCCGAGTAGATGGCCCATCCGGGCGGCCCGGCGAGGTCGCCGACGGGGATGGCCACCAGCCAGCCGACAGTATTGGCGAGCACCCACCACCCAGCGCGGGCGACCTCTTTCCGTAGAATCAACCACTGGAGCGTACCAACCAGGGCCCCGTACGCTCCCACTCCCGCGGCCAAAGCCAGGTCTGCGTGCAGAGCACCCAAGGTTTGAACGACGAGAAAGCCGATGGCGGCGGCACCGAGGCTCGCCAGCATCCAGAGCACGGCTCTCCGGACGTATCGCCTCAGCACGAGCCATTGGAGGAGCCCGACGAGGGTCGCGCCCGCCGCCACGCTGACATAGAGAGGAATGTTCACGGCGGGGAGGGACGGCAGGAAGGCGAGAACGGGCCCTTCCCCGAACGAGCCGACATCCATGGGCCAGCCCCAGCCCACGAAGCCGGCCATCAGCCACAAGAACCACAATCGCCATCCGGGCCGCTGCACCGGCGCCAGGGCCAGCCTCGCGACGATGACCATGAACCCGGCCAACGCGTTGAAGAACACGTCGTTCCAGTCGAATACACGGCTGGGGAGTATGGCCTGGATGCCCTCGTCGAGCAGCCCCAGTAGTGCGGTTACCGCAACGGTGAGAGCGGCAGGCTTGGGAACGCCGCGTCCTTGACGACTTCGCTCCAGGAGCGCCTGGTGCATGAGCGCGGCGACGATCCCATACTCGATCAGGTGCGTGCGCTCCGCCGGGTTGGAGATGCGGAGGAACGTCCACCCGTAGGCCAGCGCGACACCCAGGGCGACGCCGATCTCGCTCCAGGTCGGCCGCTTGTTCCGCCATTGCCATAGGAACGCCAGCCCAAGCACGAGCACGACGACCCCGAACGAGACTCGCAGCAGATTGCGTTCACGCAGAACGAGGGCGAGGGACGCAGCTGGCCCCAGGGCTGCATAGATCGCTACGATCACTGCCAGCGTCCAAAACCAGAGGCGGCGTTCACGAGCTGAGGTAAAGAGAGGCATGGGTGCTTAGTAGCCCTGTTCCCGCGGGGCGGCAACCGCGAGAGGTCGGCCCCTCGTCTGGGGGCCTCGTCCCTCGCCCGGGCCCTTGTCGGCAAACGAACGGCGCAGCAGTCTCGTCGAGACGTACGCAACGCCTCAACCCCGCCGACGCCAACCAATGGACCCGCCTTATGGAGAGTGCGGCTTCGTTGCCCCAATCCCCATCAGGTAAGACCTTGCCAGCTTCCACCGAGCGGGAGCGAAGCCGATGCGAAGGGGAGTCGACGA
>CBDUEZ010000069.1:0-14861 GCA_965366355.1 uncultured bacterium
GAGTTCGGACTCGATCATCGTCTGGATCTCCCGCAGCCGCGCGAGAAGCGGTTGTAGCTGATGCAGGCTGCCGCCCCCATACTCCACAACGAAGCGGACCGCCGCGGTTTCTCCCGCTGTCATTGGGCGACCCGGCTCGATCTGCATCGTGACAGCCGATTGACCGGCGAGCAGGTCGACCATCTCGCCCGCCGTGAGGCGGGCTTCCTCGGCCGCGTCGCTCCAACCGGCCAGGGCCTGGCGGAGTTCGGTGTTCCGAATAAGGCCCAACTCACCACCGTCGATCACGCTGAGCAACGCCCCTGTGAGCGGATCGAAGCGGGCCCAGTTGAGCGAACCGTACCAAAGGTTTGAAAGCGAGTCGACGCCGATCTCGATCTCGCCTCGCATCGCTTCGCCCCAGAGAACGGCGGCGGTGACGCTGTTCTCACTCTGCGCGATGTCCGCCAATAGGCGACCCTCGTTGAGGGCGAACTCATCGCGGAGGTCTTCAAGCAGCGCCGTTTCTCTCCCACGGTCCCGACGTTCCGCCAGGGCGGCGTCGGCCCAGAGCGCCAGGAGAACACCGAGGACGATCACGAAAAGCTCCGTGATCCCACGTTGAGCCTGGTTTCTGAGGGTGTTCATCGTCGTCCTCTTGGAAGAGTGCGGCCCGGAGCCCGCTGCCGTAGCCGGAGAGCGCGGTCAGAGGCCTCGGATCGCGCAGGAGCGCACTTGCCGGCACTTCGTGAGCCGTTGGATCCAGGGTCCGCAGACCGTAGATGGAGGGCGGGCTCCAAGGTCATTCGCGAACTCGTGAGGTGCAAGCAGGGCGGGAATCGCGCTCCGGTTCGGGAGCGCGGCTTCGCGTCCGCCTGGCGGTACCCGGACCGCCGCCCGTAGTGTGCGGGCGACATGTGGCCGAGTCGACTCTCGGTGGCAACCGATCGGAGGAACGGTGGATTCGACAGCGAGCGAGAGGGGGCGCCGATTGAGGAACTTCAGGGCCCAGGCCCGGTGGTTGATGGCCGAACTCGTCATCGTCGTGATGGGCGTGGTGATCGCCATCTCGATCGACGCCTGGCGGCAGGGTGTTCAGGATCGTCGAGACGAGCGAGTGCTCGTGGAGTCGCTCCACCGGGAGTTCACATCGAATCGCACGGCCCTGCTCGATCAGCTCGAGGTGTACGGCCGGCGCGCTGCCGCGGCGCAACAGCTTCTGGATCTCGGCGTCGCGGCGGAGCAGCTGCCGGCCGACTCCCTGACCACTCTCTGGCAGTGGATCACTCGGGCAGGTTCGTACGATCCGGCGACGGGTGTGCTGTCGGCGTCGACCAGTTCCGGAGACATCGGACTCATCGAAGACCTCGAACTTCGGTCGGCGATCGCGCAGTGGCCGAGCGCCGTCCAGAACATGGCCGGTGTCGAGAATGCGATCGGCAATGTCATCATGGGCCAGATGATGCCGTGGCTGCGGTCCCAGACGGCGCTGCCACCGAGTGGGTTCGGAGAACTGGGCTGGCCGTCCGGGAGCCACCCCACCGATACGGGCCGACTCCTGTCCAGCGTGGTGTTCGAGAACCTGTTGCGAGAGGAACTCGCCTGGGACTGGGTGATCGAGCGCGATGCCGCGTTCATGTTGAGCGATCTCGATGCGATCCTCGCCATGCTTGAAGCCCATCTGACCGAGGACTGACGAGGGGCCCTCGCACCCAAAGGGGATGGCATGCAGACACGGCTTGATGATCGTCGCAAACGAGAACGCCGAGTGCTCGGGGTCTCGTTGGCTCTGGCAGCGGCGGCCCACGTGTTCGCCTTCGCGTTCTGGACGTTCGAACGATCGGGACCCGAATGGAGTCCCGACCGATCGACGGTGGAACTCGAGGCCGGGTCCTGGACGGGGACCCGCATCTCGGTGTTGTTCGGTCCGCCGAGCATTCTACGAGCCAACGGAAACTTCGTTCAGGAACCCGACGATCGGATCCTGGAGGCAGCCCGAATGATGCAGGCGCCGCCCCTGTGTCTGGGGCGGGAGATCCCGCCATCGGCCCCCGGCCAGGGTGAGATTCGACTCACCGTCAACGCGGAGGGCCGGATCGATGCCGCCGCGTTGTCACGCTCGACGGGCGATCCCTGCTGGGACCAGGTGGCGATCCGAGTGGCGGGCGATCTCTGGTATCGCTGGCTGCCCGGTGATCATGCCGCGCCGCTCGAGGTGCTGCAGCCCGTTACGGTCGGGCTCGGGCTGGAGTAGTTGGACGCAGGGCGCCGCTAGAACCGGTCCTGCGAGCCTCCCCCACCAAACCGCGTGTTGACGATGTTGTTGAAGATCGACCCGAAGCGGTAGCGAAAGCCGAAGCTGAGTCCCGCCTCGTAGTCGGTCTCGAGCTGTCGCCTCCGAAGCAGCACTTCCTCCAGGTCGGCGTCGCCCTTGGGCAGGTTCAGCTGATTGTAGATGAAGGCCATGTTGCCCCCGACCTCGATCGAGAGTCCCTGTGTGATGCGAACCTCGACGCTGCCGTTGAACTCCACCGCGTAGCGGTCGAGGTCGTGCAGGTAGTGCGACGCATTGGTGCCGATGTCGATCTCCCCCCAGGGCTGGGTGACCTCGTATCCGGCGTTCAAGGTGTGCTCGAAGAGGAGCTCGTCGACCTCGTCGTAGATCGTGGAGTCCTGGTAGGCGATCTGTGACGCGCCGATGCGGTAGGCGATCGTGAGTTGGCGCCGCGTCGCCTCGCGGTAGGGATACAGGCTGTACTCGATGGCCGGCATGAAGCGGTAGCGCATATCGACGTTGTCGAACGTCGAAGTGAAGACATCGGCAAAGGCACCCACCGACCAGTGGGGCGAGATGCTGCGCACCACGTAGCTGGTGAACCCGTCTCGGCGTGCGGTGCTCTCAATGACGTTGTCGTTCCGCTCGAAACGGTCGTAGTTGTAGTTGAAGAAGGGCCGGAGCTGAATCTTCCAGTTCTCGGTGACCCGATTCACGTAGACCCCGTAGCGGGCATTGAGCGAGCGCTGGCTCGATTCGAAGTCGGCGCCCCCGTCGGCATAGACCTCGAAGCTCCAGTGATCCCAGGGGTCGTCCTGCGGTCCCGCCTGGCCGGGGCCCTCGGCATCGGCCGCACCGATCTCGACCCGTACGCGGTCGCCCATGGAGGTCTGCATGAGGTACGGCACGAGCAGCGCCTGCAGCGTGCGAAGGAATCCCTCTCGTTCCTCGGCCTCGGTCGCGCCGACATTGGTCGTGTAGACGGTGGAATGGTCGGCGCCCTGGAACGTGCGGAGGCCGATCAGGTCGAAGGTCTGGGCCCGGCCTCCCGCTCCGGTGTTTTCCTGGGTGACCAGCACGTGCACGTCGGCGAACCCTCGATCTCGAACCCAGTCGACGTAGCCCATCTCCTGACGAAGGAACGTCTCGTCGCAGAAGCCGCAATCCAGGAATATGGCGACTCGGTCGAGCTGCTCGGGCGGCGCCTGTGATGCGGCCTTACGCGAGGTCGAGACGAGGCCCAGAAGGACGAGGATCCCGACGATGGCGAGGGGACGGCGGTAGGCGGGCGGAGAATTCACGTTGCGGTCGACGGATGGAGGGTCCGAGGGGGGGGCGTTACAGGGACACGGGACGCGGGCTAAGCGCTGGGGTCCCTCTCGATTCCCCCCGGCACCGCGCAGTTAGAAATCCCCACCAGCTCTCGGTGCTCGTCGGGGAAATATCGTGCGCGCCAGAATAGAGCCACCGACACCAGTCCGATGAGGACGGGCACCTCGACCAGCGGTCCGATCACCGCCGCGAAGGCTGCGCCGTGCCCGATGCCGAAGGTTGCCACGGCCACGGCGATGGCGAGTTCGAAGTTGTTCGAGGCCGCGGTGAAGGAGAGGGTGGTCGTCTTCTGGTAGTCGGCACCGAACTTCCGGCTCATGAAAAACGTCACCGCAAACATGACCACGAAGTAGATCAACAACGGGATGGCGATGCGTACGACGCCGACCGGCTGTTGCAGGATCGCCCGGCCCTGGATCGAGAACATCACCACGATCGTGAAAAGGAGCGCGACCAGCGTCAGTGGAGAGATTCGCGGCACGAACTGGTCGTGGTACCACGCCTTGCCCTTGAGCTTCACACCCACGAAGCGCGTCACCATACCGGCCAGGAAAGGGATGCCCAGGTAGATGAGCACGCTCCAGGCGATCTCGCCCATCGTGATGTCGACCACCGCGCCTGCGAGGCCGAGCCACCCGGGCACGATCGTGATGAAGAACCAGGCGTAGACGCTGAAGAAGAGCACCTGGAACACCGAGTTGAACGCCACGAGCCCCGCGGCGTATTCCGGGTCTCCGTCGGCCAGGTCGTTCCAGACGATGACCATCGCGATACAGCGCGCCAGGCCGATCAGGATCAATCCGATCATGTATTCGGGGTAGTCGCGCAGAAAGGCCACGGCCAGTCCGAACATGAGCACCGGTCCGATGATCCAGTTCTGGATCAGCGAGAGGCCGAGAATTTTCCCGTCGCGAAAGACGTCGCCGAGCTCTTCGTACCGTACCTTGGCCAGGGGCGGGTACATCATCAGGATCAGGCCGATGGCGATGGGGAGCGACGTGGTGCCCACCTGCGTGCGCTCGCTCAGCGTGACGATCGCGTCGGGCCAGAGCGAGCCCACGGTCACGCCCACGGCCATTGCGAGAAAGATCCACAGGGTGAGGAAACGGTCGAGGAACGAGAGCCTCTTGGGTGATGCCATGTCGATGGTCACCGATGATGGGGGCATCCCCCCTGGTTCGCGCACACATCGGTGGCGGGGGATGGGCACGGCGAATAATATCAACCGTGGTTGATGTGTCAATCGACAACGGCCTGAGGAACGTCCGCCCGAGTTCATCCGCACCGTTGCCTCGCGCTACCCTCGCCGATCATGTTGGCGGCACACCACCACCTCCGGAGAAAGAGCATGATCGATCGCAGACGCTTCATCGGAACGACCGTGCTCGGCGGAGCGGGGCTGACCCTCGGAGCCGGCTGCGCCCCTGCGTCGGATGAGCGACAGGGGCAGGAAGCGCCGGCCCGCGTCTCACCGTTCGATCTCGACGAAATCGGGGTGGGGGAGCTGCAGCAGAGGATGGAATCGGGCGAGCACACCGCTCGGTCCATCGCACAGCTCTACCTGGACCGGATCGAGCAGCTCAACCGCCAGGGCCCCCAGCTGCGTGCGATCATCGAGACCAACCCCGACGCGCTTGCGATCGCCGATGAACTCGACGCCGAGCGAGCCGGGGGCACTGTGCGCGGCCCGTTGCACGGCATTCCGGTGGTGGTGAAAGACAACGTAGACACCGCCGACCGGATGGTGACGGCCGCGGGCGCCCTGGCGATCGGCTCGAACGTCGCCGCGGTGGACTCGTGGGTAGCCGAACGACTGCGGGCCGCGGGCGCGATTGTTCTGGGCAAGGCGAACCTCAGCGAGTGGGCGAATTTCCGGTCCACCCGAGGATCGAGCGGCTGGAGCGGCCGCGGGGGGGCGACCCGCAATCCCTACTCGCTCGACCGCAATGCGTCGGGCTCGAGTTCCGGGTCGGCGGTCGCGGTGTCTGCCAATCTGTGCCCGCTGTCGATCGGTACGGAGACCAACGGCTCGGTCATCTCGCCGGCCTCCGTCTCCGGCATCGTCGGAATCAAGCCCACGGTGGGACTCGTGGGCCGATCCGGTATCATCCCCATCTCGGAATCGCAGGATACGGCCGGCCCGATGGCGCGAACGGTGCGTGACGCGGCGCTCCTGCTCGGCGTGCTCACCGGAGTCGACCCACGCGATGCCACGACCCAGGCCAGCGTCGGAAACTCGCATGCGGACTACACCCCGTTCCTGGATCCCGACGGGTTGAGTGGTGCCCGGATCGGGGTCGTGCGGAGTGCGATGGGCTTCCACGAGGGGGTCGATCGTGTGATGGAGGAGGCGCTCACCGCGCTCCGCGATGGTGGGGCCACGCTGGTCGACCTGGAGAGCCTGATCACGGCCGATATCGGCGACGACGAGTTCAACGTCCTGCTCTACGAGTTCAAGGACGGCGTAAACCGGTATCTCGCCGGCATGCCCTCGAATGTGTCGGTCCGCACCCTCGACGACGTGATCGCGTTCAATCGAGCCAACGCGGGCGAGTCGATGCCCTTTTTTGGTCAGGAACTCCTGATCCAGGCCCAGGCGAAGGGCGACCTGAGCACCCCCGAATATGTGGAGGCGCTGGCCGACGTTCGACGAGCGAGTCGCGCCGAGGGCATCGACAAGGCGCTCGCCGATCACCGGCTCGACGCCCTGATCGCCCCCTCGGAAGGCGTCGCCTGGACGACCGACCTCGTCAACGGCGATCGCTACATCAGCGGTGGCAACGGGTACGGCCCGGCGGCCATGGCGGGTTACCCGAGCATCACGGTCCCGATGGGCTTCCTCTCGGGCCTTCCTCTCGGGCTCTGCTTCTTCGGCGGCGCCTGGGCCGAGCCGACCTTGCTGCGGCTCGCCTATGCCTACGAGCAGGCCACCGGGCATCGGGCGCCGCCCTCCTTTGTTCCGTCCATCGTGGGCGGGTGATGAGGAGGGCCTGTTCGCCGGGACTCTACTCGGCTCGTAGCGCCTCGGCCGGTCCGACCCGTGTCGCGCGGTATCCGGGAAGCAGAGCCGCGACGACTCCGACCGAGGTGAGCACCGCGGCCACCGTGAGGTAGACCGGGGGGTCGGTGGCCGACACCTGGAAGAGCAGCGGTTGCATGAATCGAGCGGCCACCAGGGCGATCAGAAGTCCCACGATCTGACCCGCGCCGACCATGCCGACAGCGGAGCGAACGACCATCGCGAGAAGGGAGTGTTGAGAGGCGCCGAGGGCCGATCGCACACCCATCTCTCGCCGGCGCTCAGCCACGTCGAACGCGAGCACGCTGTAGAGCCCGATCGCTGCCACCACGATCGCGAGTACGCCGAAGAGCGAAAACATCCAGGCTCCGAGCCGCCAGGAACGCAGCTGCGGATCGACGTTGTCGAAGAGAACCTGGCTTCGCACGAATCGGATCGTCGGCGACACCGAGATCATCGCTGATCGCACCTCTCCGGCGAGGAGCCGAGCATCGACCCCGTCGGCGGCGCGGATCATCAGGCCCTGTGGGGGGCCGCGGAAGTCGGGATGATCGAGATTGAGGTAGTACAGATGGTGGGGAACGGACTCCACGAGGTTTTCGCGGCGATGGTCTTCCACAACGCCGATGACTTCGGTGCAGGGGGACTCGTCGCCGAGGTACAGACACTGGCCGATCGCACCGCCGGCGGGCCAGAGGTCACGGGCCATCGTGGCGGTCACGACGGTGACCGGGGAGGCGCCGACGATGTCGTCTGCCGGCCCGAAGCCGCGGCCCTGGACGATGCCGATGCCGAGTGCTTCGAAGTAGCCTGCGCCTACTTTGTTGACGTAGGGGCCTCCTGCTTCGTTGCGCGGATACTCCTCGACACCGGGGACGCGCGGCTGCCCCAGCGACACGCTCGACTCGAAGGGCACGGTGTAGGTTGTGGCCGCCTCTGCGACGCCCGGGAGGCCCCGGAGTCGATCCAGCGTGCGCCGATAGACCTCCGCGCGCTCATCGGTGGGCTGGACGCCGTTCCAAACCACCTGGGCGAAGACCACTCGTTCGGCGTCGTACCCGAGATCGAGATCCGATGCGGCTCCCAGGCTGCGCACGAAGAGTCCGGCGCCGACCAGCAAGACGGTCGAAAGCGCCGCCTGGGTGACCAGAAGGCCGACCCGGACCCGCGATCGACGACGGGTGCCGCCCCGGGCCCCACTCGGCGCGGCTGAGCCGGTGGCTCGACTCGCCTGCAAAGCCGGGGCGGCTCCCGCGACGACCGCGGTCAAAGCCGTGACGATCAGCAGAAAGAACCCGAGCCGGCGTCCCAGACCCGTATCGACGAAGGCCACATCGGGGATGAGCGCGCCGTGCACGATGTCGGATCCGAAGTGGGCGATCGCCAGTGCCGTCGCGGCGCCCAACCCTGCGAGCAGCATGCTCTCCATCAACAGATCGCCGAGCAACCGGCCCCGACTCGCTCCCAGGGCCACCCGCACCGCGAGTTCACGACGTAGTCGCACGCCTCGGGCAAGAAGAAGATTTGCGACGTTTGCACAGGCGATCAACAAGACCACGAGAGAGACGCCGGCGAGCCACTGCGACACCGATGCCTGTGCAGTCGGGACGGGCCCGCTGCCCTGGGTCAGCGGGGCTGCAATCAAGGCGGCCTCCGCGTCGAAGCGCCCCTCGGCGATCAGGTCGGCGCGGGCGGCGAGATGCAGCGCGGTGGCCTGATCCATCGCGACCGACTCCGATGTGCCATCCCTCAGGCGAACCGCTGCGAAAACCCACCAGCAGTTTCGGCTCTCGAGGCAGCCCGCCGAGCCGTTGGCGTAGGCGAAGGTGGTGAGCGGCAGCCACACATCGACGGGCGCCAACTCGACTCCCGTGAAACCGGGAGGTGCCACGCCGACGATTCGCCATTCGTCGAGCCCGATCGCCAGGGAGCGACCGAGGACCTCAGGGTCGGCTCCGAAATGCCGAGTCCAGAACTCGTGCGAGATGACCGTGACGTGGGTGGCCCCCTGTGCGTCTTCATCGGAGGCGAAGAACCGTCCCAGGGCAGGGCGCACTCCCAACATGTCGAACAGCGAGGCCGAGGCTCGGATGGCGCGGACCTTCGATGCCGTCTGCCCCGAGCCGAGCACCACGTCGCCCGCCCCGGTGTAGGCCGCCGCCGCGGCGAGGCCGTCGACACTCTTCAGGTCCTCGAAGTCCCCGTACGACAACCAGCGACTGAATTCTGGCTCGACGACGGCCCCATCGGCGGTGAGCAACGACCGGCGTTCGTAGATGCGTCGCACATTGTCGGCATCGACGACATGTTGCGGCGGGCTCAAGAGCAGGCGATCGACCACGCCGAACATGACCGCGTTCGCTCCGAGCCCGAGCCCGAGCGTGGCGGCGACCGCGACGGTGAAGGCCGGTGACCTGGCCATGCTGCGCCGAGCCGCGTGAAACATGTGTGAGAGCGTGCCGATCGTGTTCCACATCGTCGTCATCCTCCACCGCTGAGTATCGAGTCGCATCATGTCGCGTCGATGGCGCTCGACATCGCCGAACTGACGCAGGGCTTCTTCACGGGCGTCGGCGGGCGGCCAACCCTCGCTGCGCAGGCGGGCCTCGGTCATCTCGAGGTGGGCCTCGATTTCCTCATCGAGTTCCCGGGCGGGATCGGGGCGAACGCCGAACACCCGGAACACACGCCGAAACCGGCTGAGCATCTCAGGAGTCCCCGGTACCTAGCGCGAGCACCTTTTCAACGGCGCGGGAATAGTCCGACCAGGTGGACTGGTGTCGGGCCAGTTCGGTGTCGCCCTTTCGGGTCAGCGCGTAGAAGCGGGCCCGCCGGTTGTTGTCGGATGTGCCCCATTCCGAAGAAAGGAGTCCCCGTTTCTGCAATCGGTGGAGCGCCGTGTAGAGCGCGCCGTCTTCGATTTGAAACGCATCGTCGCTGGCCTCGCGAATAGCCGAGGCAATCGAATACCCGTGCGCGGGTCCACTCTGAAGCACCTTCAGGACCAGCAGGTCGAGCGTACCCTGAAGAAGGTTCAACGGGTTTCGCATGTCAGCCGACTCCTTCACATGAAATGTTCATGGGAGTGAAGATACGTCCCATGAAATGTTCAGGGAAGGGCGGGGAGTCGGAGGTGTCCAGGAGGGCTCTGGCGCCATCGATGTCTCCATCGTAGACTACGGCCACTGTCTACAACGGAGACATCGCCATGCCCACGCCCGTCTTTCTCGGAGAATTCGAGCAGCTCGTGCTGCTCTCACTCCTACAGGTGGTCACGGAGTTGCGGGAACAGGCGCCGGTACAGGCCCTTCGTGCGCGTCTCGACAAGCTTGCTGGGCGCAGCGTGTCGCGGGGGGCGCTCTACCGCACGCTCGATCGGCTCGAAGAGAAGGGGTGGGTCGAATGGGACGTCGATCCGGCCGACGTGCCGGAGCGCGGCGGTCACCCCCGGCGCCGTTTCGGAGTGACGCCCGACGGCATCGCGATCCTGCGGGAGTCCAGAGAGACGCTCATGGGACTCTGGGCCGATCTCGAGGAGGTTCTCGGGTGAGCCCCCGACACCGTTCGCCGGGGACTCCGCCGGGGACTCCGCCGAGGATCCCGTCGTGGATTCTTCAGGCTTTTCTTCCGCCCGATCCCCGGGGGCGAAGTATCATGGGGGACTTGCTGGAGGAGTGGCATGCCCGCCCTTCGGGCCTTCGGCGCAACCTATGGTATTCGCTCGAAGCGCTGCGCGTCTCGGTGCGATATCTCTTCGTGCCGCGGCGTCTTCCCGGCGTGCGGCACCGGGGAGCATCATCGCCTGCGGTCGTTCGCGCGATCGGCCTGGCCATTCGAGGGCTCCGTCGCGACCCGGCCGTTTCGGCCGTCGCGGTCTTTTCGCTCGCCCTAGGCATTGCCTCGTTGACGACGGTGTGGGCGGCCGTCGACGTCCTGGTTCTGCGTCCGTTTTCGTTCGACCCCGAGGGATCCCTGATTCTGGTGGGCACGAGCGTCGAAGGTCGTGGGAATCCGGGCAGCCCGTCGACGCTCGCCGACTTCCACTATCTACGGGAGCAGTCGCGGACCCTCGACGTGGCCGCCTATCACGAGGGCGGAGCGACTCTCGGCGGCGACCCTGCGATCTGGACGTCGGTGCGACGCGCCTCGGGCGACTTCTTCGACGTCGTCGGAGTACAGCCCGTACTGGGGCGAGCCTTCACGCCCGAAGACGAACGGCCCGAGGCACCCGAGGTCGTCGTTCTCGATCACGGGTTGTGGGAGCGCCGCTTCGGCTCCGACCCCTCGGTGCTGGGCCGCACGGTTTCGGTCGACGGAGCGCCGGCCACCGTGGTCGGGGTGCTCCCGCGAGGCTTTCAGTTCAGTCGCGGCGCGCCCGACCTCTGGCTTCCGCTTCGCACGACCGGAGTGGAGGCTGACCCCGGTCGAACGCTGTACGTTTTTGGCCGCGCCCGAGGGGGCCACCTCGAGCCGGTGCAGGCGGAATTGAAGTCGGTGTCGGCCTTCCTCGCGGCGGAGCGCGGTGTGCCGGCCGACCAGCGCGTCTTCTTGTCGGGCCGGCTGAGGGAGACGCTGAACGGGAGTCCGACCCGTCAGCAGGGAGTGGCCGCGGTTCTCCTGGCCTCGCTCGCGGTGCTCCTGATCGCCTGCGCGAATGTGGCGAGCGTGCTCCTGGCGCGGGGCGCGGAACGTATCGACGACCTGACGCTTCGTATGGCGTTGGGTGCCGGGCGATGGCGCATTGCCGGACAACTGCTCACGGAGGCCCTCGTGCTCGCGACCTGCGCCGGCCTCTTCAGCATCGTTCTGTCGGCCGTGGGCATGCGGGGCCTGGCGACCTTGCTCCCTCCGGAGCTGCCTCGCGCCGGCGATGTCGCCCTCGACGGGCGGGGCGCGGCCATCGCGCTGGGTGCGGCCTGGATCTCGGTGCTGGTCTTCAGCCTCGTCCCGACGGTGCGCACGTTGCGGGCGGCGCGGTGGGGTCAGCCCCTGGCGACCTCGGGCGGGCAGGGTCGGGGTGCCGGCCGCGGACGACTTCAGTCGGTGATCGTCTCGACCGAGATCGCTCTCGCCATGGTGCTGGTCGCCACGACCACGGCGGTCGTGCGTTCGCTTTCGGCCATCCGCGCGCTCGAAACCGGCTATGCCACCGAGGCGATCACGGCCTTCGATCTCACTCTGCCGGAGAACCTCTATCCCACCGACGCCGCCGTCCTCGGGGCCGTGGCGCGTCTGGAGCAGGCGATTGCCGCGATCCCGGGGGTGGAGACCGGTGGCGTCGGAGTGGGTCTGCCGGGACGAAGCTGGCGCTCGCTCACCTATCGGCTCCCCGGCGACGATGGTGCCCGCGGGGGCGGCGAGCGTATCGGCGGAGGGAGCGAAGCTCTTCCATCGGTGATGGCGCGCTTCGCGAGTCCCGGATATCTGGCGACGCTCGGCGTCGAGGTGGTGGGGGGACGCCCGCTGACGGCGGGCGACGATGCGGGGTCGACCCACGTCGGACTGGTGAATGGTCTGTTCGCGGAGCGCCTGTGGCCGGGGGGTGACCCCGTCGGGGCCACTCTCGTCGTCGATGGCCGACCGGTGGAGATCGTGGGTGTCGTGCCGAATCTCCGGGAGCAGGGCCCGTTCGGGTCCCCCGCCGCGGTCTATCTTCCGCTCGCCCAATGGCCCCGTCGTGCCCTGTCGGTCGTGGCCCGAGCGCCATCGCGCGTGAGTGACGCTCGTGAGCTCGCCCGAGAGATCGCCCGCCGGGCCGACCCCTCGCTCGCACCCCACGGCGTCGCGTCGTTGGAGACCGTTCTTTTTCTCGCCGCCGACATGACCTCGGCTCTGGCGAAGGTGCTGGTGGTGCTGTCGGGTGTGGCGGTGGCGCTCGCGCTAGGTGGCGTCTTCGGCGCGATGGCCTACTCGGTGTCGCGCCGCACACCGGAGTTCGGCGTGCGGCTGGCGGTCGGAGCCGCGCCCGCGAACATTCGGAGAATGGTGCTCCGCAGAGCCGCACTCGTGTGCGGAGCCGGTCTCGCGGTGGGGGTGCCCCTCGCTCTCGTAGCCGCTCGCGGCCTTCGCTTCTTTCTCTTCGGGGTCGATGCCGCGGGCGCGTCGACCTTCATCGGCTCCGCCCTGGCCGTCCTGGGTGTGGGACTGCTGGCGGCCTGGCTTCCCGCGCGGCGGGCAAGCGCCGTCGATGCCATGCGGTCGCTGAGGTGCGACACCTAGCGGTGCGACCGCTCGCGAAGAGGAGGGCGAAGGGCGGGCCTAGTTGCAGGGTGTGTTCATCAGGGCACCGTCCCAGCAGGCCATGGCCCCGCCGTTGTATCCGGGCGACACGATGTAGCCCTCGCTCGTGAGGGCATTCCAATGCACCTCATACGTGCGGTTCTCGGACTCGTCGATGAAGGTCACGAACCGATCGGCGCCATCCGTCTCATAGGCGAGCTCGTCTCCGACGTTCGGGCCCGATACCGATGTGAACGTGAGCGTGCGGCGGTCGGCCTCCGGCTGCGTCCAATCGATGCGGCCGGTCACGGTTGAAGGGGCCTGCGGATCGAAGAACTCCCACCTGCCGCTGGTGCCCCCGATCGGAGCCCGTCCCCGATACCAGAGGAAGTCGTTCAGCTGCAGGGCCGAGGAACTGATGCCCATCTCGAAGACCCGATCGTTGCCGTCGCGGTAGCCGGCGAGATCACTCGCGAAGGTCTGTCCGCCCTGGGCCACCGAGTAGCGCCAGTGCCACTTCCCGTCTTCGATCACGGGCGCGTGTGATGCTGCCGCCTGCCACGTCGCCACGGGCACGAGCAGGTGGACGACGACCGAGAGATTTGCCAACCCGACCGTGAGTGCGCCGGCGCCCCAGTTCTCACCGGCTCCGGCCTGCCTCGCCATTCCCGCGGGTGCCGCGGCGGCCGCCCCCTGACCGAAGAAGTCGAAGTCGAAGGTCATGGTCTCGACCGGTGGTAACGCCGGCGCCGTGTCGTCGGGTGCGGTCGGATCGCTGTCGCATGCGGCCACAATGCCGAGGAGCGCCAGAAGCGCTCCCTTCCGAACCCAGTCTACGTTGCGGACCATCGCCTCTCTCCTTGCAAGAACCGGCTCCTCGTCGCCATTCGGGACAATGCCGGTGATTTGAACGGCCTTTCGTCTGTCTTCAGTGTGTGACGCCTACGTTCAATGCATATGACATGCCCGGTGGACCGGCCATGATTTCGAGTGCGTGGGGCGGTTCCTCAGCCGTCCTTCGGTAATCCTCAGATTCTCTTCATGGACTGCGGCAAGCGGTCCCACCATCTCTCGATCATGCTGGAAGCGGCCCCGTCGGCCGTCCCCTGAAATCCGGAGCAAGAGATGAAACTCGAGACGATCGGTGCGGTCGCCGTCGCGACCGCCCTCATGTGGATCAACCCGGTAAGCGCGTCGGCCCAGGACGTTCCGGATGACGGCGTGGCGGCCGAGCAAGTCGCAGCCCGCGATGCCTTCGTTGCGAGCCTCGCGAACATGACCGATGGGGCATGGATGGCGTCGAACGCCGAGTACCGTGACGAGGACGGCGGGATCCAGACCTTCGGCCTGGCGCTCGACCTGGTCCCCGGCGGGCTCGCGGCGGTGGGGTGCCTCTGGGGGGAGATCGACGGAGAGGTGATCGGGGTGTTCTGGCAGTTCTTCCAGGCCTGGGACCCGGTGGCGGGGAAGGGCCTGGTCTACCAGTCGAGTCCGGCGGGCGCGATCGCGATCGGGCATCTCGATCCGAGACCCGACGTCCAGCCGGAGTTGATCCAGACCATGTTCGCGCCCGACGGCTCGAGCGTCGAGGTCGCGCACCACGAGCGATGGACGGACGCCGATACACGGGTGGGAGGCAGCCTGGGGTGGGACGACGGCGAGTGGGTCCCCCAGCGCACCTACACGTGGGTGCGGGAGCGAAATCGTGCGACTCCCTGCTGAGGTGAGATGGCGCCGATGGGTCGGCGCGGACTCCAGGCTCGGGACGGTGGTGGGGGCTGTGTCGGTCGCGGCGTTGATGGCGTTTGCCTGCGTCGGTGACCTGCGGGCCCAGGCGCCGCCCGGTGCGGGTCGGGGCCAGCCCGGGGCGTCCGCGCACCAGGCCGAGATGGAGGCATTCGCGCCCTACGTCGGCGTGTGGAGGGCCGAGGATCGGTCGGGCGCTGATGGCCGCGTGTCGTACTTCGTGTACGCACTCGCCTACGCGGCGGCTGCGGGCCGTGAGTTGCACTCGATCTGGACGTGGTCGGCGGGGGC
>CBDUEZ010000070.1:0-14746 GCA_965366355.1 uncultured bacterium
GTCGACGGCTCCACCTCGCATGTGGTCGCCCTCGCTGCGGATCCGTTGTTTTCCGACGACGGTCGCTGGGTCGCGTATTCGATCGGGCCCTCGTTCGCGGAGCAGGACGCCAGCGATGACGATCTTCCGACTCAGGCCGGCCTGCTCTCGCTGGCGAGCGGCGAAATGTGGAGCTGGGAGAACGCCGACGACTTCGGGTTCGCGCCCGGATCGTCGCATTTCTGGGTGAAGAAGACGGCCACCGACGACGATGCCGAACACGACGGTACCGATGTGATCCTTCGCGATCTGGCGAGCGGCACGTCGGAGTTGTTGGGCAGCGTCGACGAGCTCGACTTCGACGCCGACGGTCGCTGGCTCGCGTGGACGGTCGACGCCGCAGATCAGGCCGGCAACGGACTGTACCTTCTCTCGACCGCCGACGGACGCCGCCGAGCCCTCGATCAGGCCGCGGCCCGTTACGGACGACTCACCTGGGCCGAGAAGTCTCCCGCCCTCGCCGTGCTTCGCGGATCCGAACCCGAGGGCAAGGAGGAGCGGGAGAACACACTCGTTGCGGTCAGCGACCTCGCCGCCACCACAGCCACGGTGCGCTCGATCACCGCCGATGCGGGACTCGCGGAGGGCTGGGTTCTGAGCGAGAAGAGCGGCCTGTCGTTCAACGATCCGGCCACGATCGTCTTCGTCGGGACGCGTCCTCAGGCCGACGAACCGGAGGAGTGGCCCGACAGCTTGCTCCCCCTTGCCGATGTGAACATCTGGCACTGGGCCGACGAGCGGATCCAGGCCGAGCAGCAGCGGTCCGCGAACCGCGACCGCAATCGCACCTGGCTGGCTGCGGCCCACCTCGACGACGGGCGGGTCGTGCCGATCGACGAGGGCAAACGGGTCACCAACGCCGTCACGCCCGACGGCCGCTGGGCCCTGACCCGCGACGACAGCGACTACATCTCGGATTGGAAGCCCTCGCAGGCCGACTGGTCGCGGGTGAACACTCGCACGGGTGAGACCTCGCCGGTCATCGCCGGTCTCGAGCGGGCGCTCGGCTTGTCACCCCTCGGCACACACTGGCTGTACTGGGCCGACGGGCAGGTGCACGCCTACGAGGTGGCGGGCGACCGCCACACCGTGCTCACGGCCTCCGCGCCCGTCTCCTTCGTCGATGCCGAGTTCGATCACCCCGGCGACCCGCCCCCCTATGGTCTGGGAGGCTTCACCGCCGACGGGCGCGCGGTCCTGCTCTACGACAAGCACGACATCTGGCGGCAGCCGTTCGACGGGTCGGCGGCCACGAATCTCACCGGTGGATGGGGCGCCGAGAACGATGTGCGGCTCCGGGTCGAGATGCTGGATCCCGATGCCGAGACCGTCGATCTGGGGGAGGCCGTGGTCGTGCGCGGCTTCGGAATCCGCTCGAAACAGGACGGGTGGTTCCGGCTCGAGGGACGGCGCCTGGAGCCGGTGTCGTTCGACGACGCCCGGTATGGTCGGGCGCTCAAGGCCGACAACGCCGACCGCATTCTGACCACCAAACAGGACTGGAGCACGTTCCCCGATCTGTGGGTCACCGATGGCGCGTTTGCGTCGTGGACCCGCGTGACCGACGCGAATCCCCAGCAGAGTGAGTATCTCTGGGGTCGCCGGATTCTCTTCGACTACGAAACGTCCGACGGGATCCCGCTGCAGGGCACGCTCGCGATTCCCGAGACGTGGCAGCCCGGTCAGCAACTGCCGATGATCGTGCGGTTCTACGAACAGTATTCGCAGGATCTGCATGCGTACCCGATGCCCACCTACCGGCACCAGCCGAACTTCGCGGGCTACGTCAGTCGAGGGTATCTGCTCATGCAGCCCGACATCCACTTCCGCACCCGCACCACCCACTCCGACATGCTCGAGGCGGTCGAGGCGGCGACACAGGCCGTCATCGACCTCGGCTACGCCGATCCCGACGCGATCGGGCTGAGCGGGCACTCGTTCAGTGGGGGCGGCGGGGCCTACATCGCGACCCGTTCGAAGATGTTCGCGGCGGTCGCGCACGGGGCCGCCCCGATCAACCTCGTGAGTGAGTTCAACCAGCTCTTCGTGGGCAGCGGGCAGAACAACCACAGCTACGACATCTACGGGCAGGGCCGGTACGGCACGAATCCCTATGACGACTTCGATCTCTACTGGGACCAGTCGCCGATTTCGGGTGTGGAGGAGATGAACACGCCGGTGTTGTACCTGCACGGAGAGGCCGACCCGACGGTGAACTGGGAGCAGGGGCTCGAGTGGTACAACGCCCTGCGTTTCAACGGCAAGCCGGTCATCTGGCTCTCGTATCCCGACGAGGGCCACGGCTTGTCGAAGCTCGAGAATCGCATCGATTTCCAGCTGCGCCTGGAGCAGTTCTTCGGCCACCACCTTCGGGGTGAGCCGGCACCGAAGTGGATGACCGACGGAGTGTCGTTCCTCGACAAGCCGAATCACATGCGTGAGTTCGCGCCGGCCGGGATGCCGTGGCCCGCGTCGGGTGGGGCCGGTTCGGGGGCAGGCGGCGGGCGACGCTAGCGCGCCGACGCGGAGGGTTTCGCCACGCCTTCGCTGCCGCCCGACGAGCCCACCCACACGGCCGCCCCGAGCACCAGCGCCCCGCCGGCGAGGGTGCGGAGCTCGGGGCGCTCTCCCAGGATTTGCCACGCCAGTAGCACGCCGTAGACGGGCTCGAGGGCCGTGATCACCGAGGCTCGCCCGGCGCTCACGCCCCGGAGTCCCCGAATGAAGAGGGCGTGAGCCCCGGCGGTGAACACGACTCCCAGCAACACCAGGAGTCCCCACTCCTCGGCCGTCGGTAGCTGACGCGCCGTGAGGGCGAAGGGCAGAAGGAAGACCATCGCCCACAGGTCTTGGTGGAGGGCGAGCGTGAGGGCGGAGTCGCGTCGCACCAGAGTGCGATTGGCGAGGCTCAGGAGGGCGAACGTGAACCCCGAGAAGACGCCCCACAGCGCCCCTTGAACGATAGGGTCGGCCAGGTCGGGGGTCGGGACGACGAATCCCACCCCGACGAGGGTGACCAGCGCCGCCGCGAGTGTGCGTCGGTCGAAGTGCTCTCCCGGGAGGAGGGGTTCGAGCACTGCCGCGAAGACCGGGAAGGTGGCGAAGGTGAGGAGTCCGACCGCGACGCTGCTCACCTGAATGGCCTGGAAGAACGCGACCCAATGCACCGCGAGCAGGAGGCCGAGCACCGCTCGGCTCACCCACCCGGACTGCGTTCTCACCGACGGGGGTCGGCGCACGGCCACCGCGATGCCCAACGCGGCCGAGGCGAACACCACCCGACCGAGTACGATCAGCGTCGGGGAAAGAGTGAGCACTCGGCCGAAGAGGCCGGCGGCGCCGAACAGGAGCACCGCCACGTGAATCGAAAGAAGGGGTGTCACTCCGGCCTGCTCTTCGGAGTGGAAGTCATTAGCTTCAGGAGTGTCTCGACCCCTTTCCTCACCCACGGAGCCATCCGGTCATGTCTGAAGGTGAAAACAAGATCCAAAGCCTGTTGCAGCGACTCGAAACCGAGCGCGATGAACTCAAGATGAAGCTCGGACTCGCCAAGCTCGAGGCGCGCGAAGAGTGGCAGGAACTCGAAGAAAAAATCAGCGGGCTCAAGGCTCGCATGAAAGTCGTCGGCGCAGAAGCGAAGGATGCCTCGGGTGACGTGGGAGCCGCCTTCGACGTGGTCGCCGACGAGGTGAAAGAGGGTTTGGCCCGGATTCGCAAACTACTCTAGTTGGGCGAGACGATCTCGAAGTCGTAGACGTCGCGCACGGCCTCGTACCCGATCCGGGCGTAGATTCGGTTCGATACGGGGTTCGCGATGTCGGTATACAAGAAGAGGGACCGTCGTCCGGTCGCGAGCACCAGGGCGCTGAGGGTGGCGACGGCTGAGGTCGCGTAGCCCGCGCCTCGCCGATCCGGCGGCGTGTAGACGTAGCCCACACGCATGGCCGTGGGTGTGGAGCCGAGCGCGGCGGCCATGCAGGCGGGTCCATCGTCGTCCCAGATGTAGAGCTGCGATGCGGCGATCATGCGACGAGCGGCCGTGTCGGCGTCGAGCCCCGGAATGTGTGTTTCGTCTTCGAACGCCCTCAACCAGTCGCGCACGACGGGCTGGTCGTGCGGTGCCGCGACGCGAAGGTGTCCGGGGGCCGGGGGGAGGCCGCCGCGTACCGCCGACAGCGCATGAATCCGAAGACGAAGACCGTCTCGGACGGCTACCCCTTTTGCGGCGGCCCACTGCGTCGCCACGGCACGTGCCGTCTCGGGCGGACCCATCACGGCGGGGATCTCTTCATACGTCGCCTCGAGGTCGGCCACGAGTGCCGGAATCACCACGGGCGGAAGTTCGCTCACGCCGACCTTGTAGGGCGGCGTGCGAAAGACGACCCCGACGACCCGCCCCCTCTTCTCGGCCCAGGCGAGATAGATCGGCGGAGTATAGTCGTGGTCTCCGGTGACCAGCGCCGTCTTCAGGCCAAGGATGAGATTGTGTTCGGCCTCGGCTCCCCTCAGGAACGCCCCACATCGCTCGAAGAAGTGGGCGGGGGACTCCGCACGAACGAGAACGGCGTTCTTCACCAGGATCCGCCGAAACCGATCGGGCGCTGGCTCGACGAGGGACCCGAATCCGACGACTCCAGATCTTCGGGCTGGAGCTCCATCAACTCCTCGATCTCGACCACGCCATCGGCGGCCGCCCGCACGGCCATGCGGGCATAGGCCTGCTCGAAGAGCGACCGAGCGAACCGTGCGTTTCCGAACGCGTCGCGCCGCACCGCCTGGGCGAAGATCCGATCGGCCGCCTCGGCGGCTCCGGGAGCGAGACGAAGTCCGGCCGACTCGACGAGGGCGGCAAAGATCTCACCGAGTTCACCGGGTTCGAAGTCGGGGAAGTCGATGTAGGTCTTGAGACGACTGCGCAGTCCCGGATTGGACTCGACGAAGTGTGTCATCTCGTCGCGGTAGCCCGCTACGATCACGGCGAGGTCGTCGCGGTGATCCTCCATCGCCTTGACGACGGTGGCGATGGCTTCGGCACCGAAGTCGGAGGCATGCGACGGGGTGAGCGAATAGGCCTCGTCGATGAAGAGGACTCCGGGGCGAGTTTTTCGAAGCACGTCGGCGGTCTTGATCGCGGTCTGGCCCACGAAGCCTGCGACCAGGTCGGAGCGATCGACCTCGGTAAACGTGGCTTCGGGAAGCGCCCCGCAGGCCGCGTAGAGGCGGGCGATCAGTCGGGCCACCGTGGTCTTGCCGGTTCCCGGCGGGCCTGTGAAGACCAGATGAAGCCCGGGGTTGACCGTGGCCAGCCCCGCCTGAGCGCGAGCCTGGTTGGCCTGGACCACGGCCACCACGCTTCGCACCTGCTCCTTCACGGAACGCAGGCCGATCAGGGCATCGAGTTCGGCCAGGATGTCGCCCACCGACTCCGTCGGCGGCAACGCCTCGGCGTGATCGGCGGTCGCTTTCGCCGAGTCGGTGTTCATGTCGTCTTCGGCGTTCTGGACGGCCTCCGCAGCCGAAGGAACCGCGTTGCCGGCGCGGTCGGCACCGAAGAGGTCGGTCGCGGCGGAAAGCGCGTCGTCTTCCGACTCGATCGAGTCGAGCAGCTCTCGTGCTCCGTCGGTGAAGGCGGGTACCGCGACACTCGTCCCCCGCGGAGCCAACGCCGCCTTCGCCGGACCCGCCATGGCGTCGAACGCCGGGGTGCCAGTGAAATGTTGTACGATCGCGAAGCCGACGTGTCGGGGCTCGACCTCGTCGTGGGACCAGGCCTTCGCCGCCGTCAGGGCCGCATCGGAAAGGTGGGAGCGCAGCACGGCCGCCTCAGGCGTCGGTCCAACGCTTTCCGCCGAACCGCTCCTGCAGTTCGTCGTCCCACCGGTCGGCGACGCTCAGCACGCCGTACAGCGCGGTGGCCAGTTCCGGCTCGTCGACGAAGTCTCCTAGAAGTGTATGGCGAAACACGAGGTGCACGGTTCCGGGCTCGGAGAAATCATGCACTTCCACATGACCGAAGAGCCGGTCGCTGCCTTCGCGTGCGGCCCACTCGAAGAGCTCCGGCGTGGGCTTCACCTCTCGAAGAATGGGAGCCGCGACCGAGATGACGGTGCGAGGCTCGCCGTCCTTGTCGGTTCCCCATTCGTCGACCTTGATCTGCACGAAGGTGCTGCTGTCGTTGAAGTTGACTCGAAAGCGGTCGGATTCGAGCATGACCTTCAGCCCCATCGGGCCGGTCAGGATACGCTGGACCTTCATCATCGTCTGTTCGACGGTGGCCATGGGCTGCTCCAGGAAGGGTCGGGTTCGGGCTCGACGTCCATCGCGCCGTGCCACTCGAAATTCGGACAGATCACTCCGGCGGTGGTCCCGGGGATCGTGCCGCGAGGTAGGCCTCGATAGGGTCGCGACCGCAGTGCCGGGCCCATCCGAGCGCGGTCCCTCCATAGATCGTGTCGGCGATGTCCAGGCGCGCACCGCTCTCGACCAGCAGTTCGACCGATGCGAGGTGGCCGCCGCACACGGCCTGGTGGAGGGGGGTGGAGTGGGCGTGATGTCCGGGTGGGTTCATGCGGTTGGGATCCTCACCGGCGTCGAGCAGGGTGCGCAACACGTCGGTGTGGCCGTGGTGCGCCGCGAGCGCGAGCGCGATGTGGCGGGCCTCCGCGCCGGCCCCCGGAAGCAGGCGCACCACGTCGGCGTGCCGGCCGAGCCCGGCGCTGGTGGCGAGGTCGAGGTCGAGGCCGGCGCGCTCCGCCAGGACCCGCGCCGTGTCGAGGTAGCCGAACGACAGGGCGAGCCGGGCGGGGGCGAGGGTCGACCCGTCGGTCCCGGCCAGTGCCGCCCCCCGATCGAGAAGCAGTTCGGCGAGATCGGCCTGGACCCCTGCGGCCGCCGGGTGTGCGCTCGTGACGACCAGGGTGAGGGTGGTGCAGGGCGACCCGTACAGGTCGGCCGGCGCGTCGACGTCGGCCCCACGGTCGAGGAGCAGGGTGGCGATCTCGACCGCATTGGCCGGCGTGCGTTGGCGCACATCTTCGACGCCGTTCGCGCCGACATAGTGGAGCAGTGTTGCCCGGTGGCGTCGAAGCGAGCGGGTGCGAGCCAGGCCCGGGTCTTCCTCCAGCAGCTCGCCGAGCCGCGCGGTGCGACCGTCGATCACCGCCTCGACCGCCTCCTCGAAGCGCGGGACCGAGGCGTCGTCACCGAGACGGGTGAGAAAGCCGGCCAGATCCGGCCAATCGACGAATCCGTAGCTGCGGGCGACGACGAGCCGCGCGTCGTCGCTCGTGAGCGCCCCCCCCATGGCGGCCCTCTCCACATCGGCGACCGGACGCCCGACGAAGTCCGGGTGCTCCCACTTGAACCGCTCGACCGCCACCGACACGCCCGCCTCGAGCGCGGCGAGCAGGGCGTCGGCCTGGGCGGCGAACGCGCTCTCCGGCGCATCGTAGGCAAGGGGCGAAGCCAGGGAGAAACTCATCGTGCAAGAATACGGCGTGCCCGGGGGGGAGGCCACACGCGCGTCGCCGAAGGAGGGGCGCACGAGCGTCGCCGGGGTTGTGGTCGGCGGTTGGGTGTGTCTACAATGTAGTCGCACACGTCTACAACCTGTACACGTCGACGACGAGGTCCGATCGTGAGCTCCACCGCGTTCCTGGGAGAATTCGAGCAGATGGTCCTGCTCGCCGTCCTGCAGCAGGGCGAGAACGCGTTCGCCCTGGAGGTTCGGCGGGAAATCGAGACCAGTGCGAACCGGTCGGTGTCGCGTGGCGCCTTCTACACCACCCTCGATCGGCTCGAGCGCAAAGGGTTCGTGCGCTGGGAGGAACGTCAGCCCGACGACTCACGGCGGAGCGCGCCGCTCCGGCACTTCGAGGTGACCGACGGAGGACTCGAGGCACTGCGCACCTCGCGGCGCGCCCTCGACAGCTTGTCGCGAGGCCTCGACCTGCTGGGTGAGGCATGACACCGGAGAACGGCTTCGGCCTGCCCGGATGGGCCGATCGCCTGCTGGCGCGGGCGCTCCCGCCGGGCGTCGTCGGCGCCTCGATTCGTGGTGACCTCGCGCAGGAATACTCCCAGATGAGCGGGGGTCCGGCGCGGGCGCTGTGGCTGGGCTGGGAGGTGGCGAAGCTGGTGACACACTATGGGGCCCGCAGGGCGGGCGGAGGAGCCGGGATGGGGAGTTCGCTGAAGTTCGCAGTGCGCCGAATGCGGCGCGATCCCACGTTCACGGGCCTGGCCGTGCTGACGATCGCGCTCGGGGTCGGGTCGACCGTCGGCCTGTTCTCGCTGGTCGAAACCGTCCTTCTCGAGCCGCTCCCCTACGACGAGCCGACCGACCTGGTCGCGCTCTTCGAGGGCTTTCCGAATCGCGACATCTCCCGCAATGTCGCCAACCCCGGCAATGTGGCGGCGTGGGCGGATGCGACGGCCCTGAGCGGCGTCGGGGGCATCGTGCTGCCGCAGCCGAGAGTGCTGACCGGCGTGGGCGATCCGCGCGAGGTGATGAGCAGCTTCGTCACTCCCGATTTTCTCCCGGTGTTGGGCCTCGATGTGGCGATGGGACGCCGTTTCGCGACCGACGCCGAGGGAGCCCTGACGGGCGACGCCGAAATCGTCCTGACCCATCGGGGATGGCAGGAGTTGTTCGGCGGCGATGCCGACATCATCGGGACGCTCGTGGAACTCAACGGCGGAGCGGCCACGATCGTGGGCGTCCTACCGGCGGTGCATGTGCCCTTCGCCGAGGGTTCGATGGCGCTCCTCATGATCCCGCTGGCGCAAATGGGAGATCAGACGAACTCCGGCCGGTTCCTGAACGTGATCGGACGGCTCGCGCCCGGGAACGACATCGAACGCGTGCGCGCCGAACTCGACGGAATCCAGGGGGGACTGCGCGAGGCGTATCCCGACTTCAATGCGGGGTGGGAGATCGAGGTCGAACCCCTTCGCACGGTGCTCCTCGGCGACGTGAGAGCACCGCTGTGGATTCTCCTCGCGGCGGTGGCGCTCCTTCTGGTGGTCGCCTGCGTCAATGTCGCCAACCTCACCCTTGCCCGAGCCACCGACCGGCAGGCAGAAATGGCCGTGCGCTCCTCGCTCGGTGCCTCGGGCGGTACCCTGGCCCGGCAACTCCTGGTCGAAAGTCTCGTGCTGGCCACAGTCGGGGGATCCATCGGTATCGGGCTGGCCGTGCTCGCCACGCAGTCGCTGACGGGCCCGCTCCTTGAGGCCTTCACGATTCCTCGGCTCGGAGAGGTCTCGCTCGACGGAACCGTGGTCTTCTTCTCGATCGTGGTGATCGCGGCCACGGGACTTCTCTTCGGACTCGCCCCGGCGCTGACGACCGCGCGGCTGCGGCCCGGTGCCACATTGGGCGCCGAGGGTCGGGGGGCGAGTCGGAGCACGGGACGCGTGCGAGCCGCTCTGGTCATGGCCGAGGTCGCTCTTTCGGTCGTCTTGCTCACCTCGGCGGGACTTCTCGTGCGCAGCTGGGTCTCGCTCGGGCGCGTCGACACGGGCTTCGAGGCGTCGCAGCTGGTCACGGGGAGGGTCAATCTCGCGGGCCCGCGGTATCAGGTGGCTGGTGCCGACCAGGTCTTCTTCCAGGAGCTCCTACCGCGGATGGCGGCGATTCCCGGCGTCGAGGCGGCGGGGGGCGTGGCCTTTCTCCCCCTGGATGGACTCGGGTCGGCCACCTCGTACTACCCGGCGGATCGTGCCGCCCCCCCGCGCGACGAGTGGCGCGTCGCCGACGTTCGGCCGATCGTCGGAGACTACTTCGGGGCCATGGACATCTCGCTCTTCAGGGGCCGGTCGTTCGAGGTGCAGGACGAGGCCGACGGACCCCGGGTGGTGGTCGTCAGTCAGTCGCTGGCCGACCGAGCCTGGCCGGGCGAAGACCCGATCGGGAAACCCCTGGCCATCAACTGGGCCGATCTCGAACCGTGGACGGTGGTGGGGGTCGTTGAAGACGTGCTGCACACCGGACTCGACGACAGCCCGCGAGAGATGGTGTACCTGAGCTACCGGCAGGCCCCCTACTTCCGCTTCATGACGCTCACGGTGCGCGCGCGGGCCTCGACCTTCGAAGCCATCGAGGGGCTGAAGCAGGCGGTGGCCGCGGTCGATCCCGGGGTCCCACTGACCCGCATTCAGACGATGGACGAGCGGGTGCGTGCGTCGACGGCGCGGCCGCGAATGATCGCCTTCCTGATCACGGTCTTCGCCGGGGCCGCAGCGCTTCTCACGGCTGTGGGACTGTATGGCGTGGTGTCGTATACCGTCGCCCGGCGGGTGCGGGAAATCGGAGTCCGGATGGCGCTGGGCGCTCGCCGAGAAGACGTGCTTCGGCTGGTGTCGTGGCAGGGAATGAAGCTCGTGGTGAGCGGGGGGCTCGTGGGACTGGCCGCGGCCGCCTTCGTGACGCGGTTCCTCGAGACGGTGCTCTTTCAGACGTCGAACCTCGATCCGGCCGCCTTCGTCGGAGCCGGTGCCTTGTTCGTCGTGGTCGGCCTGACCGCCTGCGTGATCCCGACGATACGAGCCATGCGGATCGAACCCAGCGAGGCCCTCCGGAATCGCTGAGCGCGCCGCCCCCCACGGTGGGGCGTGGGTCAGGGCCCCCCGCCGTACCGGCGCCGGAGTTCGTCGATGAGGACGAGCCGAACGTCCCGATGTTCCGCAATGATCGTGAGCGCTGGATTGTCGGGGTGCAGGAAGTCGAGTCCCTGTTCTCGACCCGAGACGAGGTAGTCGGCGATGGCGACCCGATAGGAGGCGGTCGGGTCGAGGGGGGCCCCATCGACTCTCCATTCCTCGCCGTCGAGTTCAAAGCCCAGGGTGTGGAAGAACCCGCCCTCGCCGACATTGCGTTGGCCCTGTGTCAGCGCCCGCGCCAGCAGAAGCCCCGTCATTTCCACCTCGACCACGGGTCCCCCGAAGGGAAGCGTGCGAATGACGTCGTATTGGGTGAGCGGACCGGGGGCGATGACATCGTCGATTCGAATCGATCCCGCGTTGAGGATCGAACCCGACACGCCGGGTACTTCTGCCCGCATTCCGGCGACGATCGCGTCGGTGAGCGTGGTCGACCGATTCCTCACCGTCGATTCCAGGCCGTCGAGAGGCTCGGTCACGGTGGCCACCACCTCGCCGGGTTCGAAGCCGTCGTCCCGGAATCCGGCCCAGCCTGCCTCGAGCCACCGATCGATCACCCTCTCGGTGCTCGGGTCGCTGGGGATTTCGTCGGTGATCGGAATCAGCCGCGACTCGATGCTGAGGCTGGAGGTCCGGGGGTCCCAGCGCAGTTCGTGCACGAACACCGATCGCACGTTGGCGTCGGCCTTGGTGATCGGCGTGAGAGTGGGGCCTCGCTGAACCAGAACGTTTTCGTGGTCGTGGCCCCCCATGATGAGATCCAACTCGGGTACGGCCTCGGCGAGGGCGATGTCTTGCGGGAGGGAGAGGTGGGTCAGGGCGACGAGGGCCTGGGTGCTGTCGGCCAGGAGATCGACCATGCGCCGGGCCTCACCGACGGGGTCTCGCACCTGCACCCACTCCGGAGCCATCTCGGGCCTGGTCACCCCGATCAGGCCCAGGCGCAGGGTGTCGCCCGCAGATCCGACGAAACGCAGGAGTTCGAGATCGTCTGCGCCGGCGAACGGAGCCCCCTGGGAGTCCCGCACATTCGCCGAGAACCACTCGAACCCCGACGCACCGATCCGGTCGCGAAGGAGGCCTTCGTCCAGATCGAATTCGTGGTTCCCGAACGTCGCATAGTCCAACCCCATGGAGTCGAGCACTTCGATCATGTGGCGTCCGGCCAGCGGCTCACCCTCCACGCGGGCGATGCCGAGAGCCGAGGGGCTCAGGAAGTCGCCGGCGATAACCGCGATGGTGTTGGGATTCCAGGCCTCGAGGCGACGAAGCAGGGTGGCCACGCGAGCCGGCCCGCCCCAGCGGCCGCCGCTCACCGGCGTGATTTCGTACAGGTCGTTCAGCTGCACGATGGTGACCCGGATGTCGGTCTCGGTCGTCGAGACGGTGCGGACGGGAGGCGCGGGTGCAGGTTCGGCGACGGGCGCTTCACTCGGGCGCCCCCCACGCGGTGACGAGCAGCCCCCGAGCGCCACCACGACGCCCAGGAGAAGGAGGAGATCCCGCGTCGAGAAGCGGATCGGGCGGCTAATTGACTCGGCGCCCCTTCAAGAACAGCTCGTCGAACTCGTTCCGCACTTCGAAGGTCGCGCTCATTCCGTCGATCGGGTCGAACTCCATGGTGTTCCCTGCCCAGGTCTCGCGTAGTTCACCGTCATACGCCTCGCCCGGGACGAAGATGCCCTCCGCTCCCGAGGGGAGCAGCCACATGTCGAGGTCATTGAAGAACGGGTCGAGCCCGCCCCCGCCCTGCGCGGGCACCCCCTCCCAGTCGGCATGGAGTACCCCATCGTCGGTGTGGAACACTCGAATGGAGAAGGGCGGCGACATCTGTCCGTTGGGGCCTGCAAACTGCGCTTCCCACATACCGACGACCGGGGTGGCGGCCTCGGGCTCGGTGAAGACGCTCATGCTCGGCTCGACGGTGATGTCGAATGCGATCCTGTGTGTTCCCCACCGGAGCGCGAGCACGCCACCGGTGCTCGAGATGTCTTCGAAGTCCCACGTGAGCACTTCCTTGAACGGCGCGTCTTCCAGGGCCACGGGAAAGCGGATCTGATCGGGCGCCGGCACGGGCCCCAGGGTGTGGAAGATCAAGGTGTCGGGCTCGAAGAAGAATTCCTTCGGCATCCAGGTGTCCTCGTCGAGGTCGATCCACAGGGAATAGGTCCCGGCGGGAATCGAGACGCCCTCGAACTCGATGTCTTTCTGGAAGGCCAGCTTGGTTCCCCAATTGGCGCCGGGGGTCCAGGTGTGCTCCCAGACGACGGCGTCGGGTCCGAACAGCGGCGCACGATCCCGCACACGGGGCCGGTAGTACTCCATGCGGAAGACCGTGCCATCGATCGTCTGCGTGAAGGTGGCGGGTTCGCTTCCGCGAATCTGCGCTTCGGAGGGAGCCGCAGGCAGGAGCAGGGCTACAGCGAGGAGCAGAAGCACCGGGAGACGAGACATGCGAGTTGGACTCCGTCGTGGGAGGATCGGCTCCGACAATGCTCGCCTGCGGGGGAGTTGGTCAAGGCGCGGCGAGGCGCGAAAGGTCCGGTTCAGCACGACCGACTGGCGCGGCGGGGCGTAAAAATGTACAATGTAGAAAGCACTACATTGTAGAAAGGGGGGGAGGATGGGTGGTGATGGACTACTGGGCGCTTTCGAAGAACACGTGCTCCTCGCAGTCACGCGGTGCGGTGCCAATGCCTACGGCATGACCGTGCGGCGGGAGATCCAGGAGCGGACCGGGCGCGATGTCGCGATCGGAGCGGTGTACTCGACGCTCACCCGCCTCGAGCAGAAGGGCTGGGTCGAATCGACTCTGCGTGAGAGCGGCGACCAGCAGCGACGAGGGCGGGCTCGGCGATTCTTCGTGCTGCTCCCCGAGGGCGCCGATGCGCTACGCGAGGCCCTCGACCAACGGCGCTCGCTGTGGGAGGGACTGGACCCGGCGAGCCTGGCCGACGGCGAGGCCCCGTGACGCCCCGCGCGGGCGGACCCCGTCTGGCGGGATGGATGATCGACCTTCTCGATCCGTCGGGTGCGGTGCGGGGCGACCTCGACGAGGAATTCGCACGCTATCAGGTGCCCGGCAAGGGTAGGGTCCGGGCCCACGTCTGGTACTGGGGCCAGGTGCTCCACACGCTCCCCCGCCTGATGGCCGGGGGATCGGTCGTCGGATCGGTCGTGGGCCGAGTCGTCGACGACGTCGCCCAGGCCCGCCGGGCGCTGCGTCGGCGTCCCCGCACCACGGCGCTCATCGTCGCGACCCTGGGACTGGGACTCGGCGCGAACGCAGGCGTCTTCTCCCTGGTCCACAGTGTGATCCTGCAGCCGTTGCCCTTCGAGCACGCCGACCGATTGGTCCGCATTCGGCCGGAGGTGTTGTTCTACACGCAGCTCGGCGAGGCGCGGGCCGTGGCCGAGGCCGCCCCGACGATCGAGGCGGGCCTGCCGTGGGGCCGCACGCTGTTCCTGTTCACCGACGCCGACCCGGCAGCGGAAGTGCGGGGCGCCGGGGTCGAGTGGGATCACTTCGAGCGCCTGGGAACGCGACCCCTGTTGGGCCGTACTTTTCGCAGAGACGACGCGGAGGCCGATCCCTCCGACGCCATCGTCATCTCGCACGGACTCTGGGTGCGGCGATTCGGCGCCGACTCCGCCCTGGTCGGCCGGCGCGTCGAGGTGCGTGGCCGACTTCGCACGATCGTGGGTGTGATGGGGCCCGACCATGTGCCGATGGAGCCCGACTGGGAGGCGTGGTCGGCGCTCCCGCTCGATGCGGAGCGCGTGGTCGGCGCGGCGATGGCGATGAACGCGTTGCTCCGGCCGGGCGTGTCGCTGAGCCAGGCCCACGACGACGTGCGGCGCGCCTTCGCCGAGGTGTGGGCCCGGCGGGGGTCGATCGCGACGGACGAAGAACTGGCCGAGATCACGGTGGTGCGCCTACGCGATCATCTTCTGGGCGGTGTCGATCGCCCCCTCGGTGTGCTTCTCGGGGCGGTCGTGGCCGTGCTGCTGCTCGCCTGCGCCAACGTCGCCAACCTCCGCCTCG
>CBDUEZ010000071.1:0-14633 GCA_965366355.1 uncultured bacterium
AAGGTCTTGGACGCTCGGCACCTCTGCGGGACGGTCCACCTCCAACCGTACAGCAGCCAACAGGCTACCAGCGCTCTCGATCCGCTCCCGAACGATATCGAATAAGAGGTCCTGGTAGTTCCAAGCCGGCTTTTACCCCTCGATGTACGGGAGTCCCAACTCCAGCAGGACCGCGCTGGTGTTCTGGTGCTTGTACTCGATCGATCTGTCGGTTCGCCGGTCGAGTTGGGCCTTCAAGCGCCGCCGGTGCTTTGTCTTGTTGTACGGCTTTCCCGACATCTGCAGGCTCAACATCGTGAGGTAGTCCGAGACGAGTGCTTCCACCTCCACTCGGGTCCAATCCCTCCGATCACCCGCCATGCCGCTCCCCTCCATTCAGAATCCGCGCCGTCCGCGAGCCCCCCCTCAATACCGATCCCCGAACCACACCGCATTCAGAAACAAGCGCGTCGTCCCCCGCCAGAACCCGCGGAAGTTCGGGTTGTCGACCAGCAGCACCACCGACCCGCCTCCCATGCGATCGGCCAGCACCGACGGTGATCCCGCCAGTCGCGCTTCGTTTTCGTCGGAGATGTAGCCGCTCAGGTGCGGATCGGCGGTGAGCTGGGCCACCGTGCCGAAGGGGTTGGCGCTGGGCTCGAAGAACATCGAGTGGTCGCGCCACACGGCGATCGTCGGCTGGGTGTAGCCGAAGGCGAGCGGGTGGGTGAGGTCGAGGTCGGCCGCCCAGATCGAGCCCCCGATGGCCTGCGCCCCCTGGAGATCGCCGGCGTCGGCCCAGGGCAGGCGGGTCGGCGCGTCGTCCTCACCCCCGTCACCGCCGCCCGAGCCCGGAGGATCGATGTTGGGCGTGAAGCCGTTCGCTGCGGCCCACGCCGCCGCCGACCGCACGGCGATGAGGGTGCCGCCCTCTCGAACCCAGGCCTGCAGCCGCTCGAGACGCGCTCCCGAAAACACGCCGCCCGAGACCAGCACCAGCACGTCGTAGTTCGACCAGTCGACCCGGCCCAGGTCACTCACGTCGACCTTGGTGACGGGCTGTCCGATGCGCTGGTCGAGGAGGTGCCAGAGCTGGCCCACGTCGGTCGACGCCACGCCGTCGCCGATGGGCATCAGGATCCGGGGCGCCCGCACCGGGCCGAAGCTCCGGCTGCCCAGGTCGGCCCCGGCGCTCGAATAGCCGCTCGTGGCGGCGTGGATCGGCACCCGCCCAACGCCCGCCGCGGCCTGAACCGCCCGGTGAACCGAGTCGGCCGAGATCGACTGGATGCCCACCGGCACCGAGATGGATCCGGCCGCGAACTCCACCTCCCCGCGCGTCGTCCCACTCGTCCACCCCCGGGTCGACATCTCTGCCCGCACACCGGCGGCCTGCAGCGCCCGTAGCGCCGTCGGCGCACCGGAGTCCCGCCAGTCCATGAGGTAGGCCACCGTGGACCGGTCCACCGACAGTCCCCCAACCTCCGGAACCGCCGTCACCTCGGCGCCCAGCGGCAGCGACCCCTGACCGAGTTCCCCGTCGGGAATGCCGTAGGCCAGGCTCACCGTCCACGTCGACGCGTCGTAGAAGACCGAGTCGGCGAACTCGTCGGTGCGCTCGAAGATCGACCGCGCGAGCCGGTAGGCCGGCTGGGACGCGGGCACCACCCAGGCGGATCCCGGCGCGAAGGCCTGACCGCCCACCTCGACCGCCGCGCTCAACTCGTGGGTGCGAATCCGGTGCCGCAGCAGGAGGTCGAGGAAGGCGCGGTTGAGCGAGGCGTCGTGCGCGTCGCCGAACGCCCACGCCCCGACGGCGCCCGCCCCGGCCTCGTCGATGCCGGTGCGGAAGTACTCCCGCTGGTAGTCCTGAAGCACCGCGCGCTCCTCGACCGCCACTCGCACCGTGGCGAGGCCCGTGCGCACGTGATTGCGAATCGCGAAGGCGAAGGTGAGCACGCCGTGGTGACCGCTGTCCTGCGTATGCCCGCGCGAGCTGGCCTGCTCGAAGACCAGTCCCAGTCCCCCGAGAAAATTGGGGTAGGTGGAGCCGTAGCCCGGGTAGGTGTTGTCGTAGACTTCCTTGGTGAAGTAGAGCGATCCCACGCTGTCGAGCGACGCCGCCCAGTCGTCGGCGAAACGCACGGTGATGTCGGTGTAGAGCCGCTCGGGCAGGAGGGGATTCCACGAACCCACCGGTTCGCTCGGCTCGAAGAAGTAGGTGCTCGACGTGCCCATTTCGTGGTAGTCGGTCACGACGTGCGGGCGCCACGACTGGTGGAAGTCGATGCGGGCCTGGCTCTCGGGATGCACCAGCGGCAGCCAGTCGCGGTTCAGGTCGAACCAGTAGTGGTTGGTGCGTCCGCCCGGCCACACCTCGTTGTGCTCCCGGTCGAGGGGGTCGCTCACGAAGGGCTCGGAGCGGTGCATGTTGGCCCAGTTGGTGTGGCGGTCGCGTCCGTCGGGGTTGAGCACCGGCTCCACATGGTAGACGCCCTCGTCGAGGTAGCGCGCGACGTCGGCTCCCGTGCCCGCCACGAGCCAGTAGGCGGTGAGCATCGCCGCCTCGGCCGACGACGTCTCGTTGCCGTGCACGCCATAGCCCAGGTGCACGATGACGGGGAGCTCGTCGTTGGTCGGGGACTCCGTGGCCGCCAGGTGGGCGAGTCGGATCTCTTCGAGGCGGTTCAGGTTGGCCGGCGAGGTGATGGTGAGCACGGGCATGGGCCGGTGCTCGTGCGTGTATCCGATCGTCTGTACCGAGGCCCTCTCGGAGAGCTCGGCCAGCGTCTCCATGTACGACACGATGCGGTCGTGGCGCGTGTGGAAGCTGCCGATCGGGTAGCCCAGGAATTCTTCCGGCGACGGGATCGAGGCGTCGAACGCCGTGCCGTCGGGAAAGAAGTAGGGGGTGGGCTCCTGGGCGGCAGCGCTCAGGGGCGCGATCGCGAGGAGGGCGGCGATGGCGAAGGCAGCGTGGGGCATGGCGGGGCGGGTTCAGGGAGCGGGGAGCCCATCGTTAGCGGTCGGGGGGGTGCGCCGCAATCGTGACGATCGCCTCTGGCCTCCCCGGGGGTGCGATCGGTAGAGTGCCCTGTTGACAATCCCCCTCGTGACGGAGGCCCGGCATGGCGAAGTGGAAGGAAGACGGATACCAGTGTGCCCCCATGCCCCGATCCGCCCTCGCTCTCGCAACCTCGCTTCTGCTCGCGGCCGCCCTGCCGCTTCACGCACAGGCGGTGGATGCCGGGCGCGGCGACGTGCCGGTCACCGTCCCCGAGTCGTACGACGAGGCGGCGCCGGCGCCTCTGATCGTACTCCTGCACGGGTATTCCGCGAGCGGCGCGGGGCAGGATGCCTATTTCGGCATGAGCGAGCTCGCCGACGACTACGGGTTTCTCTTCGTCGCCCCCGACGGCATGCGGGAGGCGGGTGGAGACCGCAATCGGTTCTGGAACGGCTCTGACGCCTGCTGCGACTTCGGGCCCTCCGGTGTCGACGACGTGAGCTACGTTCTCGGGCTGGTCGACGCGGTCTCCGAGCAGTGGTCTGTCGATCCTCGACGCGTCTACCTGGTCGGCCACTCGAACGGGGGCTTCATGTCGCACCGCATCGCGTACGAGCACCCCGACCGGATCGCGGCGATCGCGAGCCTGGCCGGCGCCGCCCAGGGCGGAGAGCGCCCGGCTCCCGCGGGTCCGGTGAACATCCTTCAGATTCACGGTACGGCCGACGAGGTGATCGAGTACGGCGGCGGTGAGATCAATGAGGCCCGGTATCCGGGAGCTCGCGCGACCGTGGCCCAGTGGGCGCGCTGGAACGGCTGTGACCGAACGGCGCGCGGCCGGGAGATGCGCGACCTGGACGCCAGCCTTCCCGGGTACGAGTCGGGAGCGCTGGCCTACGTCGCCGGGTGCGCTCCGGGGGGGCAGGTCATGCTCTGGACGATCTCGGCGGGCGGGCATACTCCGCCGCTTTCGGAGTCGTTCACGGCACAGGTCGTCGAATGGTTGTACGCGCACCCGAAGCCGATGGGTTGAGCAGGGGCCGATGAGCGCTAACCCGTGCGATTCCAGCGACGCCCGAGCCAGTGCCCAAGAGCAAAGATCGCGAGGTCGACGACGGCGTTGGCCGGGTGTTCGGGCCCGCTCGTCTTGAAGAAATTCTTGCCTCGCTCGTCCCGTTCGAAGAGCTGTTCGACCACTTCGTAGGCTACGGCCGCCCCGAAGGCGGTCCTGGGGGAGATCTCGATGAGGCCGGCGGCGAGGCCGGCCGAGAAATGAACCACCGTCCACGGATCGACGGCGGTGCGATTTTGATCGGGTTTGGCGGTCGCGATGAACTTCATCTCGCTACTCTTCCCGCCGGCGCATTTCCCAGCGCCCCGTCAGGCTCTCCCCTGTATCGAGCGACCGCGCCTCGTAGGTGCCGGACACCTCGTCGCCCTGGAGCCGGCCCCGAAACGTCGTGCGAATACGGCTGCCATCGACGGGGTCTGGGTAGACGCGCAGGGCTCCCCGCACCACGTCACCATCGACCTCGATGAATTCGACCTCGAGGGCCAGGGTAGGGTCGCGGCGGTCTTCCCCGCGTACCTCGCGTGGACGGGGGTCGTGGGAGATCAGCACCACGACGCCGATCGCGGTGTCGGCGGGTGCGGAGAGCTCGAAGTCGACGATCCCGCTCCGTCGGGCGACGCTCTCGAACTCCCCCTCCCAGTGTCCGACCAGCGCGGCGCGATCGGCCGGTGGTCCCAACACGGGGATTGCGGATTGGAACGAGCCGCAGGCGCCTGTCGTGACGGCCACGACGGCGAGCAGAAGGCGGCGTTTCATCGGTGGTCCTCCCTGAACGGAGACAGCGGCCCGCGGTCGTTCGCGGGTCACGCGTCGGCCGGGGGAGGGACCGGCTCTCACTTCGTAGACGCTCCGCTATCCCTTTTCGTTAGCGGCGGCCCGTGCTTTATCGCGAGTCTGACACCGCCGCCTCGTCGGGCAGACGAAAGAGCGCGGCGCGTTGCACTCCGGTACCGTCGTCGCGAATGATGCCGACCACCCACCCCCGGCCGAAGTAGGGGGACGGCTCGGAGACGAGAGGGGCCTCGAGCCGCAGCGACACCTGAAACGCCCCGGAGCGGTCGAACACGTCATAGGCGCGCGCGTCGGGCGCTCCTTCGTCGGGCCACCGTTCGACCCAGATGCGGCCGTCCTGGCCGATGTGAACGGCCACCACAGGGGGAAGCACGTCCGGGAGTTCCCGTTCACGCACACCCGCGCCCAGGTTCATCACCTCGTCGAGGGGAACGGGTAGCGAATCGATGCGCGCTTCGAGGGCCCGGAGGCTGTCGCCTCGTTCGCCCGCAGAGATCGGCCGTGGGCTGGCGTCGCCGAGGGGGATTCTCCGGATGGTGTCACCCTGGAGACCCGTCTCGATGAGTTCGTGCGACGCGCCGTCGGTGCTGATCACCGTGCCCTCGGGCGTGACGGCCCAGGACGGGACCGCCGCGAAGGGCACCCGGCTCAATGCGACCATTCGGCCGCTTCCGGCGCTCACCTGATAGAAGGCCGTCGCTCGGCCGGGCATGCCGGCGTGATCGGGCACCCACAGGGTGTCGCCCGTGGGCTCGCCGTCCCGGACGACCTCGTAGTAGTACCACGGTCGCTCGCCGGCCCGCTGAGAACCGTTCGGGTAGTAGTAGACGCCGTCGGCACCCACCTGGCTGCGAGTGTAGGTCAGGTTGCCGTACCCGTCGACGGTCCAGAGGTCGGCGAGCGAGTCGGCAATGGCGCGCCCGGACTGCGCGAAGGTCGTCACGCGCGATGCGTCGCGTACGTGAAGGGATCCCCGGGAATCGAGAGTCAGGTCGGATGGCCATCCGTACAACTCGCCCGGGCCCTCCCCCTCCGCAGCAAGAGTCCCGAGATACTCGCCATCGGAGGAATAGGCGCGAACCGTCGCTCCGATCCGGTCTCCGACGTACACCGTCCCGTTGTCGCCCACGGCGATGCTGCGCACGTCACCGAAGAGCAGGGACGGGTCTCCGTCCACCTCTCCGATGATCTGCGTGGGCGCAAGCGAGATCCGGGTGGGCTCGGGCTCGGCGACGGCTGCGTCGTCATCGCCACACGCGGCCAGGAGGGCGAGCATCGCGAGGGTGACGAACGGTCGCGACGGAGAATTCGTTCGGGCCACGGGGACTCCTTTCCTGAAGGCGGGGGCGGGCAAGCTCAATCTCCGAGAATCCCCTTCACGATCTGCTCCACCTCGCCGGCGACCCGTTCCACATGGGCGGCACCCGTGAAGCTCTCCGCGTAGATCTTGTAGATGTCTTCGGTGCCCGACGGCCGCAGAGCGAACCAGGCGTTGGCCGTGGTGACCTTCAGGCCGCCGATGGGCGCTCCGTTGCCGGGCGCGTGCGTGAGGATCGTCTCGATGGCCTCGCCCCCGACCTCGTCGAGCTCGATGGCGGCTGCATCGAGCGACTTGAGGCGCTTTTTCTGCGCGGCCGTTGCGGGTGCCGAGCGTCGGCGGTATTCGGGTGCGCCGAATTCGCTCGCGAGGCGGTCGTAGTGCTGGGCCGGATCGTCGCCGGTGCGGGCCATGATCTCGGCGGCGAGCAACGCGGCGGCGATGCCGTCCTTGTCGGTCGTCCAGGGCGTGCCGTCGCGGCGCAGGAGGGTGGCCCCGGCGCTCTCTTCACCGACAAATCCCAGGTCGCCGTCGACCAGTCCGTCGACGAACCACTTGAAGCCGACCGGTACCTCGTAGGTCTCCCGGCCGAGCGAGCGCGCCACGCGGTCGAGCATGCCGCTGGTGACCACGGTCTTGCCCACCCGGAGGGTGTCCGCCCAGTCGGGTCGATGCCGGAACAGGTACGAGACCGCCACCGCGAGGTAGTTGTTGGGCGGCATCAGGCCGCCCCCTCGCGTCACGATCCCGTGCCGGTCGTAGTCCGTGTCGCAGGCGAAGGCGACGTCGAAGGAGTCCCTCATTCCGATCAGTCGGGCCATGGCGTCGGGCGACGACGGATCCATGCGGATCAATCCGTCACTGTCAACGCTCATGAAGCGAAACGTGGGATCGATCACGGTGTCGACCACCGTCAGGTCGAGACCGTACCGCTCGCCGATTCGGGCCCAATAGTGCACCCCGGCCCCGCCCAGGGGGTCAACGCCCAGGGTGAGTCCCGAAGCCCCGACCACGTCGAGATCCAGCACGGCCCCCAGGTCGTCGACGTAGGCCGTCAGGAAGTCGTGTGTGTGTGTGGATCCGGCAGCCATGGCGCGGTCGAGAGGGAGGCGGGCGACGTCGGCGACCCCACTTTCGAGGAGCGCGTTGGCTTCCCGCTCGATCCACTTCGTCGCCTCGGGTCCGGCCGGACCACCGGTCGGCGGATTGTACTTGATGCCGCCGTCGCGCGGTGGATTATGCGACGGCGTGATGACGATGCCGTCGGCGAGCCCGCTTCGCCGGCCCCGGTTGTAGGTCAGGATCGCATGCGAGACGGCCGGCGTGGGGGTGAACCCCGCGCTGCTGCTGTCGGACGGGTCGACCATGACGTCGACCCCCGCGGCGGCCAGGACCTCGAGGGTCGTTCGGCCCGCGGGGGCCGACAAGGCATGGGTGTCGATGCCCAGGAAGAGCGGCCCGTCGATGCCGGCCCCCGCCCGGTAGCGGCGCACGGCCTCGACGATGGCGATGATGTGGTGTTCGTTGAACGTCGAGTCGAGTGCGCTGCCCCGATGGCCCGACGTTCCGAACGACACTCTCTGGCCCGCGTCGCCCGGGTCGGGAATCAACGAGTAGTAGGCGTCGAGGAGGGCACCCACGTCGACGAGCAGCGACTCGGGGGGGGTCAGTCCGGCCAGGGGATGGCGGGCCACGGGGACTCCGATCGGGAGGGTTGAGCGGGGGCGGGCGACACGCAACATGGGCCGAACGGCTGGAGGGCGTCCAGATGGCGCGCCCCCGACGAGCTCCCGCCGGTCGGCCCGTTAGATCCCTGTCCCGACGTATTCCACGAGAACGGTGTAGAGCACACCGGCGATGACGAGAATTGCCGCCATCTTGAATAGCTTTTTGAGGACCGCGAACACCATCATCGCGGCGAGCAGGAGGAACGGCGCGAGAAAGATCGGGTTCGCGAGCATAAATTCGATGAAGCCGGCCATGGACGTTGCTCTCCGGGATCTCGGGGACGAGGGAGGGACGAAAGAGTGTCGGGGGCTCGCAGTGGTCCTACGGGGATTGAGGTGGGGAAGTGCCAAAGCGAGCCGCCATGGCGTAGGGTCGGGCGAGGTACCAGGGACCGCCGAGGGTGTCGGCGCGCGCCCACCTTGACGCAGAACCACCGCCCCCGAGATGGTGCCCCATATGAACATCGATTTTGGACTCCGCAGTCGCGACTACGCGCTTCATCGCCATGGGCCGCCCGCCCGCTGGTACGAGCGTCTTGCGTCGTTCGCCCCCATCGAAGGGAGTCGGGTGCTCGACCTCGCCACGGGCCCCGGAACGGTCGCCCTCGAGCTGGCCCGTCGGGGGGCGACGGTCACTGGGATCGACATTGCGGCGCCGCAGATCGAAGCCGCGATCCACCGCGCCGAAGAACTCTCGCTCTCCGATCGGGCCTCGTTCCGGGTCGGTCGGGCCGAAGACACCGGGGCCGATGCGGAGGCCTTCGACCTCGTCACGTCGGGCCAGTCGTGGCACTGGTTCGATGCGCCCGCCGCGGTGGCCGAGGTGAGGCGGGTGCTTCGCCCCGGGGGCGTGCTGGCCGCGGTGGCCTATTCGTACCTGTCGGAGTTCTCGGCCGTGGCGGCCGACACCGAGGCGTTGATCCTCGAGTACAACCCGGGGTGGCCGATGGCCGGGTGGAGCGGCCTTTTCCCGGGCTGGGTTCACGATGTCGTGCGCGGAGGGCTGCCGCTCGTCGAACAGTTCTGCTGGGACTACGACGAGGCGTACTCCCACGAGGACTGGCGCGGACGGATTCGCACCTGCAACGGAGTGGGCTCGGGCGGACTGCCGCCCGAGGAGGTGGCGCGCTTCGATACCGCTCTCGCTGGGCTCCTCCGCGAGAAGTACCCCGACCCGATGCCCGTGCGGCACCGCGTGTGGTGCGTCGTCGCGCAGAAGGAGCTCGCGTAGTGTCTCGAGCTCCCTCCACTCCCGACGAGGTGATCGCTCGGGTGCGCGCGGCGTCGAACGATGCCCTTCGGGCGGGAGACCTCGATGCCTTCATGGCCTCGATCGACGTCGACTATGTCGGCACCGCCGGAAACGGGGGACACATTCGGGACCGGGCCGCGCTCCAGGAGCTGATCGGAGGCCTCTTCGCCGACGCACCCGGGCACCGCTTCGTTCGGACCCCGTCGGAGATCGAGGTCGATCTCGGCGGCCGGCGAGCCATCGAGGTCGGCTCCTGGCTCGAGGTGCCGGCCGGCCAGACACCCGCAAGTTCGACGGGGCTGCGCGGGCGCTACACCGCGTATTGGCGCCGCGTGGCCGCGCGTTGGGTGATCCACGCCGAGGTGTTCGTCACCCTGGGGGGCGGCTAGGACGTCAGTCGTCGCGAAGGCACGACATCGGTTGCACCCGGGAGGCCCGGTGTGCCGGCAGCACGCATGCCGCGACCGCCGAGGCGAACAGAAGTCCCACGACCGAGAGGAGAACCGTGGGATCGGAGATCGAGGTCTCGAAAAGAAGCGGTTCGATCCAGCGGCCGGCGCCCAAAAGGAGACCGAGTCCGAGGGTCAGTCCCACACCGGCTGCTGTGAGCCCCTGACGCACCACGAGCCGACGGATTCCGCCGGGTGTGGCCCCCAGTGCGATGCGCACGCCCATCTCCAGCCGGCGTTGCTCCACCAAGTACGACAACACGCCATAGACACCGATCACCGACACGATCAGGGCGAGGAGTGCGGCGGTTCCGAGCACCCAGGCCCCCAGGCGCCAGGGGCGGAGCTGGGGGTCGAGAAGCCGGGAGAGCACCCTCGCCTGAACGTAGCGTACCTCGGGATTGTCTTGCCGCAGTCGGTCGCGGAGCCGGTCGAGCGACGCAGGGGTGGTCGAGCGAAGACTGGCGACGATCGCCATGCCCCCGAAGCTGCTTTCCCGGGAGAGCGGCACGTAGTACTGCATGGATGCCGGTTCCCGGTACCCCACCCGGTGCACGTCTTCGGCGATGCCGATCACGGTGGAGCAGCGGGCCTCCGCGCTTCCGACTCGCAGGCAGGCGCCGAGCGCCTCGTCGCCGGGCCACAGAAGGCGCGCCATGGCGCTGCTCACCACGACCACCGGGTCTTCGCTCGCTACCTCGGCGGCGGTGAAGCCCCGGCCCTCGACCAGATGTGTGCCGGTGGCCTCGAAGTAGCTGTCGGTGACCGCACTCAGATACGGGCCTCCTCCCGGGAGAACCGGAATCGAGTCTCGGCCCGGCAGGGCGATGCTGAGTCCGAAGTTGTAGAGAAAGGGGAGTCCGAGGCTGACGGCGGCGACCTCGACCGATGGATCGGCCTCGATGACCTCGAGGGCCCGCGTGTACACGTCCCACTCGCTCGCCTCGGCGGTGGTCAGTGGTGCCTGCGTTGCGCCGTGGAGCGTGAAAGCCACCACCCGATCGGCGTCGACCCCGAGATCGGTCACCCTCAACGTCCAGAAACTCTTCATGAACAGGCCCGCCCCCAGAAGGAGCGAGGCCGACAAGGTCACCTGGAGTGCCGCCAGAACCAGTTGCAGGCGGGGCGAGGCGTGCGAAGAGCGGCGCTCGGTGGCTTTCAATCCGGCGACCAGAGACGCCCGGCGAGCGCGATAGATGGGGATCACAGCGACCGCGATTCCGGCACCGAGGGTGGCCAGGGCCGTCGCCACCATGACCTTCCACGGCAGGAGAGCCGGGCCGAAAGCGAAGTCCGGAAGGAGCAGCCGGCGGGCTCCGCTGCCGGCGAGTGCCGCGACCGGGAGGGCGGTGAGGGCGGCGAGGCCCGCGAGCACCACCGTCTCCGACGCGAGGTGGCGGGTCAGGCCGCCGCGGCCGAGCCCGAGGGCGAGCCGGATCGCCACTTCGCGGCGGCGTCGTCGAAGGCGTGCGATCGACAGATTGATCACGTTGGCCACGCCGATCAGAAGCACGATGCCCGCTACCGCGACGAGCAGGCGCGCGACGGCCGCCTCGGCCGAAGGTTTTCCTTCGTCGTCGGCTGAGATCGGAGCGGCGACGATCGTTCCGTCGCGGGCCCAGCCGAAGAAACGTCCCGGGTCGGTGCGCTGGTGAATGCTGTTCGCTTCTTGCGTGGCGCGTTCCTCGCCCTGTGAACCGGGGCCGGAAGAGGCCAGGCGGGCCACCACCTGCCAATTGCGATTCCCTGCGGCGGTGGGGTCGAGAGGCAGCCACAGGTCGGCGACCTGGAGGAGCGGTCCCGAAAACCCCGGAGGCGCCACGCCGGCCACCGTCCAGCTCTCGCCGTCGACTTCCACCGTCGACTCGACCACGTCGGGGTCGTTGCCCCACACCTCGGTCCAGAGCCCGTGCGATACGACGACCTCGCGATCGGAGGCCGGGAGCCGCCCGACCGCGGGACGCGCACCCAGGAGCTCGAAGAAGCCGGGGCCGACCACGGAGATCGCCACCGGCCGAAGGTCGTCGCCGGTCCCGAAGAGGCCATCGGCGCGCCGAAACAGCGCGACCTCGCGGAATCCGGTCGACGCGGCGCGAATCGCCTCGGCCGTGAGATAGGGAATCCAGGGCGCGGTTCGTGACACCTCACCCGTGGGCCCATCCACGCGCAGATACAGACGGCGGAGCTCTTCGGGACGGTCCACATGATCGGGTCCGCTGAGGAACAGGCGATCGGCCACCCCGAAGACGGCCGCGTTCGCCCCGATACCGAGCGCCAGTGTGCCCACGACGAACGCCGTGAAGCGACGGTCTCGAAGGAGCCGTCGGGTCGCGAAACGGAGTTCTCGACTCCACTCGCCGGCCGCCTGTCTCACTCCCGAGCCTCCCATCCCATCCCCCCTCGCAATGGTTCGCCGCCGTCTCATCGCCCACACGAATCGCACCCCGTCCCGCGACCACCCGTTCTTCAGGTACCAGAGGGCCGGTCGCACCGACCGTCCCGTATCTGGCTGTGCCCGGAACGCCTCGTCCAACTGGTCCAGGAACTCGTCGCACCACGGGTCGTCGGGAAGCAGCCACTTCAGCAGCCGCCTCGGCCACGGCCCCGGCCCCGCCCCCGTCATACCGGCTCGATCCCCTGCCACATGCGTTCGTTCGCCGCCCGCGCGCCGCGAAGCGCCGCCCATCCACTGTCGGTGACCTCGAACAACCGGGGGGCGCGCCCCCCGCGCTGTGGCGACTCTCCCGACTGGGAGGCGAGGAGTCCTCGATCTTCGAGGCGGGTGAGCGTCACGAACACCGTACTCACGCTTACCTCGCGGCCTCCAACCTCGGCGAGGACCGCGCGCACGGTGCGGGCGGTCGCCTCGGGTCCGGATCGGACCACGGCGAGAAGGGTCAGGTACTGCAGATCACCGAGCGACATGATGCAATACTGACATTGTCGCAATCGTGGGGCAAGGCTTTTCACCAACCCCGGCGTTCTAGCGCTTCTCCAGCCGGTGAACCTGCACGTATTGCACGTCCAGCTCGTCGGTGGCGACGCCGATCACGGCGTCGCCCGTGATCTGTTTGACGTCCAGTCCCGCCGGCGTGTCGACCTCGCCGAGCCATCGCCCGTCAAGATCGAAGACGCTCCAGCGCGTGATCTCGTCTCCGGGAGTCACCCAATGCCCGACCCAGAGGTTCCCCAGCGCGTCGACCTCCATCACCGGGCTGTTGGAGGGTAGGGTGGCCCCATAGTGCGCGAGATCCAGCCCCTCCCGCAGCCGCTCGATGGGAACGCCGCCGTGGCCGGCCGCACGCTCGAGGTAGTCGGCCTGGAAATCGGCGATCATGTCGGGGGTGACGGGCTGAAGGGGGAAGGAGCGTCGCATCACCCGCCTCAGGGTGCCCTCGAGGTCGTACTCCCGGATCGAGAATGTGGCGCCGTCGGTGAAGAAGACGCTCTCGCCGTGGCCGATGATGCCGGTAAACGGGGTGAGATGCGACGCCAGGGGCCGTCCGCCGTCCCCGAAGTGTTGGGTTCGAACGAGGAACGCCCCGACCGTGTCGGCGCTCGTGCCATCGGGAGAGAAGACGATGATCTTCGAGGAGTCGGGACGTTGTCCCGGCCCTTCCATGCGGACCCCACCCGATCCCGGTGATGACGCGAGGAATCGTCCCCCGCTCAGCGCGCTGCCGATCCAGTAGTTCTCGGGCATGAGGGGGTTCGTGAACCTGCGCCCGAAGCTGAAATCGGGGGCAAAGACCGACACGGCGCCGACGGCGTAGTCGTAGACCCAGAGCGAGTCGGCTCGATAGGGCGCCACGGTCAGGAAGTAGGTCAATTCTCCGGGCCCATTGCCCTCCCGGCCGACCGACTCCAGGTAGCTCCCTTCGGCAGAGAACACCCGGATGGTGTGGGCGAGCTCGTCGGCCACGTAGAGTCGACCGTCGGAGAGCACGCCCACGTCGCGCACATTGCCGAAGGTCACCTCGGGTGCGCCGTCGAGGCTACCGATCCGCAGAGCCGGTTCGGGGCCCACCCGCCACTCCGCCCCCTCGGGCCAAGTCTGTCGCTGGCTCGAGACGATCTCGACCCCCGCGCTGTCGGTGACGACCACGTGCGCCAACTCGGCGGTGTCGCCCGTGCAGGCCGCGACCGCGACGGTGAGTACGAAGGGGGTGGCGCCCTTCAGGCGGGGGCGGCGCTGGGCTGGGTATCTACAGCGAAACAGTGAGGACCTGCGCCGAGAGCGAGAGGGTGCGTGCACGGTGGGGGCTCCGCCGGAGGAGTGCGACCGTACACAGCATTCGAGCAGAGCCGGCGTACCGCAAGGTTCGCCTACACGGGGGGGCTGCGTCGAACTGGTTGCGCTCCAGGGCCACCCCGTGCAAGCATTGCGTCCATGTGGAAACTCCCTGGTGGCGCGCTGGTCTGCGCCCTGGCGCTGGCACTTCCGGCCGCGGGCCAGTTGGTCGGCTCGGTCGTCGATGCGCGCAATGGTGCCGGCCTCGAGGGCGCCCGGCTGGTCGTGATCGACGCGACTCGCCGGGCGGTTGCGGCCGGATCGACGACGGCGGGAGGGGTGTTTCGCCTCGATATCGAGGCCCAGGAGGGACTTTCGGTTGTGGCCACCATGGCCGGATATCGAGCCAGCGAGCCGCTCTCCGCCGCCGGAACCGGTGCCGACGGACTGCGCATCGAACTGATCCGCCTCGCGGAGGGCGAGGGCTACACAGCGGCGCCGGCCCCGGAACGAACGGGTCGGGTCCTCGGTCGCGTCTCGGCCCCGGGCGGGCTGGCACTCCGGGGCGTGCTCGTCTCCGTGGCCGGTGACACGGCCCTCACCGACGAGAAGGGCTTCTTCGAGTTGACCATCTCCGAGACCGGACGGATCCCGGTGCGTTTCGAGATGATCGGGCGCGCCACCGTCGTCGACACGGTACAGACCCAGGCCGAGGAGGGGGTCTTCCTGACCGTTGCGATGCCGGTCGAAGCCATCGAGCTCGAGCCGATCCATGTGACTGCGGTGAGCCGCCGGCGCATGCTCCA
>CBDUEZ010000072.1:0-14537 GCA_965366355.1 uncultured bacterium
CGAAGACATCAAAATCCGCTTTTGGGACACGGCCGACCCGGCCGCCGGGGTCGCCACCACCATCGCGATCGCCCTCCACGAGATCCCCCAGGAGATCGGCGACTTCGCGATTCTGGTTCACGGCGGCCTCTCCGTGCGCCGTGCCCTGATCTTCAACCTCCTGTCGGCGCTCGTCGCCGTTGTGGGCGTGGGCGTGGCGCTGGTGGTGGGGCATCGGGTCGATGGGTTTTCGGCCGCCCTGCTCCCGGTCACCGCCGGCAGTTTCATGTATATCGCAGCGGCCGACCTGATCCCGGAGATTCATCGACATCGCGATCGGTCACGCGCCGCCGCCCAGGCCCTGTACCTCTTCGGGGGCGTCGGGCTGATGCTCCTCCTCCGGCTGCAGCTGCACTAGGCGACCGGTCGGGGCAACGAATCGGTTGACCCCCCGCCCCGCCCCGACGTATCTTACCAAGCTACAGAGTTGTTTTCTTTGCTGAGGAGCGTGATTCCTTTGGAAGTGACCATTCAGGACAACGAGAGCCTTGAGCGTGCACTGCGTCGTTTCAAGCGCAAAGTGCAGCGGTCGGGACTCTATTCCGAGCTTCGGAAGCGCCGCTTCTACGAGAAGCCCAGCGCCCAACGGAAGCGGAAGCGCGAGGCGGCGATTCGCCGTGAGCGTCGGCGTCAGCGCCGTACCGAGCGCCGTTGATCCAACGTCCGATTGTTCGGACCATGGCACAGAAGAGGGCCTCCTGCGGGAGGCCCTCTTTTTTTCGTCAGGTATACCTCGTCACAGGGGCATCGGCACCGGCTGGTCGCCCGCATAGTCGTAGAACCCCTTGCCCGCTTTTCGACCGAACCGCCCCAGGGCGACCATTCTCTTGAGGAGGGGCGGAGGCGCGTAGCGCTGTTCGCGGTACTCCTCGAACATGATCTCGGCGATGCGGCAGGTCGTGTCGATGCCCACGAAGTCGCACAGGGCGAAGGGCCCCATCGGGTAGCCACACCCCAGCACCATCGCCTTGTCGATGTCGGTGATCGAGGCCACCCCACGCTCGAGCTGACGGACCGCGTCGAGCATGTACGGTACCAGCAGCAGGTTCACGACGAATCCGGAATTGTCCTGGGCCGATATGGGCTCCTTGCCCAACGCTCCCGCGAAGTCGAACACGGCCTCGAACGCTTCGTCACTGGTGGCGATGGTTCTCACCACTTCGACCAGCTTCATCACCGGGACGGGATTGAAGAAGTGGAGTCCCACCACCCGGTCGGGACGCTGGGTACGGGCCGCCATGTCGGTCACCGTCAGCGAGCTCGTGTTGGTCGCGTAGATCGTCGACGCGCCGCACACCTCGTCGAGCGCTCGGAAAAGCTCGACCTTCGCCTCGAGATCTTCGACGATGGCCTCGATGACGAAGTCGCGATCGGCGAGGTCGCCCACCGCCGTCGTGAAGCGCAGGCGCGCGAGTGCCCCCGCGCGCTCATCGGCCGCCAGTTTGCCCTTCTCGACGGCCCGGTTCATCGACTTCTCGATCCGGGAGCGACCGGCCGCGATCGCCTCGTCGTGGATCTCCCGCACCACGACATCGAATCCGGCCTTGGCCGCCACCTCGGCGATACCGCTCCCCATGAGGCCACATCCGACCACCCCTACCTTCTGAATCTCCACCTGGTCCTCCCCTTCGTTCAGCGAACCCACTCTAGAAACCGGGGCGCGAGAGGTCGTCGTCGCGCACGTCCAACATTCGCTTGGCCCCGTGAAAGTGCTTCTCCACCCACTTCCTCCACGACGAGGGCGGGGGCTCGAGAAACTCCCCCACCTCGAGCCGATCGAGCACTCCCTCGACCTCGGCCCGCACGTCGCTCCACTTGCGGCGATACGCTCGACGAGTGAAGGCGGCGACCGATCCGAATACGCCTCCGGCCGCCGCGACACCGGCGATGACCGCCGCCACCTCGGGAACCAGCGCGGCGGCCCCCAGTCCGACGCCGACGCCCGCTCCGATCCCCCCGAGGCCTCCACCGCCGAACATGCCCCCGAGGTAGTCTCCCCGAATGCCCGGGTCGACCTCGAACTCGACCAGCGTACGGGTGTCGTCGACCGCCTCGAGCGACACCTCGACCGAACGGGCCGAGGCCACGAAATATTTCCGCGACGTCCCGCTGGCGGCCCGGGCCAGCGTGCTGATCCAGTCGACGGCGGGGCGATACTGCAGAAATGTGGGCGAGCGCCGGACTCTCTGGAGGAGGCGGCCGGCCACGAGAAACTCGTCGATGCGTTCCCCGAGTTCCTCGACGGTTCCGTCGACCACTCGCGACGCCCGTACCAGGCCCGGACCGATCAGGCGATCGGCCAGCGACCCGTCGAGCTCCCGGCTGCGAACGTCATCGAGGGCACGTCGTACATATCGCTCGTCGAGGCCGACCTCACGGCCGATCCGGTAGATCTCGCCCTCGGGCAGATCTCCGTCACCCCCTTCCCCCTCCCGCGCCGCCAACTCCGACGCCCGGCGCATGACTTCGTCGAATTGCCGACGGGTCAGTTGCCGACCGGGCTTCCCCTGTTCATCCATGCCGATAGCTGCCTCACATCGCCTCGACGACGACCGCTCCGCCCTGGCCTCCGCCGATGCAGGCCGAGCCCACTGCGTAGCGACCACCCCGGCGACGAAGCTCGTGCAGCAGGTGGATGGTGATCCGTGCTCCCGACGCGGCGAGCGGGTGGGTCAATGCGATCGCCCCACCGTCGACGTTGGTGATGTCGGGGTCCAGTCCCAACTCCTTCTCCACCGCCTTGTATTGTGGGGCGAACGCCTCGTTGACCTCGACCAGATCCATGTCGGCGAGAGTCAGGCCGGCCCGTTCGAGGGCCTGGCGGATCGCGGGCGCAGGCCCGAGACCCATGATACGCGGCTCGACACCGACGAAGGCCCATGAGACCAGGCGACCCAGCGGCTTCAGGTCGCGAGACGCGGCCCAACCGGCCTCGGCGATGACGGCGCTCGCCGAACCGTCGCCGATTCCACTGGCATTCCCCGCCGTCACGAGCCCATCCTGGCGGAAGTAGGGCCGCAGCTTCGACAGCGCCTCGATCGTGGTGTCGGGGCGCATGTGTTCATCGCTCGCGAATTGCACCTCGCCCTTGCGGGTCTTGAGCGTCACGGGGGTGATTTCGGCCTCGAAGCGACCGGCGTCCCACGCCGCCTGCGCACGCCTCTGGGACTCCAGCGCGACCTGGTCCACCTCGTCGCGGGTGACCCCGTAGCGCTCCGCCAATTCCTCGGCGGTCTGGGCCATGGAGAGACCACAGTTCGAATCGACCAGGGCTTCCCACAACAGGTCGTCGAAGAATTCGCCCGCGTCGCCGAGCCGCATCTTTCCCCACCGGGCGCCGCGAACCACGTGCGGGGCCTGGCTCATCGACTCCGTGCCCCCCACCAGGGCCACATCGGCGTCCCCGAGCAGGATCTCCTGTGCGCCCGAGGTGATGGCCTGAAAGCCGGATCCGCACAGCCGGTTGACCGTGAGCGCGGGCACTTCTTCCGGCACCCCGGCCCGCAGACCGACGTGGCGGGCCAGGTAGATCGCGTCGGCCGACGTCTGCAGGGCGTTCCCGTAGATGACGTGGCCGACGTCGGCCGGAGACACACCGGCCTCCTCCAGTGCCGCCTTGGCCGAGATCACCCCGAGGTCGGTGGCCGAAAGGTCCCGAAGCGAGCCACCGAACGATCCGAACCCCGTTCGTTTGCCCGACAAAAAGACGACTTCGCGCGCCTGTCCTTGCGTTCCCATAGCTGCTCCTTTGCTACACGTCGTGTTCGAGGACCCTCTTCGCCACCCAGTGTCCAACCTCTTCGGTCGATCCCACCCCACCCATGTCGGGCGTACGCACGCCCTTCTCCACCGCCTCGCGCACGATCGCTTCGACCAGGGCGGCGGGTTCGGCGAACCCGAGATGGTCGAGCATCAGGGCGACACACGAGATGGCGCCCAGCGGGTTGGCCTTACCCTGACCCGCGATGTCGGGAGCCGACCCGTGAACGGGTTCGAAGAGCGCGTGTCGGCCGGGGTGGATGTTGGCCGACGCCGCCGTCCCGAGCCCGCCCACGAGTTCCGCGGCGAGGTCCGACAAGATGTCACCGAACAGATTCCCCGTGACGATGACCTCATACCGTCCCGGGCGCCGAACGAGGTCCATCGCCATCGCGTCGACGTACATGGCGTCGGTCTCGATCGTCGGGAAATCGGCGGCGACATGATGGAAGGCTCGTCGCCACAGACGCCCGGCGGCCGGCATCGCGTTGGCCTTGTCGACCAGAGTCACCCGCCCGCGGCCCTGTCGTTCGGCGTGCTCGAAGGCGGCCCGGCAGATCCGCTCGACGCCCTTCCAGGTGTTGAGGTCTTCCTGGATCGCCACCTCGTCGACGGTGCCCTCCTTGAACGTCCCGCCCAAGTCGACGTAGACGCCCTCGGTGTTCTCTCGAAAGATATCCAGGCGAATCGGCCCCGGGTCGCGAAGCGGACTCATCGCCGGGTCGAGAAGGACCGAAGGCCGATAGTTGACGTAGAGATCGAGCCGAAAACGCAGACCAAGCAGAATGTCGCGGGCGTGCTGGTTGCCGGGCACGCGAGGATCGCCGAGGGCGCCCAGGAGGATCGCGTCGTGCTCGGTCGCCAGGGCCTGGAATTCGTCGTCGGTGATCGTGACTCCTTCCCGGAGAAAACGGTCGGCGCCGAGGTCCCAATGAACCAGCTCGAGCCCCGGTTCGAACCGAGTCTCGACCGCTTCCAGAACACGCACCGCCTCTCGAATCACCTCGAGCCCGATCCCGTCACCGGGGATCACCGCCACACGGGGCATCAGCGGGCCTCCGTCACGGGAGGATTCGTATCGCCGGTCCACCGGAGCGCGATCGACACGAGAAGGTAGACGACGATGCCTACGACCGCCGCGGCCACGGGAGAATATCGGGCGGCCTCCTCGCCGAGCGTCGCCAACGCGGCGACGTCCCACGTGGCTCCGACCCAGGCGAGTGAGACGAGGCCGTAGCTGAAGGTCGCGGCCCCCTGGACGGCGGCGGTTCGTTGGCCGCCGCGCCAGGCGATCAGCGCAAGAACCACGAGCGGGATCACATTGAAGGCCGAGGCCAGGCCACGAGCCGGCCAGGTACTGCCCCCCAACCAGAGGGCGAGGACAGGAAACACCACGCCGGGCACGACCGCCTCCCAGCTCTCGAGCGACCGCTCTGCGCTCTGCATCATCGACCCTCCCCTCGAATCTCGATACGACCGAAGCCGAGTTCACCACTGCCCTCGACCGCGAACGGGTATACGCCCACCGGCGCCCCCGCGAATGAAACGACCCACCGTGAGGCCGGCGTCAGAAGTGGCGGGCTCTCGATCTGGTCGGTCTGCTTCACCCAGTCCAGAGCGGTCGCCGAGAGCGCGAGCGTGTCGAACCGAACGACGTGACCCCGCGTGTCTCCCCCTTGAAACGACACCCAGGCGCCCGCCTCGATGGCGAGTTCGCTGGGCTCGGAGATCTCCGCCACCCCCCGGCCACGGAGCTGGATGATGTGGACCGCGTCGCGATCCGTCAGTCCGAGTGAGGCCCGAAGGACTCCGTCGGGGCGAAGCTCAACCGGTACCTCGGGCTCGCACGCGACGAGCGCGACGCCAAACAACGCAATGACGAAGGGGGCCGTCTTCACCCCTCGCCCGACGTTGCCCCGCATTGAATGCAGAACCGCCATCCCGCTTCCAGCGCTTCGCCACACGAACCGCACGGCACGACACCCACATCGGTACCGCAGAACGGACAAAAATTCAGCGTCTCGCGGATCGGCAGCTGGCCCCGACACCAATAACACACCCCATCGTCGCCGGGCTTTGCGGCGCCGTCGGTGTCTTCGGTAGCCTCGTCCATCATCTCGTCCTCTTCGTCCGTGGGCGCGGGTGCCAGATCGTCGACGGGCGTCGGTGTCTCGGGCTCGGGGTGGAGCTCGACGGGCGACTCGACCACCACCTCGTCTCGCGGCAGAATGGTGGCTCCATCGTCATCCTCGAGGTCGTCTTCAGCGGGGATGTGTTCGGCCACGAGGTGTACGTCGACCCCGGCGTATTCTCGATACAGACCGGTATTGGGATTGCTCTTCTTGAGCTCGGACTGAATCTCCGACCGGGCGTGTTCCGACCCCAGCGTGAGAAGGTCGTCTTCGCCGGCGAGGAGACGGAGCACGAGGTGCTCGTAGTCCCCGTTCATCTCGACACCGAGCACATCGCGGTGCGTACGATACGGGACCAGGTCCTGATAGATCTCGGCGACGGTGAAGGGGCGACCCAGGCCGGCGGGATCGCGCTCCCGGAGGGCCTGGACCAGCGCACGGTGAAGGCGCCAGAGGGGGGCCTCGGCGGTCGTGTCAGGCATGGTTCGATCGGTTGTGAGCCCGCAGGCCCGGAAAACAAAACGCCGGACAGGTCAGTTCGACCTGTCCTCCAAGATCACAAGACGGTATCTCACCGCGGCCCGCAAGAACAGTTGAGGGTCGTTGAACGGAACCTCGACACCCATCTGCTCGTGCCAGCGCTCCGCCATGCGTCTCATGTAGGCCGAAATGGTCTCGTGGGTGAAACCGGCATGGTCACGCATCTGTCTGACAATGTCGCGCCACGTGCCTCGAAAGACGATGCCTTCGGCGTTTCGCACCATGTGCCGAGCCCCCTCGTCACCACCCTCGAAGAGCTCGAGCTGCGAGGGATCCAGCAGATCGGGCACGGCGTTGGCGCTGGCCTCGACCTCGGCCAGCAATTGGTCGATCGGATCGTCCATCGACTCGAGGAATCCGAGCCGCTCCTCCCAGGGGGCGAGCCGGGCGTCCCCCGTCTCGATATGCCAGAGGGCGCGCTTCAGTTCGAGAATCCTCCAGACCGCCACCGCATCCCAATGTTCGACCGGTGGGGCACGTTCGAATTCCCTCAGGGCGCCCTCCCAGTCCCCTCGATCGTAGAGCAGGTGGCCCAGGTAGATCCGGGCCTCGTGAAGATCGGGATCGAGCCGGAGGGCCCGCCGGATCTGGCGCCCTGAACCCACGTCGTCACCGAGCCGGTGAAGGGCGTAGCCGAGGGCTGCGACGGCTTCCGAGCTGTCGGGGCGTCCCGCCACCGCTCGGGCGAACACATCGCGCGACTCGGCCCACAGTTGGTCGCGATACAGGGCCCGTCCCATCGTGAGCATCAATTCGAGATCGTCGTCGAAGCCCATGGCCTCGACCCGCGCGAAGAGGCGCAGGGCCTCCTTGCGATGCCCCAGGCGAAGCAGGGTTTCGCCCATGCCGACGAGCGCGTCTTCATGACCCGGGTCGAGCACGCGGGCCCGTTCGAAGGCTCTGCGGGCCCAGGCATACTCTTCACGCGCTAGACGCGCATAGCCGAGCCCCACACACAACTCCACGGCATTCGGATAAACCGAGAGGCCCTCTTTGAGCATCTCGAGGGCCCCGTCGTAGTCACCGTCGTCGTAGAGGCGGTGTGCCTGTTCGTCGTATTCCTCAGAGCTGAGGAATTCCTGGGGCATACGCGGGGTCTCCGGAGGTGGGGGGCTGGGGCTCACGCCTACTCGAATCTAATGTGCGCTTCTGGGCGGTACCAGCCTGTTTTTGCGACACCCGGCCACCGGGTCGAGCCGTGACTGGGCCCAGATGATCAGGCTGGCCGACCGTAGCGCACCCCGCAGAGGCCACAGACGAGGTAGCCCTCGACGCGCTGCAACCGCTGCGTCGGCTCCTCATGGCGGGGACAGTTGGGCATTCCGCCCGCCGCCTGCGTCTCCTTGACCGCGGCCCGCTCCGTTCGAGTCGCCTTGGGCACGGTCAGTTCGAATCGCAGCGACGACGACGAACACTCGAGAAGCACGGTGCCCGAGCCGTCGGACTCGTGTCGCACCCTCAGCGGCTCGAGAAAACCTCCCATGGGCGAGGCGAGGTGCCCGTGCCGGTAGTAGGCTTTCAGAAGGGCCTTCGCCCCCTTCTTGAGGGGGAGGCCTTCAGTCGATGCGGGATCCTGCGTGTGCCAGCCAGAGGTCATGACGAAAGGGCTCGGGAGAAAAGCGCTCGGGCGCGGGCGCGATAGTATACAGGGGGCGCCCCGCGGGGGAAAGACGCGTTCCGAACCACAACGGCAAAGGGCCCGAACCGGGATCAGTGTCCCGTCGGGCCCTCGACTCGGTCACGACTCCGAGCACTTCCGCCCGTTGCCCGCCCGGGAGGGGGGGAGCAAACGGGAGTATCGCGAATCAGGCCGCGTTTGCGTCGCCTGCCGTATTCGCCGTACCCTGCGCGCCATGGTCGAGCGCGGGAGCGCAGAATCGCATTCCAACGGAATGCAGGTGATCGAGCTCGAGATCACCCAGGTCGGGATACCGCTCGGCCAGATAATCGATGGTTTCATCCATCCAGATCTTCTGGTCGTCGGCCGAGGCCTGGAGGACGCCGCATCGGTTGATGTGGCTGAACAGTTCATCACGAGCCCGGTCCATCAGCTTTTCCTTCTGCACAAGCACCCTCCTGGATATGTTGGCCGGCCCTCGGGGGACTCGCTCGCTCTTCCGAGCCTCGTGCTCGGTCGTTTGAACGAGCCTGGTCGCCGCGAAGGCACACGTTCGATCTACAGCGTTCTAGTATAACCCCCACTCCGCCGCCGGCCAACTACGAGGGTCCTTGTGACAACTCCTGCACCACCGACGGGCCCCACGCCCCCCGATGCCGTCGTCCTGGAGGTTTTTCGGCACCTCTTCCAGGCGCTGGCCGAAGAAATGGGCGCCGCGCTGCGGCGGGCGTCGTATTCGCCGAACATCAAGGAGCGGCGGGACTACTCGTGCGCGCTCTTCGATGCCGCCGGCCGCCCCGTCGCCATGGGCGACCACATGCCGGTGCACCTCGGGGCGATGCCGATGAGCGTCGAGGCGGCGCTCGCCGAACTCGGTGACCTCGCCGAGGGTGATGTGGCCATGCTGAACGATCCCTTCCGCGGGGGCACACACCTTCCCGACATCACCACCATCCAGGCCGTGTACGCGCCGGAGGGCGGAGTACTCGGTTATGTGGCCGCCCGTGCCCACCACAGCGACGTCGGCGGAATCAGCCCGGGATCGATGCCGCTTGCGACGGAGATCGTGCAAGAAGGGCTGCGCATTCCGCCCGTGCGCCTCGTGCGCGAAGGCGAGAGGCAGGACGACATCTGGAGACTCGTGCTGTCGAATGTGCGGACGCCGGAAGAACGGGCCGGCGATCTCGAGGCTCAACTCGCGGCGCTCCACACGGGACGGATCCGGCTACTCGAGATGACCCGCAGGAGGGGGGCCGGGGCCGTGACGCGAGCCATGGACGGGCTCATCGACTACGCCGACCGACTCCTCGAGGCGGGGCTGGAGCAGATTCCGGATGGCCGTTGGGAGGCGGAAGACCACATCGAAGACGACGGCTTCGGCACCGGGCCCATCCCGATCGTCGTCGCCATCGACATCTCGGGAGGTCGGGCGAGGGTCGACTTCACCGGCTCCTCGTCGCAGGTCGCCGGAGGCGTCAATGCGGTGGCCGCCATCACGTCGTCGGCCACGCGGTATGTCTTTCGCTGCGTGGTCGAACACCTTCTCGGAGTCGACATGCCGGCCGGCGGCGGCTCACTGAGAAGTGTAGAACTGGTCCTCCCCGAGGGGTCGGTCGTGAATGCGAAGCCGCCGGCCAGCGTCGCCGCCGGCAACGTCGAGACCAGTCAACGCATCACCGACGTGCTCTTTCGAGCGTTGGCCGGTCCCCTTCCCGACGCGATCCCCTCGCTATCGCAGGGAACGATGAACAACACGACCATCGGGGGTCTCGACCCGCGGACCGGATCACCCTTCGCCTACTACGAAACGGTGGGCGGTGGTATGGGGGCGGGCCCGACCGGCCCCGGTCTGTCGGGCGTACACGTGCACATGTCGAACTCGCTGAACACCCCCATCGAGGCGCTCGAACACGCGTACCCCTTTCGGGTGCGCCGGTACGAACTGCGGCGGGGCACCGGGGGCGACGGACACCACCGGGGGGGCGATGGGTTGAGGCGCGACCTCGAACTCCTCGGAGATGCGAGGGTCACCCTCCTGACCGAGCGCCGCCGACACGGACCCAGCGGGCTGAGGGGCGGGTCGGACGGTGCCCCGGGCGAGAACCGTCTCATTCGGGACGGCGTCGAGAGTGAACTCCCCGGAAAGGTTACCTTTGACGCGCGCGCCGGCGACATCGTCAGCATCCGCTCCCCTGGGGGCGGCGGATGGGGCGAGCGCTGACTCGATTTCTACCGCTAATCCAACCGGACTCGTCGTGTACGTCGAAACCTTCCTGATCTGCGATGCGGCTCGTCTCGACGAGTGGGGTCGCCTTCACGTGAGCGGCCAATATCACGCCCTGGCGGCACCCGGATTTCCCGCCCAACACGACCTCACCCTGGTGATGGCGTTGGAGTGGGACCGCGGCGACCATGGGCGCTACAATTTCGATGCCGAGCTTCTCGGACCCGACGGCAAGCCGACGCGGTTCGCCGTTCGCGGGGGCACCGACGTCAGTCCCGCGATCGAGGGACGCCCCCGGGCCCGCACGACCCTGATCCAGCCCATGGAGGAGGTCATCTTCGAGGCGCCCGGCGAGTACCGCTTCCGGCTTCGGGTCAAAGGGCGGACATTCGAGGGCCCCCGCCTGTTTCTGATCGAGGGTGACGCCCCGGCATGACGCCCCTCCTGCACCCGGCCCGAAGCCGGCGGGTGGGCATCGTCCTGCTCAGCGGGATCGGAGACGTCGTGCACGGGCTCCCGATCGCCTGCGATCTGAAGCGCCAGGACCCCGAGCGGGAGATCGTCTGGATCGCGGAGCGGGCCCCCGCCGAGGTCGTTCGACACCACCCCGCGGTCGATCGGGTCGTGGTCTTCGACAAGGGAGCAGGCCTGCGCGGCGTGTGGGAGCTGAGGGGCGCCTTTCGGGGGCGCGCCTGTGATCTCACCTTGAACTTCATGCGTTACATCAAAGGCTCGATCGCCGCCACTCTCACGGGTGCGCCGGTGCGTCTGGGGCTCCCCCCATCGAAGACGCGCGACGGCGCGGCGTGGTTCAACACGGCGTCGCTCCCCGAGACACCGTGGCTGCACACACAGGATCTCTTCCTGCGTTTCCGAGCCCCCCTCGGTCTCCCCCTCGATGCGCCCGTCGAGTGGAAGATCTCCTTCACGGCCGAGGAGCAGGTGGAGCGCGACGCCTTCTTCTCCGAGCTGAGGCGCACGCAATCGGGGCCGCTCGTGGGACTGGTTCTGGCCACGGCCAATCCCAAGAAGGACTGGCCGGCCGAACGACTTCCCGCCCTGGTCCGCGCGCTGACCGAGCGCACCGGCGCACACGTCGTACTGGTGGGGGGGCCCTCGGACCGCGAACGCGCCGCAGCCGAGTCGATCTCCGAGGCCGGTGAGCCGGTGACCAACACACTCGGGGACTCCGTGCGGCGAATGATGTGGGTCGTCGACGGGGTCGACGTTCTGGTCAGCCCCGATACCGGACCCCTGCACCTGGCACACGCTCTGGGCACGCCCGTCGTCGGCCTTTTTGGCCACACCAACCCGTATCGGGTCGGCCCCTGGCGGGACTCGCGGGACCTCGTGATCGACCGGTACACCGACCCGGGAGAGGAGCCGGATCCGTCGCGGTACGACCCCCGTCACGAGCGTATGGAGCAGATCACCGTCGACGACATTCTGACCTCGGTCCAACGGGCGCTGAACGACGCGCCTCCGGCGCCCGGACGATGACCGTACCCGACGGATACGTCGCTGTGCGGGGCGTGGGCAGCCGCGGATTCGCCCGCGCGTCGGCCGCCGAATGGGTGGAGCAGACCCTCGGTCGGTGGGGCACCCTGGCCCGAGCGTCGCTTCACGACTCCGACGCCATCGAACTGCAGGGTCGGGGCATCGTGCGCGCCGTGCGCGTTCCCGTCGGCGCTCCCGGCGGCCGTTGGGTCGTGCGGAGGTACCTTCGGGGTGGATGGGCCGCGCCGATCCTTCACGACTGCTACCTTCGACGGGGCCGCTCCCGGCCGCTCACAGAAGCCCGGGCGTCGGACGCGGCCCGCGATCGTGGCATCCCGACCCCGCAGGTTCAGGCCGGGGTGACCTACAGGGCGGGACTGCTGTGGTATCGCGCCGACCTCGTGACGACCTTCGTGCCCAACTCGGTCGACCTGGCCGATCTCCTCTTCCACAACCGCATGCCTGCCTCTTCTCAACCGCCCACCGACGCCCAGAGGGTCGTGGCGATGTCGCTGGCAGGTCGCCTGGCGCGGCGGCTCGCCGACTGCGGCATCTACCACCCCGACTTGAACGCCAAGAACTTTCTGATGGTGAACACCGGGGCCTCGCTGGAGGCGCAGGTACTCGATCTCGACCGGGCACGGGTGCTCGACGGAACCGCCCCGTTGGCGCCGATGGCGGCGCGCTTGACGCGCTCCCTCCGCAAGTTCGAGACGGCGACCGGCGCGGCGCTGGGAGAAGACGTCTGGACCGCCTTCAGAGACACCATCGGGGCGATCGATGAGTGACACACCGCGCTGGCGCGAGCTCTTTCCGGAAGGGCCACCGCGCGAGATCTGCATCGTCATGCTCTCGGCGATCGGCGACGCAGTCCACGTGCTTCCGGTCGCGAATGCGCTGAAGCGGCACTGGCCGGACTGTCGGATCACCTGGGTGATTCAACCCGTCCCGTACCAATTGGTCGCGACGCATCCCGCCATCGACCGCTTCCTGATCTACAACCGCCACCGAGGCATCGGGGCCTGGGAGGGGTTTTCCGACCTGGCCCGGCAGTACCCGCAGAAACCCTACGATCTCGTTCTCGGTCTCCAGGTCTATTTCAAGGCGGGCGTCCTGACGGGACTCGCCCCGGCGAGGGTCAAGCTCGGCTTCGACCGGCACCGAGCTCGCGACCTGAACTGGATCTTCACCAACGAGCGGATCGCCTTTCAGGGTCAGCACCACGTTCAGGACCAGTACTTCGAGTTTCTGCAGCATCTGGGGATCGACCCCCATCCGGCCACGTGGGACATTCCGATCTCGCCCGAGGAGCGACGGGCCCAGGAGGCCTTCTTCGACGACCTGGGGCGCCCGGCCTGTGCCGTGGTCGTGGGCACGAGCAAGCTCGAGAAGAACTGGACCTCCGAAGGGTATGCCCGGGTGCTCGAGGCCCTCGAATCCGACTACGGCCTTCGACCGGTTCTGGTCGGTGGGCCGTCGGCCATCGAGCGTGACATCGCCGACCGGGCCCTGGCCGAGACCCGAGCCACGACCGTGGTCGACGCCCTCGGCGACGATCTTCGCAAGCTCGTCTGGCTCCTCGACGGGAGCCGCCTCGTGATCAGTCCCGATACGGGTCCCCTCCACATCGCGCGCGCCCTGGAGACGCCCGTGGTGGGGCTGTACGGCTACACCAATCCGAAGCGTACAGGGCCCTGGCGCCGCTACCAGGACCTGGTGGTCGACGGATACGCCCGGTTCGCCGGCGAGGCGTATCCCGTCAGTCCCGAATATCGGGACGGAATGAGTCGAGTCACTGTGGAGGCGGTTCTGGAGAAGGTCGGGGTCGCTTTGGAGCGGTATCCGTCGGGCTGACCTCAGCGCATCCACATACGCAACATCAACAAACCGAATCCGGCCACGGCCCCGAGCAGGGCCTCGTACTCCCGGTTGCGCTTCCAGCGCTCCGACGAAAACCCGGCCGCCGCCTGCGAAGCACTCCGATAGGGTGTGAGCCGGGGAACGAAGACCGGGACGTGGCGCGCGTATTCGGTGTATTGGTCGCCGAACGCCGCCTGGAGTTGCCGCGTCTCGTGCCGGATCGTACGCGTGTACACCGCCGCGAAGAAGGCGACGAACAGTCCCACGAACAGGGGGTTTCCGCCCGCGAGGGTGATCCCCAGGCCGAGAAAGAAACTACCCAGATACAGGGGGTTTCGCGTGAAGGAGTAGGGACCGGTCGTCGTGAGTTCGCGGTCCTTGTGAATGAACCCCGCGGCCGCGGCTCGCAACGAGAGCCCGAGCGCAGCCAGGCCGATCCCGATCGCGAGGAGCAGGGGCGACGGAGTGGCGAACCAGAAGAAGGGCACGATCAAAAGCCACACGGCCCTCAGACGGATCTTCCTGGAGATGTCCACCGGTCACACGGCCTCGCTCGGCGCCGACCAGGGGCGGCCCCCTCGAAGCCGCAGGAGTTCCCGGAGCGCCCGCATGGCCTTGAAGCGCGACGGCCGTGCGTGGAGGCTGTATCGAAGCGCGAGCGGCGCGTCCTCCAGTCGGCGGGCGTGCGGTACCAGCCTCGACAGCACCTCGATGTTGGCCGCCCACGGCTCCGTCGACGCACACAACGGCGTGTCGTCGTCGCGAAGAGCCTTTTTCGGCACGATCAGGCGATACGCCCGGAATCCGCACATCGGATCCTCGACGGGGGCCTCGCGATGCACACGCCCGAGCACCCACGGCGCGGCGA
>CBDUEZ010000073.1:0-14416 GCA_965366355.1 uncultured bacterium
CAGGCCAGCCACTGCTCCTCGCCGGAATCGAGGTCACGGATTCTCAGGCCCGTGTCGGCGATGTGCCGCGAGGCGTAGACCAGCCAGCGCCCGTCGGGCGACAGCGTGGGCCGAAACGCCCCACCCCAGCGATCACTGCGCCCCGAGATCTCGCCCGTCTCGCGATCGTAGACGGCGAGCTGGTAGATGTCGAGCCCGTTGTTGTACCCTCCCCCGGTCCTCCCTCCGAACCAGATGTAGCGATCATCGGCGCCGAACGCGGCCCCCATCGTACGCAGCGCGGCGGGTTCGTCGATGAGCTGCACACCGCTCCCGCCCGTGCGATGGATCATCCACAGCTTGGTCCCCTTCGTCACGACGATGTAGTCGCCGTCGGGGGTCCACTCGGGAGACACGTACGAGTCGTGATCGCCCCGCGTGATCTTCGTCGTATCGGAGAGATCGGTCGAGAGGATCCAGACGTTTTCACCCCCGTCGCGATCCGAGGTGAAGACGACGGCATCGCCGTCGGGCGAGAAGCGGGGCTGGGCGTCGAACCCCATGCCGCGTGTGAGCTGCGTCGCCCGCCCTCCGCCGACCGGCAGGGTGTAGAGGTCGCCGAGCAGGTCGAACACCAGCGTCGACCCGTCGGGGCTGACATCGACCGACATCCACGACCCCTCCGTCGCGCGCATGCGAAGAGTTCGCGTCGGATCGAGGGGGAGGCCCTCCCTGAGAGGGTTCTCGGCGTCGGTCGTATCGGACTGCGTGCTCGCCGGCTGCTGAACGGCCGCGACCGGGAGCACGGTCAAGACGATCGCGAACGCCGCGAGAATCAGGGAAGGAAGTCGATTCCGCATCATGATCCGGAGGGTGGGGAACGGTGGATTGAGTTCGGCAAGAGACGTTAGGGCCCCCCGACCGACGACGCCACCGTGGCCTCGTCCCCACAGGTGGGCTGTCGTACCTGTGCGACACCCTGCAGCATCAGGTGCAACGTCACACGGGGCCGGAGGCCGGGGTCGCGGGGCGGCTCGGCGACGCGAAAACTACCGCCGTGTCTGGCGATCCCCGCGACGCGTCGGAGATCGCACCTCTTTGGTACGAGGGTTGCATGAGAGGACTCCGTTCGACGTCCCGCCCCTCCAACGCCCTCCCCATGTCTCGATCCGCCCTCCAATCCGTGCTCGACGCGTGACCCGCGATCCGAGCGCCGAGCGCCCGCCCCCCGGCTGGGCCCGCACCCCGAGCGCGTTTCGGTCCCGCGGGACGTCGGCTTTTCCGCTGCGTGGCGCCTCCGGCGGGCCACCCGTCATCGGCACGCCGGGGCCGGCACTCCGCGACGCGCTGACCCGCCTCGGCGGGGCGGTTCGCCTTACCGCCCTTCTGTTGTTCGTCGCCCCCCTGCTCGAACTGTTCCTTCTCGCCTACCCCCCGGCACCCGGCGATGCGATCTGGCGCCTCGCGATTGCGCAGGCCCTTCCCGGCGCGCTGATCGCACCGGCCGCCGGGGCCCTCGTGCTCGCGGTCCTCGCGGTGGCACAACCCACGCCCTTCCCCAGTGTTCTCGCGCTCCTTTCGTGCTCGATCGGCGCCGGACTCGCGGGCTTCGCGTCGGGCGTGCTGATCAACGAGGCGCTGCCCTTCGGTGGACTTCCCCAGGGCTCACCGGCCGGGGTGGCGTGGCCGATCGCCCACGCGTCGCTCACGATTGCCGTCTTCGGCCTCATCGGGTGGAGCGCCTATCGCCACGGCCACTTCGGATCGATGGCCTACCGCGGAGCGGCCCTTCCGACGCCCCGACCGATCGGAATCGACCTGCTGGACTGAGGCGGCGTGTGAAAGGCTCGCCTTCCGGCGCGTCGGGCTGCATTATGGCGCCATGAAAAATCTCATCATTCGAACCGTCATCAATGGCTTCGCCCTCTGGGCCGCGGCCTACTTCGTCTCGGGTGTCACGCTCTCCGACGACCTGGGCCAGGTCGCCATCGTGGCCCTCGTCTTCGGGCTGGTCAACGCCGTCCTGAAGCCGATCCTGATGATCCTGTCGTTCCCCTTCCGGATCCTCACCCTCGGTCTGTTCGCCCTCGTGGTGAACGCGGCCATGCTCATGATCACGGCGGCCGTGGTCGACGGGTTCGGGGTCGACGGATGGTGGTCGGCGATTCTCGGCAGCATCGTGGTCTCGCTGGTGACGATGCTTCTGGGCGGGCTCAAGGACGACAAGGACTGAACCTCTTCGTCCAGACCGCGCCCGGCCTCGAGCCCGCGCTTTCCGCCGAGCTCGACGAGCTGGGACTGGGCTCGGCCGCCCTCGAGTCGGGTGGGGCCGCGGTCGAGGGCGACCTCGAGACGGTCGCCCGGCTCAATCTCCATCTCGCGACCGCGTCGCGGGTTCTGGTCACCGTCGGCTCGTTTCGCGCGACCGCGCTGGGCGAGCTCGAACGAAAAGCCGCCCAACTGGATTGGTCGCCCTTCACACGGCCCGGAGCCCCGCTCGCGTTCCGGGTCACATCGCGCAAGTCGCGACTCTACCACACGGGGGCCGTGGCCGAACGGCTGACCCGCGCGGCGGGCGGAGTGCCGGCAGGCGGGGCCCCGGCGACCGGGACTCCCGCGACCGGCACACCCTCGAGCGACGAGCCGGATCCGGCCGCACAGGGTTTCATCGTCCGGATCGTGCGAGATGTCGTCACGATTCGGGCCGACGCGACCGGCGAGCATCTGCACCGCCGGGGCTACCGGCTTCAGACCGGCCGGGCGCCCCTGCGCGAGACCCTCGCCGCGGGCGTGCTCCGGCTGGCCGGTTGGGATCCCGAGACACCACTGGTTGATCCACTCTGCGGCTCGGGCACCTTCGTGATCGAGGCGGCGCTGCGGGCCTGCCGGCGAGCGCCGGGAGACCACCGTGCCTTCGCCTTCCAATCCTGGCCCGGATACGATGCCGACGCCTGGATGCGGCTGCGCGCCCAGGCACTCGCCGCGATCCGCCCGGCCCCGGCTCCACTGGTCGGTGCAGATCGCGACAGCGGGGCGGTGTTGGCGGCCCGTGCGAACGCCGAACGTGCCGGAATCGCGGCTTCGGTCGAGTTTGTCGAGCGGTCGGTGTCGGAATCGCTCCCACCCGAGGGCGGGAGAATCGGCCTCCTGGTCAGCAACCCGCCGTGGGGCCGGCGCGTCGGTGATGCGGGCGCGCTGCGTGACCTGTATGCCCGGCTGGGGCAAGTCGCTCGGCGTCGGTTTCCGGGATGGACGCTGGCGATCGTGTCGCCCGAAGCCTCCCTGGTGCGGCAACTCGACCGGCGAGCCGAGTCGATCACCTCGATCCCGACCGGGGGCGTCTCCGTGGGGATCTGGCGGGTGGAACACCTCTGACCCATGATGCACCCCCCGGGGCCGCCCCGGCGGCACGACCCCAAACCGGCGGAGATTTCGAATGCCTGATGCCCCCCTTTCGCGCCGCGACTTCGTGTCCGGCGGCTCGAAACTCGCTCTCGGGGCCATGATCGTGCCCCGTCGCGTGCTCGGCGGGCCCGGCTATACCGCCCCGAGCGACATGCTCAACATTGCCGTCGTGGGCGCGGGGGGGATGGGGGCCGAAAACGCCCAGCAGCTCGGATCGGAACACATCGCCGCGGTGTGCGACGTCGATATGGCTCTGGTCGCCGCGAAGGTCGACGAACGGGCCGTCGACGGCGACGGAAACCCGCGAGAGGAGGGCGTGCGCTGGAGAGAACAATTCCAGGCGGCCCGCAAGTACAGCGACTTCCGGGAATTGCTCGCCAACGCCGACGATATCGACGCCGTGCTGATCGCGACCCCCGACCACACCCACGCGGTGATTGCCGCTGCGGCCATGCGGGCCGGGAAACACGTCTACGTGCAGAAGCCCCTGGCGTGGTCGGTCGAGGAGTGCCGGATTCTGCAGAGGATCGCGCGAGAGACCGGCGTCGTCACCCAGATGGGCAACCAGGGCCACTCGAGCGACGACGCCCGCCGAATCAACGAATGGGTCCAGGCCGGAATCATCGGCCCCGTGCGCGAGGTGCACATCTGGACCAACCGCCCGATCTGGCCCCAGGGGCTTCCCCACCCGGTCTATCCACCCGAGCAGCGCGGCCCCGACGAGGCGCTCTCGTGGTGGCCGGGAAGCGTCGCGACCCGCGTCGCCGAGGCGATCGGCGGCGACTACCATGCCCCCGACAGCCTCGCATGGGAGCTGTGGCGAGGGGGTGAGGCCGAAGACGTGGCGTACCACCCGGTCTTCCACCCTTTCCACTGGCGGGGGTGGACCCCCTTCGGGGTCGGGGCACTGGGCGACATGGGGGCTCATCTGGTCGACCACCCCTACTGGGCGCTCGACCTCGGGTACCCGGAGACCATCGAGGCCACCTCGACTCCATGGGGCGGCGGCGATGAGAATCCCGCCACCTACCCGATGGCCATGAAGGTGCACTACACCTTTCCGCGGCGCGGCCTCCAGCCGCCCGTGCAGATGCACTGGTATGACGGCGGTCTCATGCCTCAACGCCCCGACGTGCTCCCTCCCGACGTCGAACTCGACCGCACGGGCGGCGTGATCTTCGTGGGCGAGCGGGGCCTTCTCATGCACGAGACCTACGGCAACAACCCGACGCTCTACCCCGACTATCTGCGGGCCGAGGCCGACCGGGTCGCCCCGAGCTACCCCCGGATCGAGGGCTCGCACGAATTGAACTGGGTTCGGGCCTGCAAAGGACTCGAGCCGGCTACGAGTCCCTTCGAATACGCGGCGCCTCTGACGGAAACGATGCTTCTGGGTATCGTGGCCCTGCGGGCCGGCCAGGGACGAAAGATCCACTACGACGGCGGTGCCATGCGGGTCGTCAACGACAACGACGCGAACCGCCACCTCTCGCGAACCTACCGACCGGGTTGGGAAGTACGATGATCCAGCGGCTCAAGCGCACCTCGCCCTCGCCCCACTTCGTGGTTCCGATCCTGCTGGGCCTCCTGGCCGCCTGCGGCGGAGGCGACGAGGCGGTGCCGTCCGCCGACGCGACCGAAGCCAACGCCGCCGCGGCTTCCGCGCAGCAGCCCCACAACACCCTGACGGCCGCCGAACGCGCCGAGGGGTGGGAGCTGCTCTTCGACGGAACGTCGACCGACGCGTGGCGCACCTACGGCGCCGACGACCTCCACGACGGATGGCAGGCGATCGACGGAGCCCTCGTGCGTGTCGACGGGGGCGGCGACATCATCACGCGGGAGACCTATACCGACTTCGAGTTGAAGGTCGACTGGATGGTGCTCGAAGGGGGCAACAGCGGTGTGTTCATTCGCGCCTCGGAAGAGTCGGGACGGATCTTCGAGGGTGCCCCCGAGGTGCAGGTGCTCGACGACGCGGTACACGCGGACGGGGCGAATCCCCTGACGTCTGCGGGGGCCAACTATGCGATTCATCCGGCTCCCCGCGGGATCGTGAGGCCGGCGGGGGAGTGGAACGAAATTCGTGTGCGTGTCGAGGGGAACCGGGTTCAACAGTGGTTGAACGGGGTCGAGATCGTCGACTACGAGTTGGGAAGTCCGGAGTGGACGGCCCTGGTCGCCGCCAGCAAGTTCGCCGAGTGGCCGGAATACGGCACCTACCCCTCGGGCCACATCGGCCTGCAGGACCACGGGGATCGGGTCTCGTTCCGGAACCTGAAGGTGAGACGCCTTCCGTGATGGACCGGCGGCGATTCCTCGCCTCCGTTCCGCTGTTGGCGGCATCCGCCGCCGGCTGCTCGCGATCGGCGAACGACGAGAGGGGTTCGGCGGAGGAGACATCGAGCGTCGTACCCCGGGTGCTCGGCGTGCAACTCTATACCCTTCGCTCCGTCATGAGCGATCCGGCGGCCACACTCGCCACCGTGGCCGCGCTCGGCTACCAGGAGGTCGAACTCGCCGGGCTCTACGGTCTCTCGCCCCAGGCCTTTCGCGGCCACCTCGACGACGCGGGCCTGCGCGCACCGTCGTCGCACGTGGGTCTCGAACGGTTCCTTCCCGACGCGAGGGAGGCGCTGTTCGACGAGGCCGAAGCCCTCGGTCACGTTTGGCTCGTCTGCCCCTGGACTCCCGAAGATCGCCGCACCCCCGACGGCTACCGCGCCCTCGCCGACCTGCTCGGCGAGGCGGGCGAGGCGGCCCGCGCGCATGGGTTTTCGGTGGCGTATCACAACCATGACTTCGAATTCGAGGCGCTCATGGGGGGACCGAGCGGCCTCGAGATTCTCATGGAGAGGAGCAGCCCCGAGCTGCTCTCGTTCCAGCTCGACCTCTTCTGGGCCGTGGAGGCGCAGCAGAACCCGGAGCGCTGGTTCGACCTGCACCCGGGCCGCTTCGCCTCGGTGCATGCCAAGGACCGCACGGCCGAGGGGGCCATGGTCGCCGTCGGAGACGGGGCGCTCGATTTCGGGCTCCTGATCGACCGCGCGTACGCCGCCGGCGCCCGGCACGTCTTCGTCGAACACGACCAACCCGCCGACCCGATCGAATCGGTGACCCGAAGCATTCGCCATCTGGAAAGCCTTCGCTGAGACTCGCCCATGACCCGAAAAACCCAGGACGACTACGACGTCATCGTGGTCGGCTCCGGAGCGGCCGGAGCCATGTCGGCCTTCATCCTCGCGGTCCACGGGGTGCGGGTGCTGATGCTCGAGGCCGGTCGCGACTACGACCCGGTGACCGAGACCCCGATGTTCCAGCTTCCAAAAGACGCCCCGCTGCGTGGAGGGGGGACTCCAGAGAAGCCCTTCGGGTTCTACGATGCCACCGTCGACGGCGGGTGGCAGGTGCCCGGCGAGCCCTACTCGAGTGCCGAGGGCACCGACTTTCGCTGGTGGCGCGCCCGCATGCTCGGCGGACGCACCAACCACTGGGGACGCATCTCGCTGCGCATGGGCCGGTACGACTTCAAGCCCCGTTCCCGAGACGGCCTGGGCTTCGACTGGCCGATGGACTACGACGACCTGGAGCCGTACTACGACAAGACCGAGGCCCTGATCGGCGTCTACGGCTCCAACGAAGGGCTCGAGAACACGCCGAACTCCTCTCCCGGGATCCTTCAGCCGGCTCCCGCCCCCCGAGCCACGGAGCTGTACGCTCAGCGGGCCTGCCGCGACCTCGACATTCCGGTCATTCCGGCCCATCTGGCCATTCTCTCGGAACGGCAGGACCACGAGCGACTTCCCGCCTACCTCTTTCCCGACAATCCGCTGGCCCAGCGCGTGACCGCCGAATCGATGCGGTCGAGGGCGGCCTGCATCTGGGCCACGCCCTGCGGCCGCGGCTGCTCCATCAAGGCGAACTTCCAGTCGACCACCGTCTTGATCCCCCCCGCCCTCGCGACCGGGAATCTCGACATCCGCACCGACGCGATGGTGCGGGAGGTGACGGTCGATGCACAGGGACGCGCCACGGGAGTGCATTTCATCGACAAGACGACCCGCCTCGACGAGTGGGTGGGCGCTCGGGTGGTGATCGTAGCGGCGAGTGCCTGTGAATCGGCCCGCATTCTCCTCAATTCGAAGAGCGCCGCATTCCCCGATGGCCTGGCGAACGGGAGCGGACTGGTTGGGAAGTACCTCATGGACACCGTCGGTGCGGGAGTCGGCGGCCAGTTCCCCGCCTTCGAACACATGCCCCCCCACAACACCGACGGGGCATCGGCGATGCACGTCTACATCCCGTGGTGGCTCTACCAGCAGCAGTTGGGGGGCGCGCTCGACTTCGCCCGCGGATACCACGTCGAGTTCGGCGGCGGACGCGGTATGCCGGGCCCCGGTGCCTTCGGAGGAATGGAGGGCTACACCGAGGGGGCCTACGGGGCGCGGTTCAAGGAGGAGATGCGCCGGTACTACGGCTCGTTCATGTGGTTCGACGGCCGTGGCGAGATGATTCCCAACGACGACTGCTACTGCGAGATCGACCCCGACGGCGTCGATCAGTGGGGCGTGCCCACCCTGCGCTTCCACTGGAAGTGGTCGGACCACGAGCTCAACCAGGCGCGCCACATGCAGCAGACCTTCGCCGGGATCATCGAGGCGATGGGCGGCCGAGTCACGTCGACCGTCCAGGACGACGGGGCACGGGCCATCGCGGCCCCGGGTCAGATCATCCACGAGGTCGGGGGCGTGCGCATGGGGGCCAACCCCCGCGAGTCGGTGCTCAACGAATTCTGTCAGTCGTGGGAGGTCGACAACCTCTTCGTGACCGACGGAGGCGCCTTCGTGAGCAATGCCGACAAGAACCCCACCCTGAGCATCATGGCGATCGCGTGGCGATCGGCCGACTACCTCATCAACGAACTCAACCGCGGGAGCTTTGCATGAGCGAGCAGACCGACGGACTCCCGCTCCCGATGCTCTCCTCGGAGAGTGTCGGCGGGAGCTCTCCAACCGACCGCGACAGCGAGGCCGGCGTCGACAGCGGCACAGCCCGCGACACCGAGGCCGGCCCCGACCGGCGCACCGCCCTCAAGTGGATGGCGCTGGCCGCGGCCGTACCCGCGGTCGGATCGTGCACACCCGACGCTTCCGGTGGCCCCGGGGTGGGCGGCACCGGTGCGGCGTCCGGCACGGCCGGTGGCGCCGGCGGCGCCGCGAGTCTGGGCAACACCGTGGGGAATCCGAGGGCGGCCCGCACGCTCTGGGATCCCGACCTCATCGCTCCTACCCGGCACTGGGAACTCACGCTCACCGACGACGAGCGGGAGGGATTGGCCGCGCTCTGCGACGTCATCATTCCCTCCGACACCGTGTCGCCGGCGGCCAGTACGGTCGGGGCGGTCGACTACATCGACGAGTGGGTGAGCGCTCCATACGAGGGAATGCGGCGGGACCGTGTGCTCGTGCAGGGGGGGCTGATCTGGCTGGATCGGGAGGCCTCCCGGCGCTACGGCGAGGGGCGCCGCTTCAGAGACCTCGGGCTGCCTCAACAGACCGCGATCTGTGACGACATCTGCTGGATTCGCCGCGCCGCATCGGAGCATCGCACGGCCGCCCGCTTCTTCGCGAAGGTGCGGGACCTGACGGCGACCGCCTTCTACACGACCCCCGAGGGCATGGCCGACATCGGCTACGTAGGCAACACCGCGCTCGCCCGATGGGAGGCGCCGCCCGACGAGGTGCTTCGCCACCTCGGCCTCGTGTGAGCGCCCCCTCCATCCAGGACCCCCTCATGCCGGATCTCTCCATGTCGGATCTCCAGCGCAGAAAACTCTTCCTGGGCAGCTGCATCGCTCTCATCGCCACCTCGGTCGCCTTCGCGACGGTCGGGGCGATCATGGGGGCCCTGAAGCAGGAGTTCGTACTCACCAATGCCCAGGTGGGGTGGATCGGGGGCGCCGCATTGTGGGGGTTCGCCGTGTCGCAACTCGTCTTTGCGCCCCTGTGTGACACCCTCGGCATGCGCACGCTGCTGCGCATGTCGTTTCTCTCGCACGCCGCGGGCGTCGCGATCATGATCTTCGCGACGGGCTACTGGGGACTGTTTTTCGGGGCCTTGGTGATCGCCATGGGCAACGGCCTCGTCGAGGCGGCCTGCAATCCTCTGGTCGCCACGCTCTTTCCCGAGAACAAGACGGTGAAGCTCAACCAGTTTCACGTCTGGTTCCCCGGTGGAGTCGTGATCGGCGGGCTGGCCGCCTACGGACTCGATCAGGTGGGAATCGGGAGCTGGCAGCTCAAGCTCGGGCTCATTCTGATCCCGACGGCGATCTATGGGTTCATGCTCCTGGGCGAGCGGTTTCCCGAGACGGAAGGGGTGCAGGCCGGCGTGAGTGTCGTAGACACCTTCAAGGCCGCCTTCGGCACGCCGCTCATGTGGATCATGCTGATCGCGATGGCGATGACCGCATCGGTCGAGCTCGGGCCCAACCGGTGGGTGCCGGCAGTGCTCGAGGCGGGTGGCATGGCAGGCATTCTGGTGCTCGTCTGGATCAACGGTCTGATGGCCGTGATGCGGTATCGCGCCGGCACGGTCGTCGAGCGACTGTCGCCCACGGGCATCCTGCTGGCCTCGGCGATCCTCGCCGGCCTGGGCCTCACCTGGCTCAGCTACGCGGGCTCCTCGATCGCCACCTTCGCCGCGGCCACCGTGTTTGCTTTGGGCGTCTGCTACTTCTGGCCAACGATGTTGGGCGTCGTCTCGGAGCGGGTCCCGCGCAGTGGCGCGCTCGGTCTGGGACTGATGGGCACGGTGGGGATGGCCACGGTCGGGCTCGTCACCTCTCCGGCCATGGGTTCGATCGCCGACGACTACGCCAACGATCGCCTGCCGGCCATCGAGACGACGATTCTCCTCCAGGATGCCAACCAGGCCCTCGGCACCTCCACCGCAGACGACGACCGGCTCGCGGTCGAGGCCGCTCGCGCCGTCCTGGAGACGTACGAGTCGACGGGCACCCTGCCCTCTCCCACGACCGCCAACGCACTCCGAGCCGTTCAATCGTCGGGGGCCTCGGCCGCACTCATCGACCGGGCGGGAGGCATTCTCGGCCCGGCCGACAATTACGGGGGACGCATCTCGTTCCGCTATGTCGCACCCCTCTGTCTGCTTCTCGCCCTCATCTTCGGAGGGTTGTGGATGGGTGACCGTCGTCGCGGTGGGTACAGGGTCGAGCGCATCGAGGGAGTCGGATGACGATCCGTTCGGCCGCTTTCGGTCTCGCACTCGGTCTAGGGACCGGCATCCTCGGGGCAGTGGGCCTTCCCGCCAGCGCCTACGGCCAGGCCGCCTCGGACGGCAGCGCGGGGTCGGTCCCCGAGCTGCACCACGCACACCTCAACTCGCTCGATCCCGAGGCCGCCATCGCGGAGTACCTCCGCATCTGGCCCGACGGGCGTCGTGGCACGATCGCGGGACACCCCGCCTTCATCGCCGAGATGCCGCTTCTGTTCAATCGCGTGCCCGAGCCTCCGCCGGGGGCGTGGGATCCGGCCCTGCAACGCTCCGACCCGCAGAGCGCGCTCTGGCACATCGGCGGCTTCGTCGACACGACCGACCGGCTCGAGGCCCTCGAGGCCGAGGGCGTCGACGTCCTGAGGCTCGAAGTGGGGCCCGGGCAGGGTGCGGGCGTGCTGCGGTCGGGCCTTACGCCCTACGCCGGCATTCAGACGGCCGCACAACTGGCCACCGCCGAGGCCGCCGAGCCGCGCGATGGTGGGTTCAGCTATGTGGTGGGCCCGGACGGTGGGCTCGTCGAATTGACGGGCTCGTCGCGTACCAGCCCGGCCTTCGCCCACGTACATCTCTTCCATGAGCAGCCCCGCTGCGCCGCCAACTGGTATGTCGACGTGCTGGGCTTCTCGCACGCGCCGGGCCGCGATCCCGACTCGGGCGAGCGCGTCGAGCGAGCCCGCTGGGACCCGTGCGAGGCCGAGAGAGGACCGCGCGGCTGGCCGTCTCTGGAACAGGCCGGCTCGGTGCGGGCTCCGTCGGCTACGGTGATCCACGGTTCCGGAAGCATCTCCTCGTATCCGAGGCAATGCGGTGCCGGGGAGTGCGAGGCGATGCCCCTGCTGGCGCCGTCGCGCGGACAGGTGTTCGATCACGTCGCCTTTTCGGTCGACGACCTCGACCGCTGGGAAGCCCGCCTCGCGCAGCACGACGTGGTGATTCTGGATCGTTATGCCTTCGGCGAGGGCCGAGCGATCCTCATCGAGGGACCCGATCGGCTCGCCATCGAACTCGTCGAAGTGGGCAACGACCTGCCGTGACCCCTCCCCTTCGATATGCCATGGTGGGCGGGGGGCCCGACGCCTTCATCGGCGCCGTGCATCGGGCGGCCGCCCGTCTCGACGGGCACTGGGTGCTGGTCGCGGGCGCCTTCTCGTCGGATCCGGAGCGGTCGCGGCGGCATGGGGCGAGCCTCGATCTCGATCCCGCCCGCGCCTATGGATCGTGGGCCGACCTGTTGAAGACGGAGGCGACGTTCCCGGTGCCGGAGCGGATCGACGCCGTGGTCGTGGTTACCCCGAACCACCTTCACTTTCCGGTGGCCCGCGCCACTCTCGAGGCCGGCTTCGACTTGATCTGCGACAAGCCGCTGACCACCACGCTGGCCGACGCCCGGACGTTGTGTCGGCTCAGCCGAGAGCTGGACCGCGTCGTCTGTGTCACCCACAACTACACGGGTTACCCCATGGTCAAGGAGGCCCGCGAGCGGGTCGCCAGAGGCGACCTGGGCGAGATCCGGAAGATCGTCGTCGAGTACAGCCAGGGGTGGCTCCGTACCCTTCTCGAGGCTCAGGGGCAGAAGCAGGCGAGCTGGCGCGGCGATCCGGATCAGGCGGGCCCGTCGTCGGCGCTCGGCGACATCGGCACCCACGCGCACAACCTCGCCGCCTACGTGAGCGGCCTCCATCCGAGTAGCCTGCTCGCCGACCTCGTGACGCACGTCTCCGGTCGCGCGCTCGAAGACGATGCCACCGTCCTGCTTCGCTACGAAACGGGAGCCCGGGGCCTGATCACGGCCTCGCAGGTCGCGACGGGGGAAAGGAACCACCTCCGGCTGCGGGTCTATGGCAGCCACGGCGCGCTCGACTGGTTGCAGGAGCGTCCCGATCGACTACGGCTGATCGCGCCCACGGGTACCGAGACGATCCTGCATGATGGGGTCGAAGGGCTCTCGGCGCGGGCCCAGGCGCACCTTCGACTGCCCGGGGGGCATCCCGAAGGGTTCATCGAGGCCTTCGCGAACCTCTACCGCAACGTGGCCGGGACCCTCCGATCCCGGAACGGTGGCGCGGCCCCCGGGCCCTTCGACGACGACTTTCCGACCGCCGTCGATGGAGCCCGCGGGGTGCATTTCATCGAGACCGCACTGGCGAGCCACCGTTCCGGCTCGTGGGAGCCGGCCGATTACCCGGACCGCTGACCCTCACTCGCTCCGAAGCGCTCTCACCGGATCGACCCGAGCCGCTCGGCGTGCAGGCGCCCAGGCCGCGAGCACCGCGACGAACCCGAAGACGAGCGGGATGGCGGCGAAGGTCGCGAGATCGAGGGCCTGAATGCCGTACAACATGCGAGAGAGCGGAACGGCGGCAGCGACCGACAGGACCAGGCCGACCGCAATGCCCAGGCCCACGAGCCGCATGCCGCTGCCGACGAGCAGCTGGATGACCCCGGCGGCCGTGGCCCCGAGCGACACCCGGATCCCGACCTCGCGCGTGCGTCGGGCCACGGCGTGGCTCACGACCCCCCAGATGCCGATCGCCGCGAGGCCCAGGGCGAGCCCCCCGAAGACTCCAAGCAGGAGCGCCGCCATACGGGGTGGGAACAGGAGCAAGGCCAGGTGCTCATCCATCGTCTTCGCTTCGAAGAGAACGAGATCCGGATCGACCTGATCGACCGCCTCGAGCGCCGCCGCGAGAAGTGCATTGGAATCGCCCTGACCACGGACCACGAACTCCATGCCCCCGAGCATGGCGCGGGTGCGCATCTCGTAGATGTAGGGGCGGGGCTCCTCGCCGAGGGTGCGCACCTTCGTGTCGGCCGCCACGCCGACGATGCGAAGGTCGGTCCCGCCGCTCGAACGAATCGTACGTCCCACGACGTTCTGACCCGGGTAGAAGCGCTCGCCGAACGCCTCACTCACGATGATGACGCCTTCACCCTCGGCGTCTTCGTCCGTGAACGATCGACCGCGCACGACCGCCACCCCCATCGCCTCGAAGTAGCCCGGGCCGACATTGGCGTTGTCGATGTCGTGCAGTCCGTCGGCTGCAGACGTGGGTGGCACCCCGGGCAAATCATACCCCGCCGTCTGGACGGCCATGCCCAGCGGAAACCGGTCGGCGAGGCCGACCCGATCGATCCGGGGGTGCGCAAGAAGGGCGTCTCGAAGTTGCATGGTGACGGCGTGCACCTCCTCGGCCCCCTTGTAGCCCGACATCTCGGGCATCGGCCAGATGAGGGCGGCCGGCCCGACGTCGAAGCCCGTCTCGATCGCCTGCGCCTTCTGCAGCGATCGCACAAAAAGTCCCGCCCCGATCAGGAGCACGAAGGAGAGCGAAATCTGGGCAACCACCAGGCTACGGCGCAGGTCGAAACGCCGCGTTCGGCTCCGCGCCGCTCCCCCCAGCTTCAGGGTGGGCGCGATGTCGGGGTTCGTGGCCCGAAGCGCCGGAGCGAGCCCGAACGCGAGCCCGGCCAGCAACGAAATCGCGGCGGTGAAGAGCAACACCGTGCGGTCGAGGCCCACATCGACGGAGATCGGAATCGCGATCGGCGGCTGGAAGGCCATGAGGAGTTGCAGGGTCCAGTTCGCGAGGAATACCCCCGCAACCCCGCCGAGAAGGGCGATGACCGTGGTCTCGACGAGCAGTTGTCGAACGAGTGCCCCCCGTCCCGCGCCGAGGGCCAGGCGCATGGCGATCTCGGTGCGGCGATCCTCCGCCCGCGCCAGGAGAAAGCT
>CBDUEZ010000074.1:0-14382 GCA_965366355.1 uncultured bacterium
GGGAGACTCAACTGCGGAGTGGAACGGGGGACTGGATCGCGACGGGGTCGGCGTCTTGTCGACGAGGGACCATGCCGACACGGTCGCCGCCCTGCTCGACCACCTGGCCCTGGAACGTCTCGATGCAGTGATCGGCGCGTCGTTCGGGGGCGCCATCGCTCTCGCCCTGGCCGCCCGTCACCCCGAACGGGTCGGGCGCCTGCTCGTGATTGGAGCGGCCGAAGCGCCCCACCCACTGGCGACGGCGGTTCGGGTCGTTCAACGGCGCATCGTTCGCGAGGGACTCGCAACCGGAAGGCCGATCCCGGCGCTTCATCTGGCCCGGGCACTCGCGATCACCACCTACCGCTCCGAGCGGGAGTTCGACGCGCGATTCGGTGAGCCCGTCGAGAGCTTCGGGCAAGAGATGACCTTCTCCGTCGAGCGCTACCTGGACCACAACGCCGAGCGGTTTGCCGCGACGTGGTCGGCCGCCCAGTACCTCTGCCTCAGCCGCGCGATCGATCTGCACCGAGTCGAACCGTCCGCGGTGCGTTGCCCTGTGACGGTCGTCGCGGTCTCGGGCGATCGCATCGCGCCCCCCTGGCAGTTGGATCGCCTTGCCAACCGCCTGGCCCATGGCTCGTTCGTGGAGATCGACTCGCTGGTGGGTCACGATGCCTTCCTGGCCGATCCAGACCAGATCGTTCCCGTGCTGCGCCGGTTCCAGGCGCCCGACGAGGTGGCCGCATGAGCCGCCCGGGCCGTGTGACCTCGGCCGTGCGCGCTGGACTCGAGTCAGACCGCCAGTGGGGCGCGGTGGTGGCCCCGATCCATCTCTCGTCGACCTTCACATTCGCCGATGTGGGTGAGCCGCGACGCTACGACTACACCCGCTCGGGCAACCCGACACGTGACCTCTTGGGCGAGGCCATCGGGGACCTGGAAGGCGGGCTGTCGGCCATTGTAACCTCCACGGGAATGTCGGCGATCGCCACGGTGCTGCAGCTCCTCCAGCCGGGCGATCTCCTCGTGGCTCCCCGCGACGCCTACGGCGGGGCATGGCGGCTGATGACGGCCCTGGCCGCGAAGGGACACTTCGAGTTGGCCCTGTTCGACTTCAGTGACGAGGCGGAACTCAATCAGGCCTTTTCCCGGGCGCCGGCCATGTGTTGGGTCGAGACGCCCAGCAACCCACTCTTGCGAGTGACCGACCTGGCGCGGGTCGCTCGGCTGTGCGCCGCGCAGGGCACATCGTTCGTGGCCGACAACACCTTCTTGTCGCCGGCCCTGCAAAGGCCGCTCGAATGGGGCGCCGATATCGTGGTGCACTCGACGACGAAGTACCTAAACGGCCACAGCGACGTGGTCGGTGGTGCCATCGTCTGTCGTGATGCCGGCTGCCGCGAGCAACTGGCCTGGTGGGCGAACTGCATCGGCGTCACGGGCGCACCGTTCGACAGCTTTCTCACACTGCGTGGAATCCGAACGTTGTTCGCGCGAATGGCCACCCACGAGCGCAATGCCGCAGACGTGGTCGATCTCCTGGCCGCTCATCCAGCGGTGCTGCGCGTGCACCATCCGAGCCTGCCCTCTCATCCCGGCCACGAGGTGGCCCGACGTCAGCAATCCGGGTTCGGTGCGATGGTGAGTTTCGAGCTCGCGGGCGACCGAAACGCGGTCCGCGCGTTCGTTTCGCGCCTCTCGTGCTTTTCGCTCGCGGAGTCACTCGGCGGGGTCGAAAGCCTCGTGGCCCACCCCGCGACCATGACCCACGCCGCGATGTCGCCCGAGGCCCGAGCCGCGGCGGGCATCTCCGATCAATTGCTCCGGCTGTCGGTGGGGATCGAAGGATCCGACGACCTGAGGGCCGACCTCGTCGCGGCGCTCGACGAGGCGGGGCGGAATACAGGGGCCGGTCGGGCCGAGGAGGCGACATGTTCAGCGTAACACGAGTGGCCCTCGCCGGGTGCGGGGCCGTCGGGGGGAGCCTGGCCGGTCTGCTTGCGCGCGACCCCGACCGGTGGTCGCTCCAGGGAGGGCTGGTTCGAGACCTCACGAAGGATCGACCGCCGCACTTGGATCAGGTCGATCTGACCGACGATCCCAAACGCCTCGAGGCGTTGCCCGCCGACGTACTGATCGAGGCGTTGGGCGGCGTCGAGCCGGCGCTTACGCTCGTCGCGTCGGCCCTGTCACGGGGTATCTCGGTGGTCACGGCCAACAAGGCGTTGATCGCGGCCCATGGACCCGAACTCCGGGCGTTGGCCCATCGAAACGGTGCGATGCTCGCGTTCGATGCGGCGGTCGGCGGCGGCATTCCGACGGTTCGGACGCTGATGACGGCCTTCGGAGGGATCGAAGTGCGCAGGCTGAGCGGAATCTTGAATGGAACCGCCAACTTTCTCCTGACCCGGCTCGAGGAGGGCGCGACCTATGCCGCGGCTTTGCGAGAAGCCCGGTCGGCCGGCATCGCTGAAGCCGATCCCGCCCGTGATGTCGACGGCCGTGACGCGGCCGACAAGATCAGGATTCTCGCGTGGCTGGCGTGGGGTGTGCCCCCGGCGGAGATCGATGTGGAGTGCAGTGGGATCGTCCCCGACCCCGAGAGCAGGGTAGCTGCTGCGATGGCGCGCGGGCGACGTGTGCGTCTAGTGGCCCACGCGGAGCGCGCCGGGCCGTCGGGTGTCCTCGCTCGAGTGGCCGCCGTCGAGGTGATGCCGGATTCGCCCGAGGCCCGCACACGCGGGGTCGACAACCTACTTCAGATCGAAACCCGGGACTGCGGAGCCTACAGCTTCGCGGGGCCGGGGGCGGGCGGAGCGGCCACGGCGTCGGCGGTTCTCGCCGATCTGATCGCGGTATCCGACCGAGGCGCGACCCCTTGATCCATGACAAGCTTCGGTCAGGAAGCTGTCAATCGTGCCAACTTTCGACGGCTCTCCGCGTAGTGACACTGCGAACGACTGCGAGGCAACCAACAACGAGGGGTGGCGATGACGGTCGGAACCGGATGGACTCAAGGGATCAATGCGGCCAGGTGGTTCATCATCGCGGGTCTGGCCGGCCCGGCGGTCGGGGTCGCTGGTGCCTCGGCTCAAACGTTCGATCGGGCCTCGACTCGCGTCTCGCTGGATCTCGATCGCTGGACGTCTCACGCAGATACCGTCGCGCGGGGAGAGTTGTGGGGACGAGAGGCCTTGTACATCGGGAAGGGGGCGGCCTTCGCCCAGGGGATCGACCTCAGGAACGGTACGATCGAGCTGGAGATGGCTGCGCCCGAGGGCACCGGGTTCATGGGACTCGCGTTTCGGGTGCAGTCCGAAGACGCCTATGAGATGTTCTTCTTTAGGCCCTTCGCCAGCGGGACCACCGAGGCGATTCAATACCAGCCCAGTTTGATGGGAAGTGGCACGTGGCAGCTGTTTCATGGCCCCGCGAACGGGGCGGCCGACTTCGCTACGGACCGGTGGGTGCCGATTCGAGTGGTGGTGCGGGGGTCGCAGGGGGAGGTCTTCGTCGACGGGGGCGAAACGCCGGCCCTCGTGATCCCGGACCTCGCTCTGGGCGACGGGTCCGGAACCCTCGGCGTGTGGACCGGATCGTTCGGGACCGGTGCCTACATTTCGAACCTGCGCTTCACCCCCGACGACGAGGAGTACGACTCGTTCGTGCGGCCTCCAATGGCCGCGGGCACGCTGACGGAGTGGGAGCTTTCTCCCGCGTTCGATGGGGTCGACGCCCCCCTGGGCTGGCTTCCCGATCTGGATGCGCTCGAGATGGAGGCTGTGTCGGCGGAGCCCTGGCCGCTGCGGCCAGCGGGCGCCCCGGGGATCGTCTGGGTGAATCGTCATCGTCGAAGCCCTGACATCGGAACCGCGGTCGCTCGTCTGGAGGGCGGTGTGCCCGGCACGCGGGTCGTGTTCGCACGGACCACGATCCGGGCCGACGAGGCGGAACGGCGTCGGCTTCATTTCGGGTACACCGACAACATCGAGGTCTTCCTGAACGGACAGCCCCTCTTCATGGGCATGAATCCGCTCGGAATGCGCACCCTCCGCGGTGTGATGGAGATGCAGGGGGAGGCCGTGTACCTGCCTCTTCAGGCCGGCGACAATGAACTGGTTCTTGCCGTCACCGAGTACTTCGGCGGGTGGGGATTCTGGGGACGGTTCGAAGTCGACGGAGGTGGCCCGACACCCCTCTAGGCCATGCGCACCACGTACCCGCCACCTCCGGGTTGGCCCGCGAAATCCGCGACGAGATGCGCGCACTCACCCTGGAGGAGGTCACGGGTGAGCGCCGGGAGGACCGCGTCGCGTTCCGACCGATTGCCCTTTCCCGTGATGATCAACACCACCTGACCCGACGAGGAATGGGCGTGCCCGGCCAGGAACCCTCGCACCCGGCCCTCGGCCTGTTGGGCCCGCAGGCCGTGGAGGTCGAGCGTGGCGATGGGAATCTCCAGAAAGAGCTGCCCGACCCCCTTCAGCTGAGGCGGATCGACCTGGGTGACTCTGCGTTTCCCCTTCTTGCGGGCCATCTCGATGACGTCGCTCAGCCGTGCGAGTCGGCCGGAGGAGTGCCGACCACCTGCTCGTGCGACACACCGAGTCCGGCGAGAAGGGCGTTGAACGTCGTCACCTCCTCAGGGGTGAATTCACCGTCGGAGGCGAGCACCCGGTATCCGGCCTGGGCGATGAGAACGCGCACCTCGAGGTCCTCGTCACGGGCCTCTCTCACTACGAAGTCGAGGGCGTCGCCACCGTCGTCGGCCTCCTGTACCACCCGACGAAGCATGTCGAGCGACACGTCCATTCCGGTGAGGTCGCGAATGATGTCGTGGATTTCACGCAATTCCGCCTCGGTGAGACGTCCGTCGGCGAGAGCGAGTCGGGCGATGCAGTTGAGGATCAGACTTCCGGAGGTGGAGTCGCTCATACGAGGCCCTCGTCGAGTTGGGCCACGAGCTTGCGTGGCGCGGTTGCGCGGTAGGAGTCCAACAGCCCCATCTCGTGTTCAGTGGCGCCCGGCAACGACAGGCAAAAGGCCCTCAGTTCGGCGAGGCCGAGGTCGTCGTGATACAGGCGAGGATGAGCCATGGCTTCAGTTCATGCGGGGGTCGAAGGGAATTTCCGACATCAGGTCGAAGGCGGGACCTTTTCGCTGAAGCACCCGGCTCCACAAGGTGTCGGGCTCGTTCGTGAAGACGTCGTCTTCGAGCGCCGGTTCGACGATCCAGGACTGTTCAGCGAGTTCCCCCTCGAGCTGCCCGGGGCCCCACCCGGAGTATCCCGCGAAGACGCGCGCCTGCCGAATCTCCGAGCGGATCTCGGCCGGCACGTCTCCGATCAGGAAGCCTATGGAGCCGAAAACGGAGAGATCGGCGAGCTCCGGATTCGTGAGCTGGGCGAGGAGCACCGGACTCTGGGGCTGCACGGGTCCGCCCTGGAACAGCCTTGCCTCGGCGTGCACCAGTGTGGCCAGCGAGGGCACGGTCTCGGCTACGCTCACCTCGAGCCGGCGATTCAGTACGACACCGATCGCTCCCTCCGCACCGTGTTCTCCGATCAATACGACCGTGTGCCGGAAGTTCGGATCGAAGAGTCCGCCGCTGGAGATCAGGAGTTGGCCGCGCAGGGATGTCATTGACGAGATCGAAGAAAGGGAACCTACCGCGGGTGCACAATGCGCACAGTGATCCTCGTCGAGCAAACCCCCGCGTGGTGGGCCGTCAGGCGCCTTGCGGACCGAAGCGTGCGAGAATCCACCCACTGATCGCAGAGAGAGCCGCCGGGTTCATGGTTTCTTCGATCGCCTGATACTCCGCCGGTGAGCCGGTCTGCGCCTCCTGGAAGAGGTGGTTCAGACCGGGGAGGATCTCGATGGTGGCGTCGTCGTTTCGGCGCAGGGCGTGTTCCACCGCATCGGCGCTCTGGAGCGGCGGCACCTGAAGGTCTTTGTCGCCGAAGAGCGCGAGGACGGGAACCGCGACGCCTTCGAGCGCGAGCACGGGGTCGTAGTGCATGAAGAAGCGAAACCAGGGTGAATTCATCTGGGTGACGCTCTGCTCGATCGCCTGGTCGGTGAGCGAGGCCTCGACGAGCGCGCGACTCTCGTCACCGAGGCCGGCCACCTCCTCTCGCATGGCGGTGCGCATGCTCTCGGCCGCGGTCGCCGGGTTGGCGTCGGCCGCGGCGATGGCGGCAAGGCGACGTTGGATCCGCGCATTGAAGGCGGAGATATCGGCGGGCACGCCCGCGGCCTCGTTGATGAGCCGGCCTTGTTCGACGAGAACCTCCAGGCCGGTCACTCCGGGACCCGCGAGCATCACCACGAAGTCGACGTCGGCCGATCGGCTCGCCGCCATCGGGCCGACGATCCCTCCCTCCGAGTGGCCGATGATACCGACCCGCGCGGCGTCGATGCGCGGGTCGGAGGCCAGGTGAGAAAGCGCGGCGAGAGCGTCTGAGGCGAAGTCTTCGCTGGTGGCCGTGGCGAAGACGCCCCCCGACTCCCCCACGCCTCGGTCGTCGTACCGGAGCACCGCGATCCCCGCCCGGGTGAGGTGATCGGCCAGCACCCAGAACGGTTTGTGGCCGAGCAACGTCTCGTCCCGGTCCTGGGGTCCTGAACCACTGACCAGGACGGCGGCGGGGAAGGGGCCCTCGCCCTCTGGAACGGTCAAAGTGCCCGCCAGTTGAAAGCCCCCGTCGGACTGCTCGATCCGGACGTCTTCGATCGTGTACGGGAACGGGGCCTTCGGCTCCTGCGGGCGGGCGGGGGGAGCCGGTGCCTCGCGGCGGGAGAGGTTCATCGGAAAGGCCTGGCCCGCCTGGGTGAAGGTGCCCGTCATGCCCTCGCCGGATTCGTCGAGTGTGCCCTCGTAGCTCCCACCTCCAGGCACGGCGAAGGTCATCGACAGGGTGCCGTCGGTGAACGACACCGTGCTCAGGGGAATGCCGGTGGCTCCCTGCGTGGGCACGTCCATCGTGCCCGTGAGCGAGCCGTCGTCGGCCCGCGAGACATTGAAGACGATCTCGAGTTCCTGGGGTCCGGCCACCAGGGTGCCCGACCAGCGCCCGACGGCGGGCTCGTCGACCTGTGCGCTGAGGGGCAGTGCGCCGATGGCGAGTGCCGCGAGAATGAGCTGCGGTCGAACAAAGCGCGGTGTGGTCACGGCAGACCTCCTGTTGGATGTGTCGCGGCCATTCCGCTGGCCGCCCGATCAGGTACGGTCGACCGACGGCAACCCTTCAACGCGAGCGGCTACCCCCCGAGGTCCTCGAAACGTGCGTTCTGGATGCGGTACTCCCGCCAGGTCTCGTGATCGAAGTGCCACCACTCGGCCTCGTAGACACTGAATCCCTCCGCCTCCATGGTGCGGCGCAGAAGGTCGCGCTGCCAGCGTTGACGAGACGTCCCACCCGGGTAGTCCGGAAAGGACCGGGGAGAGAACTCGTCGTAGGTGCCCACCATGTCGACGGGCCGTCCAGTGGCCAGGTCGTAGAGGTTGAGATCGATCGCCGCGCCGCGGTTGTGACGGGAGCCGTTCGCCGGGTTTGCGACGAAAATCTTCTCGGACTCCGGGGTGGCGTCCCAGAACATCTTCGTCACGTACCAGGGGCGATAGCCGTCATGCAGGAGCAGGCCATACCCGTAGGGGGCGAGGGCTCGATGGGCGCGTGCCACGGCTTCGGCGGCGGGGCGTTGCAGGAACAGACGCTCCTCGTCGTAGAAGACCGACGACATGAAGTTGTTCGTCGAGGCGTAGCGCATGTCGAGCATGAGACCGGGTTCGATCGCGACCACCTCAACCAGGTCGGAATCGCGGAAGTCACCGGATTCATCGGGGGGAGAGGCCGCGAGCGCCTCCCGGCGAAGCTCCTCGACCGGCCGCACTGGATCGATCGTGAAGGTGCCGCCCGATTCGGTGCCCACGTCTCGGCGGTCGAACCGCACGGAGGCGGCCTCTACCGAGAGGGCGCGTCCCGCGGCGTCGCGGCTGAACACGAGGTGTTCGCCGTGATACAGGCCCCAGTCCGGGAAGGCGAAGACGTCGCCGGAGACCTCCGACAACGGGTACAAGAAGAACCACTCGATCAGCGCGAACAGCCGGCCGTCGCGTTCGAGAATGTAGAGCACGTTGTGGTCCCATCCGTACTCACCGATCAGGCCCCGCCAGCGCGCGGGGACCGCGGGGGGCAGCGATCGAGCCGGGTGGCGCTCGAGTCGAATCGGCGCGCCGCCCAGACCGAGGAGCGCGCCGCCGTCCGGCAGTACACGGAGCCCGAACGACACACGGTCGTCGACGATCAGTGTGTCGCCTCGCGTGCGTAACTCCATCACCGTGCCTCCCCGGAGCGGGGTTGCGAAGAGTCTCCCGGCGCGCTCGGACAGCTCCAGCGCCGAGGTGCCTTCTCCGTAGGTGCCTTCGAGCGCGAGGGCGAGAGCCGGGTCGACCGGATCGGTGCCCCGAAGTGACTCGAGGGGGAGCGGCTCTCCTCTCTGCTGGGCCCGCATCAAGTCGAGCGCGGCGTCGGCGATTCGACTGGTGACCGTGTTCGTTCCATCGACCGCTGAGACGACCACGACCCCGAGCCCTGCCTCGGGAAGGAAGCTCAACTGAGTGGAGAACCCGTAGATGGCGCCGCCGTGGCCGAGTCGGCGCTCGCCGTCGGTTTCGTCGATCGCGAAACCGAAGCCGTAGCCGGTGGTGGCCCCCGGCTCGGCGAACTGGGGCTCCCACATCGCTTCGAGGGTCTGCGCATCGACGACGCGCGCCTCTTCGCCCGCACCTCCGCGAAAGGCGGCGCTCAGGAAGCGGGCGAGGTCGAGTACGGTCGAATACATGCTCCCGGCTGGAGCCATACCGAGTTCGAACGTCGGAGCAGGAAAGAGGTCGCGATCGAATCCCCACATATAGGCATCGGCGAGATCGTCGACGATGTCGGCGTCGGGCGTAAAGGCGCTCGACCGCATGCCGAGGGGTTCGAGTACCGCTCCCTTCACATAGTCGGCGAAGGCCTGGCCCTGGATCTTCTCGAGCGCATACCCGACTACCGCGATGCCCGCGTTCGAATATTTGGTGCGGGTCGTGGGGGGGTAGATCTGAGGGGTGCCTGCCAGGCTGGCGACCGTCGTAGCGAGGTCGGTGCCGGTGTCGTCGAAGTAGTGCCCGGCCGGCGGCTCACGAATGATCCCGGCGCGATGCGACATGAGTTGCCGAAGGGTGATCGGCGTGTCGGTGTCGTTGATCGGCGAAAACTCCGGCACGTAGGTCTGCACCGGAACATCGAGGTCGATCTCGCCGCGTTCGACCAACTGCATGATGGCGATGTCGGTGAACATCTTCGACACCGAACCCACCCGATAGACGGTCTCCGCGCTGGCGGGCACACCCGGAGACTGTTCCCCGAATCCCGTCGCCCACACCACCTCGTCACCATCGACCAGGGCGATCGACAGGGCACGAAGGCCCTTCGCGTCGTGCTCCCGCTCGATCATGGCCCGGAGTTGGGACACCACCTCGGAATAATCGGCATGCGGCTGGACGTCGCCGGCACCCTCGGTGGGTGTCGATGGCTCGCAGGCCAGGGAGATCGCGGCGAAACCGAGCGCGCACAGCGTTCCCGCACGGAGCGATGAGGCGACATACGGACGGCGAGTGTGCGTGTCGTTCGGCACGGGCGACCTCGATGGGTGAGGGGGTCCGTGAGGGTAGGACGTGGATCCGGTGGGGGGCAAGCGTGGCGGCACCCCACGTTTTTCCACCCCCCGCTAGGTCTCCAGGGCTCGCCTCGCCTGCTCCAGGCGTTCCGGATTGCCGATCTCGAGCCAGCGGCTCCCGCCGATGTCGTACGGCAGGATCGTCGATCCGGCCGCCACCTCTCGCAGATAGGCGTCGATGATGTCGAACGGACCGGTCTCGACGAAGCCGTCGAAGAGGGCGGGCGAGATGACGTGAATGCCCGCGAAAGGGCGCCGCTGCGGCTCACCGGCCGGCTCTCGGGCCATGCGCGTCCATCCCTCCCTGCGGTTGTCGCGACCGACCAGCCCCCGGGCATCGAAGAGGAGCGCGCGTGCCGTCTCGCGCTCGTGAACGGCCAGGGTCGCGAGGGCCCCGCTCTCCTGATGGGCGCCGTAGAACGCGCGAAAGTCGGGCTCGGCGATGACATCGCCGACGTGCAGGAAGAAGGGTGCGTCGCGGCGAAAGAGCTTCCGCGCGTGGGCGAGCCCCCCGCCCGTTCCCAGGAGTTCGTCACGCTCATGCGACAAGACGAGTTCGGCGTCGAGGTTCCACTCGTCGCGGGCGAATCGCTCGACCTGCTCGGAGAGGTGGTGCACGTTCACGATGATCCGATCGGCGCCGGCGTCGATCAGCCGTCGACCGATGTGCTCGAGCAGGGTCACCCCCGCCACTCGCACCAGCGGCTTCGGCGTGTGGTTGGTCAGGGGGCGGAGCCGCGTGCCGAGCCCGGCCGCGAGGATCATCGCGTCCATTCGGCCTCGTCGGCGCCGGGTGTGCTCGCTCCGGGTGTGCTCGCTCGGGGTGTGCCTGCTCGGGGTGTGCCTGCTCCGGGCCATCGAGTCGCCTCCCGGTGGGTGAGGTTCACCCGAACCTCGGGAAAGCGCTCCTTCAGGTGTGCGGCCATTCGCTCGGCCATGTAGACGGATCGATGCTGGCCTCCCGTGCACCCGAAGGAGATGCTCAGGCTCCAGAAGCCCCGGGCCAGGTAGGTCTCCACCTGGGCATCGGTCAGGGCGTGAACGTGGTCCCAGAATCGCGCCGCCTCGGGCAGTTCCTCCAGGAACCGCACGACCGGAGCGTCACGACCGGTGAGCGCCTGATAGCGCACCTCGCGCCCGGGGTTCGGCAGGGCGCGGCAGTCGAAGACGAAACCGCCGCCGTGACCGCCCTCGTCTTCGGGGTAGCCGCGGCGGTAGCTGAAGCTTCGCAACTGAACTTCGAGACCCTGCGCCGGCGCGGGACCGTCGTCTTCGCCCGCCCACCGATCGACGATGCGCCGGAAGACGGCTTCGACCTCGGGAAGCGGCAGGGGGAGTCCCCGCTCCAGGATGCCCGCGATGTTGCGGGCCGCATGGGGGACGCTCTTGAGAAACCGCGCCTTCTGCTCGAAGAATCCGCGGTAGCCGTAGGCCCCGAGCGCCTGCAGGATGCGCACGAGAACGTACCCCGGATAGAGCGCCCGGAATGCGTCGCGGTCGACGGGGGTGCGCTCGCTCAACGCATCGAGGTAGTGCTCCAGCAGACTCTCGCGAACGTCATCGGGCAGCGCCGCTTTTGCGTCGTAGAGCAGCGAGGCGATGTCGTACTGGGGCGCGCCGCGGCGTCCACCCTGATAGTCGATGAACCACGGCTCGCCGTCTCGGAGCATGATGTTGCGAGACTGGAAGTCGCGGTACAGGAAGAAGTCGGTGTCGGTGTCGAGAAGAAAGTCGATCAGCGCGGCGAAGTCGCGCTCGAGCGGCTCTTCGCGAAAGGGCACGTGAGCCAGCTTGAGAAAGTGGTACTTGAAGTAGTTCAGGTCCCAGGTGATGGACTGTCGATCGAAGGCGGCGCGAGGGTAGGCGAGTTCGTAGTCGATCACCCGGTGGCCCTCGACCTGAAACCGCGGCAGCATCGCGACCACCTTGCGGTAGGGCTCCAGCATGGCCGACGGGAACCCGTCGCCCGAAGACTTCCGTGCCTCACTGAGAGCCGCGAACAGCGTGGTGTCACCCAGGTCTTCCATGAGCCATACGCCGGCCTCGGGATCGGCGGCGTAGATCTCGGGAACGGGGAGGTCGATGCCTCGGAAGGCCCGCGAGTACGACAGGAAAGCGCGGTTCTCCTCGGGTTCGGGCCCCACCCCACCGATGACGGTGCGACCGTCTGGGCCGCTGAGTCGGTGGTAGGAGCGGGCCGACCCGTCCGCGGCGAGTCGAACCACGTCGCTGGGCTCCGCCCCGAAGGCGTCCTTGTAGAGTGCAAGCAAGTGAGCGTACATGAGAAGACTCTAATGATGAGGTCGTCGACGACAAATGACCCCTTTGATCCGCAGTGAACTCGGCGCCCTCTTCGCGCTGGCCCTCGTCGTGTTGGTCGCGGTGCGATTGGAGGTGCGTTTCCGGCTCTTTCGCTCGCTGGGAGCCGCCCTCGTTTCGATCCTGCTCGCCATGCTGCTGGCGAATGTCGGCGTGCTCCCCGGCACTTCGCCGGCGTATGATTTCCTGGCGGGACCGGCCGTGAGCGCCGGCATCGTGCTCATTCTCCTGAGCGTCGACCTTCGCACCGTCGTGGAGGCGGGGCCGCGAATGCTCGGTGCCTTCGGCATGGGGGCGTTGGGGACGGTGGCCGGTACGCTCGTCGCTGCGCTCGCCCTGTCGGGAGCCATCGGCGCAGAGACCTGGAAGTTGGCAGGCCAATACACGGCCACCTACACCGGTGGAGGGGCCAACTTCGCCGCCGTGGGTGCCGCGCTCGACACCAGCAGTGAACTTTTCGCCGCCGGAATCGCCGCCGACGTGATCGTCACGGCCATCTGGCTCGCCGCCTGCCTGGCCGTGCCGGTCATCTGGGGTGCGCGGGGCGGGCCGAAGGGAGCGGACGGGGCTGGGGGCGCCGCGGCGGAGAATCGCGTCGGGGCGGAGAGCGGTGTCGTACCCGCCACGCCAGGCCAACCGGGCGGCCTTGCCGGTCGACTGTACGAGAGCGTCGGCACGGTCTCGTTGACCGACCTGGCGGGATTGCTGACGCTGGTGACGGGCACTCTCCTCGCGTCGGAATGGCTGGCGGCGCGCACGCCCTTACCGGGTGTGCTCTGGCTGACGACTTTCGCGCTCGGACTCGCTCAGGTTCGCGCGATCCGGGAACTCCGCGGCGCGGCCGTCTTCGGGAACTATCTGGTGTTGTGGTTTCTGGCGAGCAACGGGGCCAGTTCGGTGATCGCCAATATCGTCGCCGTAGGGCCCCCGATCTTCTACTTCGCCTTGCTGACCGTCGCCGTTCACGGGGTGGTCGTCTTCGTCGGAGGACGCCTGGTGGGGCTCGACCTACCCACCCTTGCCGTGGCGTCGCAAGCCAACATCGGCGGGCCCGCCTCGGCGATGGCGTTGGCCAGCGCGCGGGGCTACACCGATCGTGTGCTTCCCGGCGTCGCGGTGGGTCTGCTGGGGTATGCGGTGGGCAACTACCTGGGCTTTGCGGTCGCGGCCCTGCTGCACACTCCGTAGGGGGGGACGTCTAGTCGAACTCGAACACGGGGGCCGCCTGATCCGGCCCCACTCGCCCCACGGCCACCTCGGCCTTGAAGTAGTTCTCGCCCTTCACCGGGACCCCGGCGAGGCGCCTCAGCATGGCGATCTGGCCGATATGCGTGAGTGCATCGGCGAAGGGCCCCTGGAGCAGTCGCGCCTGCGGCCGGCCCAGCGGCTCGGCCGAGGCGAGGCGGGCGTCGACGGCGGCGAGGCCCGCATAGAAGCGGTCCACCTGGGCGTCCCAATCGTCGGAGCGGGTGTCGCTCCACCGATGCTCTCCGTCGGCGAGAGCGAGTCCCCAGGCGAAGAGATCACCGATGTGCGCCAGGATCTGCACGGCGGTCCTCGTGCCGCCTCCGGCCGTCGTCGCACCGAAACCCGGCGGCACGCCGCGCAACACCTTCCCGCCCCGGTAGGCGACGGTGGCGACGACGTGCCGCAGCAGGGTCTGGTCGGAGTCGCTCATCGGCCCGGGCGTCTCAGCGCCCGTCGGCCGCGCGAAGCTCCTGGATCGCGTCGACGGTGATGCGCGTGCGGAACTCGATGAGCTTTCGGCCGAGCGCCTGCGTCTCTTCGATCGGCTCAAGACTCACACCGTTGATCGTTGCTCCGCCCGCCGCCACCCGCTGATCGTAGCGGATCGTGGTCGGGTCGAGGACCGACATGATCGAGGCGATCGACAGCTCCTCGTGAATGCCGTCCGACCCCTGGCTGGCGGCGTACTCCATCTCTTCGGGAATGCCGAGTTCTTCCTGGATGTACTGCCGAACCCGGTCGTGGTTGTAGAACTCCGGGACGTGATGGAATCGAGTGGGGGTCCCGTGGTACTTCGCCGTCAGCGCTTCGGCGGCGGCGGCCTGTCCCCGCTGGTTCCCCCCGCTGTCGCCCAGGTAGTAGACCTCGGTGAAGCCCATGCGGCGAAGGCTGTCGCCGATGTCGGTGAGCCAGGCGATGTAGGTCTCCTGTGAGACCATCGGGCCGGTGCTGCCGATCGAAACGTCGCCGTCGACATTGCCGGGCTCGAGCGTCACGAGGGGTGCGATGAGGGCGCCGCCGAGGGCCTCCGCCACCGCTTCGCCCATGAGCATGTTGGAGTAGTTGTGCTTGCCCGACGCCAGGTGGGGGCCATTGGACTCCACGCCG
>CBDUEZ010000075.1:0-14267 GCA_965366355.1 uncultured bacterium
CTCTCGATCTCGTTGATCTGTTCGTCGGTGTAGTGGTTCGCGGCGAGTTCCTCGCGCCAGGCGAGAAAGTCTTCGCCCTCCATGCCTTCGGGGATCGGGCTGGCCCAGGTGACGGCCACCTGGCGGATCAGCTCCGACGGATCGGGATTGTCGTTGCGAAAGATGTAGACCGAGTCCCGACTGGCCCACGTATACACGTTCGGGAGCAGAAGCGAGAAGCCGGCCGTCGCGGTCAGTGTGTCGGCCAGCGCCGTATCGCGCCCGGAGATGAACATCCGCGCCTCGGCGAGCTGGCGATACTGCCGATCGTATAGTTCCCGCAGTTCGCCCAGGGCCGCCAGGAGTCCCTCGCCGATGCTTTGCCCGTCTCGAATGACGACTGCCGTGACCGTTTGACCTCGCGCCCAGACGTCCGACGCCTGGATCACGCCGGGCGCGCCGTCGCTATCGGAGCCCTTGATCACCGGCTCGATCCAGGGAGCGTCGGCCGGGCCGACGACGAGGAGTTGCCGGAAGCGGCGCAGTTCGTCCCAGCTGGCGTCTTCCGGGTCGACCTGGGTCACCGTGAACATCTTCTCGTCGCGAACGGTGTAGATCGTCGGCTCCAGGGCCGCATAGACCGAGTCTTCGGCGACCGTCCATGCCTCGGTCGGGACCGCCGCTACGATCGACGATGCGTCGCCGAACGCACCCTGTTCCTCGGTGCACGCGGCAGTGGCCAGGATGGCGATGGACGTGAGGACTATGGCGACGGTATGACGCTTCATGGTTGTTGCCTTGCTTCGGGGAACCTGAGAAATCCTACGCCGGGACGGGTCCCAGATTTCGGTCCAGCAGGGCCTGGGGGTCGGGGTCGCGCCCGAGGAACTCCCGGAAGAGATCCTCCGGATCGGCGCTGTCGCCGCGACTCAGGATCGTATCGACGTAGGCCTGACCGGTGTCCCGATTGAAGATCCCCTCGTCGCGGAACCGGGAGAAGGCGTCGGCCTCGAGCACTTCCGACCAGAGATAGCTGTAGTACCCCGCGGCATAACCGCCGCTGAAGAGGTGGGTAAAGCAGGTCAAGATGTGATACTCGGCGAACTCGGGATCGGGAGAGAAGTCCTCGAAGCGCCTCCGCACCCACTCCATCAGCTCCTCCGCTCCTCCACTCGATGGGCCGACTTCTCGAGCCCGCGGACCGTGGAGCTCGAGATCGACGGTGCCGAAGCTCAGCTGCCGCATCATCTGCCATCCGCCCATGAACCGCCGCGCGGCGCGCATGCGATCGAAGAGCACCTCGGGGAGCGTCTCGCCCGTCTCATGGTGGCGGGCGAACAGGTCGAGCGCCTCACGTTCCCACGTCCAGTTCTCCATGATCTGGCTGGGCAGTTCCACCCAGTCCCAGGCCACGTTCAGTCCGCCCCGGTCCCGAATGGGCACGCGCGACGTCGTGTGATGGAGTAGGTGCCCGAACTCATGGAAGAGGGTCTCGACCTCGCGGTGGGTGAGCAGCGCCGGATGCCCGTCTTGCGGCGGGGTGAAGTTGCCGCAGATGACGCCGAGGTGGGGGTCGAAGCCCCCATCGGGCCGGGGCCCTCCCGAACGAAGGTCGTTCATCCAGGCCCCCTGGCGCTTCTCCTTGCGCGGAAACCAGTCGGTGTAAAAGCCACCGAGCAGGGTCCCGTCGTCGGCACGCACATGGTAGTGTCGCGCGTCGGCATGCCAGATCTCGTCGACCGGGTGTTCTTCGATCGTGAGTCCGAAGACCCGATGTGCCAGCTCCCAGAGACCGGCCTGCACCTGGTCGAGGGGGAACCAGGGCCGCAACGCCTCGTCGTCGAGCTCGTACTCGGTTCGGCGTAGATTTTCGCTGACGTAGGCCGAATCCCACGGGTGCAGCCGGTCCAGACCGAGCGCTTCGGCGTGTTTCCGCATCCGTTCGACGTCGCGCTTCCAGTACGGGCGGGCCCGCTCGACGAGTTCTGCCGAAAAATCGAGCGCGCGCGCCTCGGAGCGGGCCATGCGGTCTTCCAGGACGTAGTCGGGGAAGCCGTCGTAGCCCAGAAGCTCTGCCTGCTCGGTGCGGAGGCTCAGGATCTCTACGAGGAGGGGCCGGTTGTCGTGTTCGCCACTCCGGCACCGCGTCGTGAACGCGACGAAGACCGCTTTTCGAAGCGATCGATCGTGCGCGTACTTCAGAACGGGCTCGACCGAGGGGAAGTCGAGCGTGAGCAGCCAGCCTTCGCGGTCCGACGCCTGCGCTGCAGCGGCGTAACGCCGACGCGCGGCCTCGGGGATTCCGTCGAGGCGCGCCTCGTCGGTGACGAGGTACTCCCAGGCGGCGGTGGCATCGAGAACGTGTTCGCCGAACCGCTGCTGTAGCGACGAGAGCTGAACCTGGATTTCCTCGAGGCGGGCCCGGCCCTCTGCGGGCAGATCGGCACCCGACCGCCGAAACTCGAGCATGGTCTTGTCGAGGTGCCGTCGGCGGAGTCCCTGTAGAGATCGGCCCTCTTCCGACGCCTCCAGCGCCCGAAGGCGCCGCCAGAGCGACTCGTTGAGCGAGACACGGGTCCAGAACTGCGAGATGTCGGGGAGCACCTCGTTGTAGGCCGCCCGAAGCTCGGGTGTCTCGGCCACCGACAGGAGATGGCCCACCGGTGCGAGGCGTTCGGCCACCCAACGCGTCAGGGTACCCAGCGCCTCGAGGGTGTTCTCGAAGGTGGGGGGCTCGGTGCTCTCGGCCAGCGTGTCGAGTCGTGCCTGGCCGCGCCGGAGGATCTCTCGCACGCCCGGCTCGACATGTTCCCCGTGAATGCGGTGGAACGGTGGGCGAGACGATTCGTCGAGGAGCGGATTGAATGGCGTCACGATGGACCGGGGCGAGTGATCAAGGGGAAACCCGTCGGAGAGTATGGGTTCGGGGCGAGAACCAAACAACGAATGATGTCGATCGAGTCAGGGCGAGGCCAGCGGCTCACCGGCACGAACCTCGACATCGGGGCGGATGCCCTTCCGGAGTTCGAAGCCGGGCGGAGCGAGGAGCACGACGGTCGATCCGAGATGAAACGCCATGATCTCGTCGCCCGAGCCCACCGTCTTCGGTGGATCATAGGTCCTCGTCGCGGGCGGGGGCGCACCCCGGTTCGTGACCGACGTGCCCGACGTTCCCGACCACGCCGGATCGAAGGCGGCGGAGATGCGCCCGACGTTGTACGCGCCGACCGCGACGATCGCCACGGGGCCCGCCGCCGACTCGAGGTGGGCGACGAGCCGCTCGTTGACCACGAACAGTTCGTCGACCCACTGCACGGCAGGTCGGTTCACCGGGAACAGGCGACCGGGCAGGTGCTTCGCGTAGGCGATCGTACCGGGGAGCGGCGTATGGATCCGGTGGTAATGGCGAGGCGAGAGGTAGATCGTGAGGAACAGTCCCCCCTCGAATGGGGCGACGCGGTCTTCTCCCCCGATCAGATCTCCGACGGCGTAGCTCCGTCCCTTCGCCTGCACGGCCCGACCCGCTCTCACCCGGCCGACCTGACCCACGACGCCGTCCACGGGGGAGGCGAGCACCCGGGGGTCGTCGGGAAACGTTCGCGCCCCGGGCCGAAGTTGCCGCACGAAGAAGGCGTTCACGCTCGAGTAGTGGGACAGCTCGTGCGCCGCTTCGCCGACATCGATCCCGACGATCCGGGCGAAGCCGCCCAGCACCGGCCGCCGGAGCACCCGAGGCAGGGGAATATCGGCCAGGCCGCCCGCCATGCGACTGAGCAACCCCTGCGGAAGCCGTGCGAGGGCCGCCAGCGCCACCCGCCAGGGAAGCGAAGGGGGAAGGGGAGCCTCGGGGGTCATGCGCCGCCGTCCGGGCCGGTCCAGTGGTGGCGCTCCAGATCGACCGCCCCACCCGAAGTGAACCGCACGTCTTCGTCGACGAGGAGTGTGTGCTGCAACGTGCGACGCCCGAGCTCCGCGGGGATCGAGAGATGCCCGGCGCGATTGACGACCCGCCACCACGGCACGTCGGAGTTCGGCTGCAGGCCGTTGAGCACGGCCCCCACCCCCCGCGCGGCGCGTGGCGATCCCGCCAGAGCGGCGATGTCGCCGTAGCTCGCCACCTGTCCGGTCGGGATTCGTCGCACCCAGGCCACCACTTCGGCGGCGAAGGCGCCGCGTGGACGGGGGCCCGGATGGTGGCGGTGGGGCGAGGTCTTCGGCACGGGCGGGCAACCGGGCGTTTGAGGCGGGTGGTCGGCCGTGGTATGGTACCGAATGAGTCGATCTCTCAACACCACCCCGGGCCTCCGGGGCCGAACGCGCCGCACTCCCGATCTCGTCTTGACGCTGCTGCTCGTCTTCGGCGTCACGTCGCTCGCGCTCTGGGCCAGCCCCGATGCGTACGAGGGAGGCAGGCTCACCGTGCTCACCGGATTTGTTCTCCTCGCGGCCAGTGTGACCGGCGGTCTCGCCTCCCGTGTCGGGTTGCCGAGGCTGACGGGCTTTCTGCTGGTCGGCATCCTGGCGGGGCCCTCCGTTCTCGGACTCCTCCCGCAGGAAGCGGTCGGTCAACTTCGGCTCATCGACGAGTTCGCCCTCGCACTGATCGCGCTGCTCGCGGGCGGTGAACTCAAGATCGGTGCGCTGAAGCCCCAGGCCCGCACCATCGCCTACACCACCTTGCTCGTGACCGCGGTGGTCTGGGTCGGTGTGGCGGCGGCCGTGCTCGCCGCCCGGCCGCTGATTCCCTTTCTGGCCGAGGCGCCCTTCAACGCCGGGGTGGGCGTCGCGCTCCTCCTCGGCGTGTGGGCCGCGAATTCGTCTCCGGATCTCACCGTCGCCGTGATCGAAGAGACGGGGTCGAAGGGACCCCTGACCGACGCGATCCTCGGAACGACGATCGTAAAAGACGTCGTGGTGATCGTGTTGTTCACTCTGACGCTCGCTCTCGTGGGCCCCCTCATCGAGCCCACCCAGGTGTTTTCGGCACACGTTCTGGTCGACCTGTTGCGAGAGGTTGGAGGAGCCATCGTTCTCGGCGCCGGGCTCGGGTGGGTCTTCTCGATGTACCTGCAGGGGGAGACGGGAGCCCGCGCCCGCCCCTCGCGACGTTCCTCTTCGCCTACCTCGTGGTCGTGCTCGCGCACCGCCTGCATGTGGAGTTGTTGCTGACGGGCGTTGCGGCCGGCTTCGTCATCGAGAACCTCTCGCCGGCGGGCGATCGCATGATCCGCGGAATCGAGGCGGTCTCGGTCGTGATCTTCGCCTTCTTCTTCGCGGTGGCGGGGGCGAGCCTCGATCTCGCGGCGGTCGGGCGCTTCTGGTTGCCGGCCCTGATTCTCCTGCTTGCCCGTGGGGGATTCACCTGGTTGGGCACAAAATGGGGCACGCGCCTCGCTCGCGCCGATGAAGAAATCCAATCGCTGAAATGGCGCGGGTTGATCAGTCAGGGCGGCGTGACGCTCGGGCTGGCTCTACTGATCGAACAGCGGTTCCCGGGCATCGGCGCGGGGGTTGTGGCGCTCGCAATGTCGGTCATCATCGGCAACATTCTTCTGGGCCCGGTACTCCTCAAGGCCGCGCTCGCCGGCTCGGCGTCACACGACGAGAGCTGACATGCACGACGACGGTCATGACCATGGGGCGGAGGGTGATTCGCACGGTGGGCGGTCTCCCGCCGCCGAGTCACGCATGCTGCGGTGGGTACTCGCGATCACCGCCGGGTTCATGGTGGCGGAGGTCGTGGGGGGACTCGTGTCGGGGTCCCTGGCTCTTCTGGCCGATGCCGGCCATATGCTCACCGATGTCGCGGCCCTTGCTCTCTCGCTGATCGCGCTCCGGTGGGCGCGACGCCCGGCCACGCCGGAAAGAACGTACGGGTCCGTTCGCCTCGAGATCCTGGCCGCCCTCGCCAATGGTGCGACGCTGCTGTTGATCGTGGTGTGGGTCGTGTGGGAGGCGGTCGCGCGGCTACGCGATCCGGGCGCCGTCGATGCTCCGATCATGATCGGCGTCGCCGTCATCGGACTCGCGGTGAACGCGGTGGGGCTTCGGCTGCTGCATGGGCACCACCACGGGAGTCTGAACGCTCGCGGAGCCTACCTGCACGTGCTCGGCGACCTGCTGGGCTCGGTCGGAGCGGTGGTGGCCGGCCTCGTCGTGATGTTCACGGGGTGGCACGCCGCCGATCCGATCGCCTCGATCGTGATCGCCCTCTTGATCCTGACCAGCGCCGCTCGCCTCGTGCGAGAGGCCACCGACGTTCTACTCGAGGCCGTGCCCCGCCATGTCGACGCACAAGAACTCTTGATCGAACTTCGAGAGATCGAGGGCCTGGACGACGTGCACGATCTCCACATCTGGACCCTGACCTCGGGCTTCGTCGCCCTCACGGGGCACGGCGTGCTCGTCGATCCGGGGCGACACGCCGAGATTCTCGAGGCCGTGAGAGCAGTCAGTGCTTCCCGCGGAATCACCCACGTGACCTTCCAACTCGAGCCTCGCCCGCTCTACGGGATCGCACCGCCATCTTCCGCGTCGGGGCAAGCTCAATAGCCGCTTGACAGTTCGGGCGGGTGCGGCAAACTTCGCGGCGTTCGGGGGCGTACCCTGAGAATCGACCCTTCACGGAGGAACGCGGGATGTGTGCTCGGTCCCTGCAGGACGACGACGACAACTGGGAAGAACGCGCGTGGGCAGACGACGACGATGACGACGAAGACGACGACGAGTGGGGCGATGGGGACGCCGAGGAGTGGGACGACGAAGACGAGGACGAAGACACCGACGAGAGCGACGACGACGATGACGAGGATTGGGACGACTGGGACTGACGTCAGACGGCGGCGGTAGTCCGTAATCGTGCGGCGGCGGCGACTTCCGCCAGTAGCTCGTCTTTCCGAACCGGCTTGCCCACGTATCCGTCGCAGCCGACATCGAGGGCCCGACGTATCTCGTCGGGCCCGGTCGCCGCGGAAAACGCGACCACGGGGATGGCCGACCGGCCCGCTTCGGCTTCTCGTTGCCGCAGCCGGCGGACGGTTTCGATCCCGTCCATGTCGGGCATGACCAGGTCCATCAGCACCACGTCGACCTTGGGCGAGCGAGCGAGACGTGCCAGCGCCTCGGCACCGCTCTGGGCCTCTTCGACGACCGATCCCTCTTTTTCCAGAAGTGCGTGGACCAGAAGTCGATTTACGGCGTTGTCGTCGACGACCAGCACGCGCTTCGGCCAGTCGGGGGCCGGAGCCGAGCGCCCTTGGTCCGCCGCTGCTCCCACCAGGGTCGTTCCTACCTCGGCGACCGCCGACATGCGCCGCTCGGTCTCCTTCACTGCACGCTCCACCGCGGCGATCAGGTCGGCCAGTCCGGCCGGCTGCACGAGCCGCTCCTGGATGACGTCACCGGGATCGTGCGCGTCCTGAACCCGGGTGATCAAGACGACCCCCGGATGGAATCGCTCCCGGGTGAGGGTCTGCACGGTCTCCTCGACCGACCCCACGGTCCAGGTGTCGTCGATGACGACCGCCTGGATCGGGCGGCCTTCTTCACGACACCGCTCGAGGGTGGGGCCGACCAGCGCCAGCTCTTCCGTCTCGGTCACTTCGGCGCCCGCGTGCGACAGAAGCGCGGCGAGAATCGAGCGGTGAATGTCGTGGTCGTCGGCCACCAGAACGCGGAGGCCCGAGAGCGGCTCCGCGGGTTGGGGGGACGGCGTTCCGGAGGGCAGGGGAAAGGTCGCGGTGAATGTGCTTCCCGCCCCGACGGCACTTACGGCCGTGAGTGTGCCGCCCATGAGGTGGCACAACTCCCGCGACAGGGTCAGGCCGAGCCCCGCCCCTCCGTGACGGCGCGTGCGTGAGCCATCGACCTGCGTGAAGCGGTCGAAGACGCTCTCGAGCCGGTCGGCCGGAATGCCCGACCCCGTGTCGCGCACGGAGACGCAGAAGCCCGGGCCCTCCACCGTGGTCTGGGCGGGTGTCGCCCGAATCGCCACCTCGCCCGATTCGGTGAACTTCACGGCATTGCTCAGAAGGTTCATCAGCACCTGCCGAACCCGCACCGGGTCGCCTCTCCACGGACGATCGACCTTCGGGTCGATGTGAAGAAGCAGTTCCAGTCCCCGGCGATGGGCCATCGGGGCGACCACCGAGGCCGCGCCCTCGAGGAGGTCGCGGAGATCGAAGACCTGATCGCCGAGCATCAAGCCACCGGCTTCGAGCTTGGAGAGGTCCATGATCTCGTTGACGAGACCGAGGAGCGACTCTCCTGCCCGCCGGAGCACATCGAGCTGGCTCCGTTGACGGGGGTCGAGTGTGGTGTCGGTCAGCAGGTCGGCCATACCGAGCACCGCGTTCAGGGGCGTGCGGATCTCGTGGCTCATGTTCACCAGGAAGTCCGACTTGACCCGGGCGGCCGCCTCGGCGGTATCGCGGGCGGCTGCGAGTTCTTCGGTCATCTTCACCCGATCGGAGACGTCGCGTCCCACACCAGCGAAGTACACCGGCGCCCCGCCTTCGTCGGTCACCGGGAAGATGTTCGTCTGCTGCCAATAGACCGAGCCGTCCTTGCGGCGGTTCGGGATGACCATGTTCCAACTACGCCCGTCGAGCAGGGTCTGCCACATGTGGGCGTAGAAGTCGCGATCCCTCAAGCCGGATCGGAGCAGCCCCGGGGTCTTCCCGAGCACCTCGGCCGGGGTGTAGCCGGTGGTCGCGGTGAAGCCGTCGTTCACATAGACGATGTGCCCGTCGAGATCGGTCAACATGACCAGTTCGGGAGTTTGTTCGACGACCGACGCCAGGCGATCGGCCGGAATCGGGTGTGACGAACGAAGAGGCTGAAGAGTCGACATGGGCGTCTATTGTGCGGATGTATACTGTCGACCTGAATATCGGCCCGGAGCGGTCCGGCTTGAGGTCTGGTGAATTCGGCTACATCTGGCCAGCGCTCTCGACGATGCCCAGTATGCACGCTTCGGCGCCCCGCTCCGGCGTGCGCCCGTCGCCCGTGACCCGCGATCGACCCATGCGTGCTTCAACCCCTCGGACGTTCTCCGCGGCCCTTCTGGCCGCTGCCATCATCGCCGCCGCCGTCGGCCCCAACTCGCTCGGAGCCCAGTCGGTGCCGACGCCCGAGTCGGTTCTCGGGCACCCGGTTGGAGCCGACTTCGAACTCGCCACATACGAAGAGTCGATGGAGTATTTCCGCGCCCTGGACGCGGCGTCGGATCGTGTGGAGCTGCGACAAGTCGGCGTGACCTCGTTCGGGCGCCCCTGGTTCGTGGCCCTCGTCAGTTCGGCCGAGAATCTCCGCAACGTCGATCGCCATCGCGAGATCGCTCAGCGGCTCGCGCATCCGGAGGGGTTGAGCGATGCGGAGGCCCGGGCTCTCGCCGCCGAGGGCCGCGCGATCGTGCACATCGACGGGGGGCTGCATGCATCGGAAGTGGCCCACGCGCAGCACACGATTCAGCTGGCCTACGATCTCGTCACGGGTGACGACGATCCCGAGAAGGCGGCGATTCTGGAGAACGTGATCCTACTGCTGTGGCCGTCGATCAACCCCGACGGGCAGACCATGGTGGCCGACTGGTATCGGCAGAACCTCGGCACCTCGTATGAGGTGTCGCCGATGCCCGAGCTCTATCAGAAGTACATCGGCCACGACAACAACCGCGACGGATACATGATCAACATGATCGAGTCGCGCGTGGTCACCCGGGTCACCCGGGAGTGGGAGCCGCAGATTCTCTACAACCACCACCAGACGTCGCCGTTCCCGACCCGGATCTGGATCCCTCCCTTCGCCGAGCCCGTTTCGCCGAATGTGCACCCCCTCATGTGGCGCACGGTCAACCTGATCGGCATGGCCATGTCGCACGCGCTCGAGGAGCGCGGCCAGAAGGGCGCGACGCACATGGGCACGGGCTTCGACAACTGGTACCCCGGCTTCATGGATCATGCGAACAACTTCCACAACGTTGCATCGCTGCTGACCGAGACGGCGCTCTATCGCTACGCGACGCCCCACTTCTACACCCTCGGCGACTTTCCCCAGGACGAACGCGACCTGCGCCCGCGCTCGCTCTACTCCTCCCCGTGGGAGGGGGGCTGGTGGCGCATCGGTGACGCCGTCGACTACATGCTGACGGCGTCGTTCTCGGTGCTCGATTTCGCCGCCAAATTCCGCAACGATCTGCTCTACAACCGCTACCAGGCGGGCCGCGACGTCGAGGCCCACTACGCGTCTTCGCCCCCGTACGCCTACTTCATTCCGACGGCCCAGCGCGACCCGGTCGCCGCCGTCGAGCTGCTGCGGCGACTGGCCTTCAACGGAATCGAGGTCAGCCAGCTGACCCGCGAGGTCACCTTCGAAGGGGTGACGCACGCGGCGGGCGACTGGGTGATCCTGATGGACCAGCCGTTCGCCCACTACGTGCGCCAGCTCTTCGAGGTGCAGGAGTATCCGGATCTGCGCGAATACCCCGCCGGTCCCCCGGACCAGCCCTACGACATCGCCGGGTGGACCCTTCCGCTCCAGATGGGCGTGCGCGTGGTCGCGGCCCAGTCGCCGATCGAGAGCATTCGCGACGCGACCGAGCCCATCTCGGTCGAGGCGCGTGCCTGGGACGGGGGTGACGAGGGTGACCTCGACGCCTCTCCGTTCGACAGCCCCCCCGGCATCGGCTTCGACAGCCACCCGGTGGCCGCGGGGATCGTGCCCCCGGCGGGGTCGGTGCGGGGTGGGGGAGGCGCGCTCGTTCTCGACGCGGCGCAGAACAACACCTTCAAGGCGCTCAACCGCGCCTGGGATCTGGGGGCCACCGTGCGCTTCCGGCCCGGAACACCCGGCGACTCCGGTGTGGCCGGGTCGCCGGGCCGCTGGATCGTCACCGGACTGTCGGGCACGGCCCGCTCGTCGATGGTGAGCGACTTCGCGCTGCAGGCCGAGGGCGGTGACGCAGGCGGCACCACGGTGCGCCAGCCCCGGATCGGGGTCTACCATCCCTTCCAGCCCAGCATCGACGAGGGGTGGACGCGCTGGGTCATGGAGATGTACGGCTTCGCGCCCGAGGAGCTCACCAACCCCGACGTGCGCGCCGGCCAGCTCGCTGATCGGTACGACGTCGTGATCATCGCCGACATGCGCGCCGGCCAGATCATCGACGGGTACGGTGTGGGTGAGATTCCGGGACGTTATGCCGGCGGCATCGGGGCGGAGGGTGTGCGGGAGCTCGACGCCTTCGTGCGGGAGGGCGGCACCCTGGTCACGATCAACGGCGCCAGCCGCTTCGCCATGGACGCCTTCCACCTGCCGGTTCGCGACGTGAGCGAGGGGCTGGCGCGTACCGAGTACTTCATCAGCGGGTCGATCCTGGAGGTTCTCACCGACCCGGCGCATCCGGTCATGAGCGGCATGGCCGAGCGGGCCCCGATGCTGGTCGGGGGCGGACCGGTCTTCACCACCACCGAAGGGTTCACCGGCCGCGTTTTCGCCAAGTACGCGATCGAAGGCAACCCGCTGCTCTCCGGTTACCTGCTGGGCGAGGAGCACCTGCGCGGGTACGCGGCGGGTGTCGAGGTGGAGCATGGAGCCGGTCGCGTCGTCCTGCTCGGCATGCGCCCGCAGTGGCGCGGCCAGCCGTTCGGCTCGTTCCGCGTGTTGCTCAACGCGGCCCTCTACACCGGCGCGGTCGCGGCTGCGGCCCCCGACGACTCGGGCTTCTGGACGGCCCCCCCGGAGCCGGAGTCCGACGAGGACGACGGTGGGTCCGGGGGACGGCGCTGACGATGATGAAGCGATGGGGCGCCGTTGCGGGGGGGCTGCTGCTGGCGGGCTCCCTCTCGGCCCCGGTGCCGACCTCGCTCTCGGCCCAGGTGCCGACCCCCGAGTCGGTGCTCGGCTTCGTGCCGGGGGCCGACTTCAAGCTGGCCACCTACGAAGAATCGGTCGGCTACTTCGAGGCCCTCGCGAACGCGAGTGACCGAATCCGGCTGGTCGAAACGGGCCGAACCACCGAGGGGCGCGCGTGGGTGGCGGCCGTCGTGTCGTCGCCCGCCAACCTCGCCCGCCTCGACGCCATCAAGACGGCAGCGCGGCGACTGGCCGATCCGGAGTCCCTCTCCGAGTCCGACGCTCGACTCCTGGCCGCCGAGACGCCCGCCATCGTCGACATCAACGGGGGACTGCACGCGACGGAGGTGGCCGGGGCGCAACACACGATCCAGCTGGCCTACGACCTGGTGAGTGGGGCCGACTCCGACCCGAGGGTGGCGACGATCCTCGACGAGGTGGTCGTGGTGTTGTGGCCCTCGCTCAATCCCGATGGCCAGACGATGGTCGCGGATTGGTACATGCAGAATGTGGGGACGCCCTTCGAGACCTCGCCGCTGCCCTATCTGTACCAGGCGTACCTCGGGCACGACAACAATCGCGACGCCTACATGCTGAACATGATCGAGTCGCGTGTTCTGGCCCGCACCTGGCAGGAGTTCGAGCCACAGATCATCTATGTGCACCACCAGTCCTCACCCTTCCCGACGCGTATCTGGCTCCCGCCGTTCGCCGAGCCCGTGGCCCCGCGTGTGCCCCCGCTCATGTCGAGGCAGGTGAACACGATCGGCATGACCATCGCGCAGATGCTCGAATCGCAGGACATGCCCGGTTCGGTTCACATGGGCACCGGTTTCGACGCCTGGTACCCCGGCTACGTCGACTACCTGCCGATGCTCCGAAACCAGATCGCTTTCTGGACCGAGACGGCGCTGTACCGCTACGCCACGCCCCGCTTCTACACCCTCTCCGACTTTCCCGCCGACCGCCGCGAGCTCCGGCAGGAGTCGCTCTATTCCAGCCCGTGGACGGGTGGTTGGTGGAGGCTGAAAGACGCTGTCGACTACATGCGGGTGGCCTCGATCGCGGTGCTCGACTACGCCGCGAAGTACCGCGAAGACCTGCTCCTGAACCGGTGGCGCTCCGGCCAGTCGGTCGTGGAGCACTATCGTGCGGAGCCCCCCTTCGCCTGGTTCGTGCCGCGCGATCAGCGCGATCCCGTCGCCCCCGTCGAACTCCTGCGTCGGCTCGCCTTCAACGGCATCGAGGTGTTGGCGCTCGAGCGCCCCGTCGTGCACGATGGCCAGGAGTGGCCCGAAGGCACCTGGGTCATTCCGGCCGATCAGCCGAACGGAGAACTCGCGAGGCAGCTCCTCGACGTGCAGCACTATCCCGACCTCCGGGAGTATCCCGAGGGCCCGCCGGAGCAGCCCTACGACGCGGCCGGTTGGACGTTGCCCTACCAGGCCGATGTGCGCGTGGTGGCCGCCCAGTCTCCACTCGCGGCCGATGTGAGGAGTGCCCTGGCCCCGGTGCGCGGCGAGGCCCTGGACTGGCAGGCCGACGTCGACGATGCCTCGCCCTTCGACATGGCGCCCGGCGTCGGCTTCGACTCCCATCCGGTGGCGGCCGGGATCGTGCCGCTGCCCGGTCGACTGACCGGGTCGGGCGCCGCGATCCATCTCGACCCCGCCCAGAACAACACCTTCATCGCGCTCAATCGCGCGTGGGCCGCCGGTGCCGACGTGCGGTGGGCCGCCGATGTCGCGGGGCAGGGGGCCCGGTGGGTCGTCTCCGGCCTGGGCGGCGGGACCGTCTCCGGGTGGGTCGACGAACTGCACCTGCAGGCGGAGCGCGGCGGCCAGACCGGCACCCGGATTCCGCGCCCGCGTGTGGCACTGTACCGGCCCTGGACCGCGAGCATGGACGAGGGGTGGTCGCGCTGGGTGTTGGAGCGCTACGGCTTCGACGTGGTCTCTCTGCGCGACGCCGACGTGCGGTCGGGACAACTCGCGGAGCGCTACGACGTCGTGATTCTCCCGTCGGAGTCGGCCGGGCGGCTCGAGGCCGGGCATGCCCCGGGCACGGTGCCCGGGCGCTACGCGGGTGGGCTCGGGGCCGAGGGCGTGAGGGAACTGGAGGCCTTCGTGCGCGAGGGCGGAACGCTGGTGGCCATGAACACCTCCTGGGCGCTCCCGGTCGAAGAATTCCATCTTCCGGTCGAAAACGCGGTGCAGGGTCTGGCCCGGGACGAGTTCTTCGTCTCGGGGTCGCTCGTGGCGGTGCAGACCGACCGCACCCATCCGCTCATGGGCGGCATGCGCGAGACGGCGCCCGTCTTCATGGACCGCAGTCCCGTATTCCGCACCACCGACGGGTTCCGCGGCCGGGTGCTGGCGTCGTATGCGTCGGAGGGGACGCCGCTGTTGTCGGGCTACCTCCTGGGCGAGGAACAC
>CBDUEZ010000076.1:0-14264 GCA_965366355.1 uncultured bacterium
CACCGCGGGCCCTCGGGATGAATCCCGGGGGCCCGCTCCACTTCCGTACGCTCTACTTCGTGCGCCCTACGTCGTGCGCTCTACTCGTACCGTAGCGCGTCGATCGGATCGAGCTTGGCCGCCCGCTGCGCCGGCCAGATCCCGAAGAAGAGGCCGATGCCCGCCGAAAAGACCAGCGCCGTAATGACGGCCTGCGGAGCCACAACGGTCTCCCACTCCATGACGCGCGACATCAATTGCGCCGCGCCGTACCCTCCGAGCACACCCATCAAACCTCCGAGGAAACAGAGGACGAGGGCCTCGATCAGGAACTGGAACAACACGGCTTTTCGAGTCGCACCCAACGCCTTTCGCACGCCGATCTCCCGGGTGCGCTCCGTGACGCTCACCAGCATGATGTTCATGATGCCGATCCCTCCGACCAGGAGGCTCACGGCCGCGATACCGGCCAGGAGGTACGTGAACGTCTGATTGGTCTCGTTGAAGGTCGAGAGCAGGTCGGCCGAGTTGCGAATGTTGAAGTCGGCTTCGTCGCCCGGGCGAATCCTGTGCTCCCGCCGCAGGATCCGATCGATCTCGCCGTAGGCCAGATCGAGTTCCTCGGGAGAGCTGGTGGCCGCATAGATCGAACTCAGGCGGTCGCGCCCACCAAAGAGCCGGTACATTGCGGTCGTCACCGGCACGAACACCTGCTCGTCCGGACGGATCCAGGCGGCCTCACCCTTCTCGGCGAGCACACCGATGACCTCGAACGGCTGCCCACTCATCTGAATGGTCTTTCCGATGAGCAATTCGGGGGGAGTGCTCAACGCCTCAGGCACGCTGTAGCCCAGAACGGCCACCCGGCGCCGCCCCTGCACCTCACCCTCGTTGAAGAAGCGGCCGTGGGTCACCTCGTGGTCGTAGATGTCGAAGTACTCCGGCCACGTTCCCACCGCGGTATTGCTGGAGTTCCAACGGGAATAGGTCAGCTGCGACCGAGAGCTCACCTCCGGGGCGATACTCAACAGCCCACCGCTTTCCGCGCGCAACGCCGTGGCGTCGTCGACGGTCAGGCGAACCGTACCCTCGCGGCTCACGCCGCCGAACATCGACTGGCCCGGCCGAATCGTAAGCACGTTGGTGCCCATCCGCTGAATCTGCTGCTCGACGGACTGCTGGGCCCCTTCACCGAGAGCCACCATCGTGATCACCGCCGCGACACCGATGACGATGCCGAGGGTGGTGAGGAACGAGCGCAGGAGATTCGCCCGGATCGCGGCCAGGGCCACGATGACAATTTCGAGTGCGAGCTTCATCGTCGCCTCCTACCGGCCGCCCCGACCGCCGCCCGGTGCCGACGGGAAGGGGCTGGAGCCGCCACCCATCCGGTCACGCATGTTGGCGAGCTGGGCGGCCTGCGCCGCCTGCAGCTGGGCCGCACCGATCGTGGTCACGAGCTCGCCTTCTTCGAGCCCCGCCAGGACCTGGGTGTTGTCCCAGTCGTTCAGGGCGATGGTGATGGCCCGAGGTTCGGGCGCGCCGGCCGCATTCATCACGAAGACGACCGCCGAACGCGGCGCCCGTGGATTCGTCACGGCCTGACCACCGCGCTGACCCCGCGCACCGCCGCCACCCGGGCCGCCACCGGCACCGCGGAAGGCACCGGCCATGGCCCGCATCGAGTCCTGGGAGATCTCGCCCCGCGCCACGCGCGCCCTCAGGGAGTCGAGGTTCATCGCTCCACCGGCCGCCGGTGCCGCGCCCCCGCCCGCCGCCGACCCAGCCGGCTGCGCGCGAAGGGCGGTCATGTCGATCGATGCCGGGTCGAGACCGAGTGCCGCTGCGGCCGCAGCCACATCCTGCATCTGCACGACGGTGGTATTCGGAATGAGAATGACATCGTCGGCCTGGTCGATCAGGATCTCGACCTCGGCATTCATGCCCGACTTCAACAGGCCCTGGGCATTGTCGAGGGTGACGATTACCGGAAACATCGTCACATTCTGCTGCACGACGGCCTGCGGCTCGATCTTCTCGATCACTCCACGGAAGGTCTGGTCCGGATAGGCCTCGACCGTCACAGTGGCGGTCATGCCGGCCTTGAGATCACCCATGTCGGTCTCATCGACCAGCGTGCGCACACGCATCGAGGCCAGCGCCGCCATCGTGAAGAGTGCGGTGCCCCCGGAGACATTCCCGGACGCCGACTGAATGACCGAGCCCTCTTCGACGTTGCGCGTCAGGATCGTCCCGGCGAGCGGCGCACGAATGGTGACGTCGTTCAGCTGCAACTCGGCGAGATCGAAGTTGGTCTGGGCGCGCGTCAGGCTCGCCTGGGCATTGGCATACTGGAGATTCGACGATTCAAACTCCTGTTGCGTGATCACCCCGGCATCGAGCAGCTGCTGATTCCGCTCGAACTGCGCGCGAGCGTTGGTCATGCTCGCCTTCGCCACTTCGAGGTCGGCCTCCGCCTGGTTGTACCGATTCTGCACGTCGCGCGGGTCGACCCGAGCAAGCAGCGTTCCCGGAACCACTTCATCGCCGACGTCGACGAGCATCTCGAGGATCTCGCCACCGGCCTTCGACTTCACCTCGACGGTGCGAATCGGCTCGATGGTGCCCGTCGCCTCGGCGGTGATTCGTAGAGAGCCGCGGGTGGCCTGAGAGGTCTGGAACGCGGCGACCGGGGCGGACTCCCCGGTACTGCACGAGGCCGTGGTCACTACAAAGGCCGCGAGGGCCAGGCGCTTGATCATCATGCAACTCCGGAGGGTGCGTTGAGGAAGTCGGATTCGATCACACCATCGCGCAGGTGGACCTGCCGTTTGGCGTATTCGGCGATATCGTGCTCGTGGGTGACCAATACGATGGTCTGGCCACCCTCTTCGTTAAGCGTCGTGAGGACCTGCATGATCTCAGTCGAGGTCACGGAGTCGAGATTCCCCGTCGGCTCGTCGGCGAGAAGGAGCGCCGGTTCGTTGACGAGCGCGCGAGCCACCGCCACCCGCTGCCTCTGCCCACCCGAGATCTCGGGGGGCTTGTGATCCATCCGGTCGCCGAGTCCGACCAGCTCGAGCTTCTCCGCCGCCCGGCGACGGCGCTCCTTCGACGGGACCCCCGCATAGACCAACGGTAGCTCGACGTTGTGCAGGCACGTCGCACGCGGAAGCAGGTTGAACGTCTGGAAGACGAATCCGATCTCGCGATTGCGAACCCGCGCGAGGTCGTCGTCGGTCAATTCGCTCACCAACTGCCCGTTCAGCCAGTACTGGCCATCCGTGGGAGTATCCAGGCATCCCAGAACGTTCATGAAGGTGCTCTTTCCCGACCCGGACGGCCCCATGATGGCCACGAACTCGCCCTTCTGGATAAGCAGATCGATGCCGCGAACGGCCCTCACCGTTTCAGCGCCGAGGTGGTAGTGCTTCTTGATCCCTTCCGTGCGGATGATCTCGCTCACCACGCCCTCCCTGTATGTATTGCGATGGACCCTCGATGGGATCCGCTCAAGTCAATTTCTCTGCCGCTCCGACCGAGAGGCCTCTTCACGGGCGTCCCGGGCATCCTTCGCCGCGGTCAGGGAGTCGTACATCTCGACCTGTCCGGGGCCGAACACATCGCGGATCGCTCCGCGGGCCTCGAGCACCAACGCTCGCATCCCGTCTTCATAGCTCTTGCGGGACTGCCGGTGGAAGGTGCGGGTGTCTTCGCGGTAGGTGGCCACGATGGAATCGATCCGGAGCCGCTGGGCCTCGGTCGGTCCCACCTGCTCATACATGGGCCGCGCTCGCTCCGTGCGGCGCTCGCCGGACTCGTCTTGCGTCGCCGATCCGGACTCCGACTGAGCAGCCCGATAGGCCTGAGCCTCGGCCGCATCCAGACGGCGATCCCAGGCGAACCCCACCACGATCCCCGACCCGAAGACGACGGCCAGGACCCCCAGCGAAAGGAGCCGGGCCCGGTTTCGAGGACTGCTCATATCAGAAGATCTCCGCTGAAGCGAAGGTCAGGCCTGAAGCCGCGTCGTCGTCGAGTTCGATGGGCACGGGCTCGCCGTCGAGCCCGGCAGAAAGCAACTCTTCTATACCGACGTCGGCTCCCCCTTGCGGAGGGGTCGGAACGACCAGCAGGATGACGGCCGCAGCCGCGGCGGCGACACACGCCGACGGCACCACCGTGCGGGCCCAGGACGTGACCGTTTCCGCGATGGTGAGATCGGCGACCCTACGCCGACGCGCCATCTCGAACCGCCCGGCTTCCATCACCCTACGATGGAAGCCCTGCCAGTATCCGGGACGCGTCTCGGAGGGATCGAGGACCGCCAGCAACTCTTCATAGGCAGGGTCGCGATCCAGGGCATCCATACGTGAGCCGTTGTTGTCGTGTGTGTTCATTGTTCCGTCAATTCCATTTCTTCACCCAGCGCGACACGCAGCGCTTTGCGAGCAAAGTGGAGGTGAGACCGGACCGTCCCCGACGGGATGTCGAAGCGTTCGGCGATTTCACGATGTTTCCACCCCTCGAGATCGTGCAGCAGCACGATCTCTCGTTGAATCGGGGGGAGCGTGGCCACTGCCGCCTGAAGTCGCTCTCGCAGCATCGACTGCTCCGTCTCCCGATCCGGCGTCGGGCCGGCCCCCGACGCTCCGGGAGGCAATGGCTCGACCGCACGTAGTGATTCCCGTCGGACCAGATTCCGGGACCGATTCCGCACGATGGTCAAGAGCCACCCCGCGAAACGCTCCGGGTTTCTACACTCGTCCAACCTCTTCAAGGCGACCAGAAACGATTCCTGAGCCGCATCCTCGGCATCTTCGTGGCGCCCCGTTACCGATAGGGCCACCGCGTAGGCCGCCTTCATGTAGCGCGTGACAAGCTCCCCATAGGCCCGGTCGTCTCCGACTCGGGCCTTTCGGACGAGGGTCTCGTCACTGTTTTCGTGATGCGCCGACATAAAGACACGGGGAAGGGACGGGTTGTTGAGGCCGATCAATCTAGCAGACTCCCGGCGTCGAGGCTTGACCCCCGCCAACCGTCCCAAGTCACCGCACCAGAACGGTAGGGGCTCGCATATCGGGATCCTCCGTCGAGTGCATCGAAGTTCCGGGAGTGACTCCCCCCCCTACGCCCTTCAGATGCACGACGACGACGAGCGTTAAAAAAACGGCCCGCTGCGCAACGCGCAGCGGGCCGATCACATGCTGTGTTTCCTGGAGTTTATGCCGCGCCCTTCGCCCTGCCGTAGGGGAGCGCGGGTGTCGGCTGGACCTTCCCGCCCCAGATAAAGGCCGAAATTTTCGGGTCACCGATCTCGGGCACGCGACGCCCCTCCGTGATCACAATCCCTGGGAGTGACTCGCCGCAACGGCTGTCCTCCCTTCCCTTGTACGTCGTCATAGTACCGTCTCCTGCCTAGTGCAGGGTGTGAGCCGTTTATTATGGAAGCGCCGCTGAGCGGACGCACTACGTTTCCATGGCAGGAGACGTGCCACACCGAAAAGGGCCATTCCACGCGGATTGCGGTCGCGTGAGGCATGGGGCTGTGTCACCGAAACGACACGACCCAGTGTCACTTCGACACACCCTACACCCTGGCCGCCCCGCGCTACCCCCTCCGGGAGCGCCGTCGCGGACGAGACGACTCACCCACGGCCGCCGGAAGCGGACGGAAGGGCCGGGTCGCGGCAAAACACTCCGCCAGAGCGAGCTCGCTCAGATCGTGGAGGGACTCGACCACCGCCAGCGCTTCGAGCGCCCCTGCCGAGGTGTCGGTGGCGGCGCCTTCTTCCGCTCCCTCTTCGACGGGTCGGAACACGACCAGGGCGAGCTCCGCGCCGGGATCGGTTCCGCGGCCCGTGCGTGTGCGTCCTTCGATCCTCACGTCCCAGGTGCGCCCATCGGGAGCCAGCCACCTCCGCGCTTCCCTCGATGGTTCGGAGGCGGACATGGGGGCCGCGCCGCGCACCGGTGTCGGTCCGGCCGACGGTCGCACGGGGAGCGGCCGGGGCTTCTTGTCGTCGGTCATGATCGGCCCTCCATCGGGGTGTCCATGCACTATACTACACAGGTCACCGTTCACCGCACCCGCCCTCGACTCCGACCCTCGCGCGCGTCCCATGACCCACGCATCGCTCGACCACCTCTTTCGCCCCCAATCCATCGCCGTGATCGGCGCGAGCCGGCGCACCGGAACGATCGGCCACCAGATCGTCGACAACCTTCTCCGTCACGGCTTTCAAGGGGTCGTGCACCCGGTCCATCCGACCGCCACCTCGGTCCATGGTGTGCGTGCGTACCCCACGGTGTCGGCGATTCCAGATCAGATCGACCTTGCGATCGTCGTGGTCCCGAAAGACCGAGTCCCGGAAGTCGTCGACGATTGCGGGCAGGCCGGAGTCCGGGGGCTGGTCGTGATCTCTGCGGGATTCCGAGAGGTCGGCGGCGCGGGTGTGGCGCGCGAAAACGCGCTGATGGAGCAGGTGCGCCGGTACGGCATGCGACTCGTGGGCCCGAACTGTATGGGGATCCTGAACACCGAAGCTTCGCATTCCATGAACGCGACCTTCGCGCCCAACATGCCCCCTCCGGGTCACATGAGCTTTCTGAGTCAGTCGGGAGCGCTCGGCGTGACCATTCTCGACTACGCGGCAGAATATGGGATCGGGATCCACCACTTCGTGTCGGTCGGCAACAAGCCCGACGTGAGCGGCAACGACGTCCTCGAGTATTGGGAAGACGACCCGGACACGCGGGTGATCCTGATGTACCTCGAAAGTCTGGGCGATCCGAGGCGCTTCACTCGGGTCGCTCGCCGGGTGACCCGCAAGAAGCCGGTCGTCATCGTAAAATCGGGACGGACCGGAGCCGGCGCACGGGCGGCGTCGTCACACACGGGGGCGCTCGCCGGGGCCGACCTGGCGACCGACGCACTCCTGGCCCAATGCGGCGTACTCCGTGCCGATTCGGTCGAAGAACTCTTCGACATCGCGATGGCTTTCGAGGGCCAACCGATCCCGGCGGGAAACCGAGTGGCCATCGTCACGAATGCGGGGGGACCAGGCATCATCATCGCCGACGCCTGTGAGGCCGCGGGATTGAAGGTCGCCGCCCTATCGCGGGCCACGCAGGCCACGCTGGAGGAGATCCTCCCCCCGGAGGCCTCGGTGCGGAACCCGGTCGACATGATCGCCACGGCCACGGGCGAACGCTATCGGGAGGTCCTCGACGCCGTCCTCGCAGACCCCGGTATCGACGCCGCCATCGCGGCGTTCGTGCCCCCCCTGGGCATTCGCCAGGTCGATGTGGCGACCCACATCGTCGACGCGCACGCCCAGCGGCACGACAAGCCGCTCCTCGCGGTTCTGATGGGGCGAGACGGGCTTCCTGAAGGAAAGGCCCAACTCCAGGCCGCCGGAATTCCCGCCTACATCTTCCCGGAGTCGGCGGCGCGCGCGCTTGCGGCGATGTACGCACACCACGAGTGGCTCGCGCGGCCCGTTGCCGAACCCACGGTCTTCGAGGTCGACTCGGAAGCCGCTCAACGCGCCATCACCGCAGCCCGGGACGACGGTCGCACCGGCCTCATGGAACACGAGGCCCTCGGGGTCCTGGCCGCGTACGGGATTCCCGTCGTCGCCCATCGCACCGTGGTCACGAGTGCCGAGGCGGTGGCCGCAGCCGACGAGATCGGGTATCCGGTGGTCGTCAAAGCCCTGTCGCCTCAGGTGGTGCACAAGACGGAGCTCGGTGCGGTACGCCTCGATCTTCGAGGACCCGATGAGGTTGCCGACGCCTGCGCCGAGATCGCAGCACGGGTCCTCGAGGTCGACGACGCCCGACTCGACGGTTTTCTGGTCGAGCGGTTCGAACAGGGCGGGCACGAGGTGATCGTCGGTGTGAACAGTGATCCCGCCTTCGGGCCGGTGGTGATGTTCGGACTCGGCGGCATCTATGTCGAGGCCCTCTCCGACGTGGCCTTCCGCATCCAGCCGGTCACCGAAGACGACGCCCGCGAAATGGTCCACTCGATCCGGGGACGGAAACTCCTGGAGGGCATGCGGGGTGAGCGTCCAGTCGCGGTCGACGACCTGATCGAGGTCATTCAGCGGGTCTCTCAGCTGGTCGGCGACCACCCCGAAATCAGGGAACTCGACATCAATCCCCTCCTGGCGACGCCCGATGGGGTGCTCGCGATCGACGCTCGAATGCGATTCTAGAGGGTGTTGAAGGCCGGCTCAAACGCCCGGCAACCTTTTCCTCGAGCCCGGAACACAGCGGCCATCGGCGGGGGTACCGGTGGCGCCCCGCGTCGCACATCGCGCCGTAAGTCGGTCTAAAACACAGTCTTACGGATTATGTACTCCGTGAGGCACAAACGGCACGATGGTTGCCCCTGCTTCAAGGCGAACGCTCACGCCTTGGAGTCCCTCATGACGCCCCATTCGAAGAAGGTCGCTTCGCCGCAACGGCGAGGCTTCACCCTGGTCGAGATGCTCACGGTCATGGCCTTGCTGGCCATCATCATGGGAATCGCGCTGCCCAACATCGACGTGGCGCGGTTTCGCCTCGACGGCGAGGTGCAGAGCCTGGCACTGATGGTCAATTCGTCGCAGCGCCTTGCGGTGTTGCGCCAGTACGACATCGTGCTCGCCTTCGACGAAACCGACAACCAGATCCGTCTCCATCACGACACGGACAACGACGGCGTCGTCGACAGCGACGAAGAGGTGCGCTTCATCCGGCTGGAAGAAGAAGTCGTCTTCGGTCGGGGCGGCGCCGCACCGCTCGTCGCGGGTCCTTCAACGGTCACGTTTACCGAAGTCCAGGACGGCATGCGGGCGATGACCTTCCGTCGCAACGGGTCGGCGAGCGAGACGGGCGTGATCTACCTGACCTCTTTGAGGGCCTCGCGGGCCTCGGGCTACAGCCACCACTCGAGAGCCATCGAAGTGGAGCGCGCCACGGGGCAGGTCACCTGCATGTCGAACAAGACCTCTAGCTGGGAGATCGGATGTTGACGCACGAACAGCCCCGGCCGCGCCGCAAGGCTCGCCAGGGGGGCTTTACCCTGATCGAGGTCACCATTGCCCTGGTGATCCTCAGCGTCGCCGTCCTCGGGATGGCGGCATCGGCGGGCGTGCTCGGACGGTATTCGGCCGACGCCGAGGTGCGAGCCCTGGCCATGCAGGCGGTGCAGGATCGCATTTCGCTGGTCAAGGTCGATCCGCGGTACGGTGAGCTCGAGACGCTCTACGCTGGTTCGGAGTCGGACCTGCCGGGACTCGAGGGTTTCACCCGGACCACCTCCGTAACCCAGGTGCAAACCACGGTCTCGGGCGGCGGCACGCTCGACTACAAGGTGATCAGCGTGGTTGTCACCGGCGAACGCCTCGAGCAACCCCTTTCCCGACGTTTCACCGTGGGGGCCCCATGACTACGCACAGCCGTTTCAGCCGACGCACCCCCGCCCCGGCGGGTAGGCGAGGAATGACGCTCATCGAGCTCCTTATCGTGGTGATCGTGTTCGGCGTCGTCGTATCGGCGGCCCTGGCCTTCATGGCCACCCAGAATTCGGCCTTCACGGATGGGGCCAACCGGTTGGGCGCGCTGAGAAACCTGCGCTACGCGGTCAGCGCCCTCGAAACCGACCTGACGACCGCCGGTACGAATGTGCCCCGAGGCCAGCCCGCCGTCGTCTACGCGGGCGACGACGTCTTCGCCTTCACGGCCGACTACACCAGCAACCTGACTGGCGACGTCTCCGCCGTCTACGTGGATCCGAGCGCCCCGACCGGAACGGTCGCGGCCCCGACGACCGCGGTGACGATCCCGAATACGGGATGGTCCTGGCCCGACACGACCTACCAGATGAGCGGAACGAACAGCCCGGCCGAGTTGATCACCTTCTGGTTCGCTCCCGATTCGGCGACCGGCCGGACCGACGATTTTCGGCTTTACCGGTCGGTCAACGGAGGCAGCCCGGATCTCGTGGCGCGCTCGCTGTTGCGAGACGAAAGCAAGCCCTTCTTCCAGTACAACCGGAAGACCTTCGACAACACCGGGGCCAGCTTTCTCACGCCGATTCCCGACACGCTGTTGCCGCTCCGGCACGACGTGAAGATGCACTCCACCGCCGCCGACACGGGGCGATTCGCAGTCATCGACTCGATCAAGACCGTGCGCATCAACATCGCGTCGTACAATCTGCGGGAGTCGGAAAGTGGCGGTCCGCCCGAATCGACGCTCAACCGCCTCGTCGACCTCCCGAACACGGGGTTCGGCGTGATCCTGACCTGCGGTGACGAACCGATTCTCGGCGTCAGCATTACCACGACGTTCGAGGCCCAACCCGACGGCGAGCCGGCCCTGCGACTGAACTGGAATGCCGGCACCGATGAAACGACGGGTGAGGAAGACATCATTCGCTACGTCCTCTGGAAGCGGGTGGGCGGTGCTCCCTGGAGTGACCCCTTCCTGAGCATCCCGGCCGGGGAAGCCGCCTACACCTTCCTCGACACCGCCGTCGCGTCCGGCCAGCAGGTGCAATACGCGCTGGCAGCACAGGACTGCACCCCCTCCCTCTCTCCCCGTACGACCGGCGCGGTCGTCGTGGTACCCTGAGGACACGGCCATGAATATGAACCTACGAAGCGACACGGAGCCTACCATGTACCGGTCGAGCGATTCACGCGGTTTCGCCCTCATGACCATCATGTTGGTCATGCTGGTCGCCGCCGCCCTGGCCACCAGCGCCGTCATGATGGGGTCGAACCACATCCTGGCCAACCGCTACCTCGAGCGCTCGTCCATGCTCGAGGATCTCTCTGAGGAGGGACTCGAGCTGGGCCGCGCCGCGATCAACTCCGACAAGTCGCTCTACCCCGACACCGGATACGCCACCCTCATCTCCAACGCGGCCGTGTACGACGGCTCGGGTAGTGTGATCCCTGGCGTGAAGCGCTGGGTCTATGCCGGCCCGACCGGAACGACTTCGGGGCAGTACGGGGTGTTCGGCAGCATCGTGTCGGTCGTCGAAGACCAGACGGGGAGCCTCGCGGTTCGCCGCTCCCAGGTGTATCAGGAGAGCTTCGCCCGCTACGCCTACTTCACCGATTTCGAGCCCTCCAACATCTCGTTCGGTGGCGGCGACCAGATCTGGGGGCCGGTTCATACCAACGACTACCTGAAGATCTACGCCTCGGGTGCCACCTTCCATGGCGAGACGCGCACCGCCAAGACGGTGTCCGGCGCCTCGTACGGCACCTTCAAGAAGGGCTACGAAGAACACGCGGCCCGCATCGACATGCCGTCGACCGCCGAACTATCCAAGCTCCAGGCCCAGGCCGCGGCCGGCAGCATGTCGTTCGTAGGCGGCCAGAGCAGCGCCTTCGGTGAAAGCACTTTTCGCATCGAGTTCGTGGCGATCGACATCAACAATGATGGCGACACCACCGACGAGAACGAGGGCTTTATTCGGGCCTACAGCGGCGGCGACTACCGGTGGGTTACCGCCGAGATCCCCTCGGCCGGCATGGACGACTCACCGAACTGCGGTGACTTCCACGGCGGGGTGTTCCAGTCCGCCCTCGACCACCCCAACAGCGGTCACAGCTGGCTGAGCGCGCTGACGAGTGCGAGCCGCCGGTGTTTCCTGGGCGGCGATCCCGCGCTGACGGGCGGTGTCTTCACGCCGGTCTCGCCCGGTGGGCGCGGCCAGTGGATTCCATGGGGCGGGCCGGTCAACGGCGCCCTGGTCGCAAGGGTCGGTCCGACCGTGGCGCAGTATCTGCACCCGATCAATCGTCCCATGAATCCCTCGTTCAAGGGCGTGATCTACGTCGACGGAAAAGTGGCGATCTCGGGCACGCTACGGGGCCGGGTCACCGTGGCCGCGACCAACCAGATCATTCTCGCCGACGACATGGTCTACGCCGTCGACCCGGGGTCGGGCACGTGCGAAGACATGATGGGACTGTTTTCTGGAAACGACATCATTCTGGCCGATAATACGATCAATGCCCCGCAGCGCCCTGCAAGCGGGTGGGGCTACCGTACGTACGATGATACGAGCGACGAGTTCGTACACGGCATCATCCTTGCGTTGGATATCTTTACGGTCGAGAACTACAACTCGGGATCGGGAAGCGCCGAGGACTGCGAGACCACCAACTGGGGACGCGGGTGCCTTTATTTGACCGGGGGGATCATTCAACGGACCCGCGGCGCGGTCGGAACGTCGGGCGGAACCGGGTACCTCAAGCGGTACTCGTACGACACCTGCGGTGCCACCGCTCCGCCACCGTACTTCCCGACCACGGGGCATTTCACGAAGGCCCAGATCTACAATGTCGATCCAGTGGGTTTCGAGATCGGGGCCTACTTTGCACAGTTGAGCGCAAACTGAGTGCGGCCCACGTCGGAGGCCCGCACCGGGGCACGAGGCAACGAGGGGAGCCACGGCATGGGACGCCACGAAGAGTTGTCGGAAGATCAGCTGCGCGAGGAGCTCGTCTCCTTCGCGCGGCTGATCCTTCTGTTGGATCGAAAAGACGCACTGCTGGATCGTTCCGCTTCGGTACTGCGGTTGCTGGGTGATCTGCGGCGAATGGTTTTCGCCTGGGAAGTGCGGGTGACCGATCGGGACGGACCGACCCAGGCCCGCCGGCCGGGACCGCTGGCGCCCGACGAGCCCTCCGCTCGCATCGTGAGGGAAGCGCTCGAGCGAGAAGAAGAACTGCGGAGGGAGTTGGAAGGAGACGCGATGGATGATGAACTCAACGGCGACGGCGCCTGACATGCTGCCGGCCGAAGTGGAACCGGGCCTCGTCACCGACGAGCCCTCGGAGGCGCGCCGCGAGTTCGCCCAGCTTCTGCGCGTCCATGAGCGAGTGGGCACCCAGTTGCGGCGGGTCCGTGACGAACTCGACACGCCGGAGTTGTCCCAACTGCTCAAGGAGATTCGCAATCGCACGGGCGCCGCACCGCGCGACGCCGTGGTCGAGGTGCGGGGCGCCGTCGAGGAGGCCCTGCGCACGCTGTCGGTTGCGGCCTCCGAGGCCCACGCCGCTATCTCCTATGAAGGCGAAGAACCCGAGATCGAGGGCATCGCTCACCTTCCTCGGCCGCTGGCCCGTTTCCTCGCCGAGCGCACGCGCCTCGCCGGATTTCAATACGTCGTGCTACAGGACGACGTGCGGGGCTGGGTGATTCGGTGGAAAGAATACACCGCCGAGGGACACATCCGGGGCTTCGGCCAATTCTACGAGCGCCCCTACGCCTGGTTGGACGACTGAGGGGTCAGAGACCGCTCAGGCTCGGGTCGGGCGCGTGCCGCCCCAGCAACGCCACCGCATCGTCCCCGTAGAACATGCCGATCCACCGCGCCTGAATGACCGTGACCCGCCGAACAGCCCAGACGAGATGCACGTAGTCGGGTTCGTCGGGCACACACATCAGCGTGAGCCCCGCCTCTTCGGGCGTACGATCTCCCTTCTTGTTGTTGCAGGGAGAACACGCCGTCACGACGTTGGTCCACTCGTTGGAGCCCCCCCGCGCGCGGGGTAGGATATGGTCGCGGGTGAGGAACTGGCGCCCCCGCAGCCGACTGCGATGCCGCCCACAGTACTGACAGGAATAGTCGTCGCGGGCGAAGAGAAAGGTGTTGGTGACCTGCCTGCGATAGCGCCGCGGAACGTGCACGTACCGAACCAGACGGATCACGGTGGGGCACGGCACGGACGCGCGCTCAGAGCGAAAGGCGTTGTTCCCGTCGACTTCCAGGATTTCGGCCTTTCGATCGAGAACGAGCCGGATCGCACGCCGGGTGGGGACCAGCGTGAGGGGTTCGTACGAGGCATTGAGGGCAAGGCAACCCATGCTCCAACCTAGGCCTCGGGCGAATCTCAGAGCAAGGCCACCGGATCGCGGTCCAACGCGATCCGCACGTCGTGGCCCTTCGGCTGGAAGCCGCGCACGAATCCCCGGCACACCCGGCCCAGGTCACCGGCCCGTGGCGACCGCATCAGGAAATGCCACCGCCAGCGCCCGTGGAGCCGCTCGATCGGGGCCGGAGCCGGACCGACCACGGTCACCGCGAGTCCCCCGGTCAAGCGGGCGCGCACCCAGCGGGCGGCCGCCTCGGCCTGATCCGCGGCCGCCATGTCGTCGGGGCTGCTCACCACCACGTTGACCATGCGCACATGGGGCGGGTACGGGGGCTGGAGTCGCTCCTCGAGTTCTCTCCGGGCGAATCCCTCGAAGTCGTGGGTGAGCGCCGACTG
>CBDUEZ010000077.1:0-14220 GCA_965366355.1 uncultured bacterium
GCGGCCGATCAGGTCGTACTCCGCCCGGAGACGCACGAACTCGCTTTGCCACCACGTCAGGGTGGGAGACGCCAACCAGGCCGTCTCGTTCGGGTCGTGCGGGTTCTCGGTGCGATCGAAGCGCGTCCCGACCAGCCAGTTCTGCGACAGGCGCATCTCGGCGAGGCTCCACACCCCCACGGCTCGATCGGCCACCACCTCGGTGTCGTCTTCGGGGATCAGGCCGTCGAGAATCATCACGCCGCCTCGAAGCATGACGCCGCGATACCTGGACTGGCCCGGTGGTCTCCAATTCAGCGCCGCCTCGACCCCATAGAGGTTGCGGCTGCGTTCGATCGACTCGCCGACGTAGGACCCTCCGATCCAACTCAGGCCCAGATCGAAATCGACCGAAGTCGAGAGGTTCCAGAAGCCGTTCAGGTGTCCCAGCACCGAGGTGCCACCCGACTCCCCGAAGAGAGCCTCGTTCTCGCGGCGTGTCACTTCGAGCGTGGCTTCATAGGTCCCTGCCGATCCTCCGATCGGGGCGAGCCAATGCAGGGACGCGCCGGTCTGCCCGAGGGGTTCCTCTCCGATGAACGCGAGGTGGGGAAGCGAGCGACTCTGAAAGGGCAGCGCGTGCGAATGCCACCGGTTCAGCTGGCCGAACTGCTGGAAGAAGCGGCCCAGCTTGAGGCCGACCCCCCCCGGAAGACCCACCCATTCGATGTAGCCCTCTTCGACCGAGAAGCCCCCACCCTCGCCTGCGTGTTCGTCGCCGTGTTCGTCTTCGAAGGCGCTGATCTCTCCCCCCGCCACGTGGCGGGACACGAACACCTTGGCCCTCGAGTAGGGGTCGAGGTTGGAAATGAGCGAGATCTCGAACTCACGCGCGAAGAAGTTGTCTTCGCCCGTGTCATCTTTGTTGAGATGGGCGAACACGTCGGAGTTCACGCTGATCTCGGGATTGAGCGCCTGAAGCGAGCGCTGGCGACCCACGAACTCCGGCTCTTCGTCCGGATCGGGAGCGGCCCCACCACCGGCCGCGGCGGCCGCGGCAGCCGCAGCCCTCAACTCGGCGAGGGCGTCTCCCGCCTCTTCGACTTCACCGCCTGCGCGAAGCCGGTCGACCTCACGCCGCAAGCTGTCGACGAGCGCCGCCAGCCGGCGTAGTTCGACCCGCACCGAATCAGCCGGGCTCTGTGCCTCGAGCTCGGGCGGGCGAACCGCCCCCCAACACACGGGAAGGAGTACAAGCACCCACCGCAGGCGGGTTTGCCACATAGGACGTCCCACAGTCTACTCTCCAGGGTCTGGATAACGAGAAACCCCACGCCGGCAACCGGCGTGGACAAAAGGCCGCGAACGGCCGGATTCCTGTCAGACCCGTGGAGGTGCGCGGGAGCGGCGACCGTCGATGCGACGGTCGAGGAACGGTGCGAAGACGAGCGTCGAACGACCCGACTCGCGAACGAGGTGCGGCCCATCGCCGCCCACCGACGGCGCCGGGAGCAGAAGATTCGCACTGACCTGCGTGCAGATCGTGTGGTCGTGCCCCCGAAGGCAACTGGCCGCGCTGTGCTCGCTCTCGAAGGCGGCCTCGTGCGAGAACTCGCCACCGTCGAGCATGGGAACGACCACGCTCACCATAAGGAGGAGCGCCGTAAGCCAGGCCGAGAAGGCCCGTCGCAGGAGCAGGTGCGTAGTCATGTGTGCGCTCACGCTACGGCAGCGAGGAGCAGTGTGTCAACGCCGTCACTCGGCGTCGTGTGGCCGCGGGCGCGCCTCGTCGACTGGACAGGCATCGCCGAGACCCGAATATTTACCGAAACCCCTTCCCCGAGTTCCGCATGGACCTGTCTGGACGAGGCACCAGCCTCAATCCCACATCGCGCTTCGACGCCCTCGTCCACGAGCCCGAGCCGGGCGCCGATGCTGATACCCCCAGCCCGGTCACCAAGTTCTTTCGCGACTCCGCCCGAAGCCTTCTGGTCACGATCGATTCTCCCGATGTGGGCTACGATGTGGGCATCAACCCGTACCGGGGTTGTGAGCATGGATGCGTGTATTGTTTCGCCCGTCCGAACCACGAATATCTCGGCCTCTCCGCGGGCCTCGATTTCGAAACGAAGATCATGGTCAAGCACGACGCCCCGGCCCTTCTCCGCACCGCACTGCGCAAGCGGGGGTGGCGCGTGCGACCGATTCTGTTCTCCGGCACGACAGACCCCTACCAGCCGGTGGAGCGGCGCCTGGGCATTACGCGCGGCTGCCTCGAGGTGATGGCCGAGGCTCGACAGCCGGTCGCGATGATCACGAAGAACACCGGAATACTCCGAGACGTCGACCTGCTCCGAGAACTCGCTCGGCACGACGCCGTGCGGGTCACCCTCTCCGTGACGACTCTCCGACGCGATCTGCAGAAACGCATGGAGCCCCGCACCTCCACCCCCCGCGGTCGCCTTCGCACGATCCGGGATCTCGCCGACGCCGGGATTCCGGTGGGCGTGAACCTGGCTCCCGTGATCCCGGGGCTGACCGACGAGGAGATTCCCGCCATTCTCTCCGCTGCGCGTGCCGAGGGCGCCGCCTGGGCGGGCTACATTCTTCTGAGACTTCCCCACGGGGTGAAACACCTCTTCGAGCACTGGCTCGGCGAACACTTTCCCGACCGCAAGGACCGGGTCTTGAACCGACTGAGAGACATGTACGGAGGATCGTTGTACGACAGCGCGTTCGGAGTTCGGGGTAGCGGGTCCGGGCCCTACGCCGATCAGTTGAAGGCGCTCTTTCGCACGACCGCTCGAAAGTTGGGGTACCAGTCTCCGCCCCCGCTGAACTCGCTGGCCTTCCGCGCACCTGCACCGGCCGGTCAGCTGTCGCTCTTCTGAACGAGGCCCCATGCGAAGACCGCTGAGTGAACTCGAGGGCGTGACTCTGGGACTCGTGAGGCAACACCAGCCCTGTTCGAGCTACGCCGTGCGGGCCCAGTTCCTGGCCTCGCCTTCGACCCGGTGGAGCGCATCGAGTGGGTCGATCTACCCTCTTCTCCGGCGACTGGAGAAGGCGGGGCTCATCGCCGCCGTTCGCGATGAAGCCGACGGTCGGGGCACCCAACGCCTCAGCATCACCGAGTCGGGAGTCGAGGCCCTTCGAAGCTGGGTCACCGACGGAGTTCGGCCGGAGACGGTCGCCGGGGTCTCGGACCCGTTGCGTTCCAGGATCTTCTTTCTCGATCTCCTGAGCCCGACCGAGGCGGATCGCCTGCTGGTCGACGCCGAGCGTGAGCTGCGGGCGTTTCTCGAGGTCACGCGAGATCGCCTCGCACGGGGCGACGGAGAGGAGAATTCTCCGGCTTTTCTGGCGAATCTCGGTGCGGTGCGCGAGGCGGAGGCGCGCCTCGGCTGGATCGAAGAGGTGCGGCGTCGCTGGCCCGGAGGCTGAGTCGGCCTCAGCTTGTGGCCAGGCTCCCCCCTGCAAACGGATAACGACATGAACGGCCGCCCCCTCCTGCACCACGCGCTCGCCTGTGCACTCGCGCTCGCCGCGTGTGGCCCCGAGGCGTCTCTCGATTCCTCGACGACGCCCGATCTCGCCATCACCAACACCACCGTGATCGACGCGGTGAACGGCGCGCGGGAGGGTGTAACCGTGGTCGTGAACGACGGGCGAATCATCGAGGTGGCCGAGTCGGGCGCTACGGTCGAGGCCCTCCAGACCGTCGATGGCACCGGCCGCTACCTGATCCCGGGACTGTGGGACTTCCACGTTCATCTCACCTACGATGCCCGCTTCACCGAAGCGATGCCGGCCCTCTTCCTGCGCTGGGGCATCACGAGCATTCGCGACACGGGGGGACCCCTGGCCGCCGTTCAGCCCGTCGTCGAGCGGCTCCGCGCCGAGGGAGCGACGGCGCCGCGGGTCTTCTATGCCGGGCCTCTTCTCGACGGGCGCGACGTGGTCTACGACGGGATCAATCGGCCGGAGTTGGGCATCGCGAACCCCGATGTCGAGACCGCTCGGGCCAATGTGGCCATGCTCGCCGACGCCGGTGTGGACTTCATCAAGATCTACGAGATGATCACCCCGGAGGTCTTCGACGCACTCGTCGAGGCGTCGGAAGAGCGCGGACTGCCCCGGGACGGGCACGTGCCCCTTTCCATGCTCGCTCGTGATGTCGGACCCCGTATGGGGTCGCTCGAGCACCTACGCAATATCGAGATGGACTGCGCCGCCGACGCCGACTCGAGACTGGCGGCCCGCCGATCCGCGCTCACCGCCCCTGCCGAGGGATCGGGCGCGGATCTGAGAAGCCGCCTCCATGGCGAGCACCGCTTGCCCTCCGTGGCCGCCTACGACGCCGAGCGGTGCCTCGAGGTCATGACGGCCATGAGGAACACGATCCAGGTGCCCACCCTCCGCCTGAATGCCCTGGGCCTGCGCCCTCCCTTCTCGCGCCCCGATTGGAACGCCGCTCTTCAAGAAGCGCCCGCCGATGTGATCGACGACTGGGGAGCGGTGGCGGCTCGGCAGGCCGGCGCTCCTCCCGCACGCGACACGACCTACGGTGCGTTCAGCCTGTCTCTCGTGGGCAACATGCACCGACAGGGGGTCCCCATCGGGGCCGGCACCGACACACCCATCGGAAACGCACTCCCCGGCTACAGCCTGCACAACGAGTTGGACATGCTCGTGCGGGCAGGCCTCTCGCCGCTGGAGGCGCTGCGCTCGGCCACCATTCGACCGGCCGAGTTCTTCGACCTCGACGATGACATGGGGACGATCGAGGTGGGGAACGTCGCCGACCTCGTGCTGCTCTCGGCCGACCCCCTCGCCGACATCTCCAACACGCGCACGATCGAGGCCGTGGTGACCAAGGGACGCATCATGACACTGGCCGAACTCCAGGCCATGACGCCCGGGGGCGGCTGACGCGATCCGGCGCGCCTGGGCGCGCGTCCCGCCCCGACCTCAGCGGTGCTGGTCGATCAGGATGGGATTCCCGTCGGGATCGATCAGGGTGATGTGGGCCGGGCCTTCGGAATCGGGATCGGCCCGCTGCTCGAGGGTCAGGCCGGCCTCTTCGAGGCGCGCCTGGATCTCGCGCACGTCGGTGAAGGGGTCGACGTTCTTCGCCTCGGAGTTCCACCCCGGATTGAACGTGAGAATGTTCTTCTCGAACATGCCCTGGAAGAGCCCGATGATGGTCTCGCCGTTCTTCATGATCAGGTAGCCGTGGTCCGGGTTGCCCCCCATGTCGGAGAAGCCGAGCTTCTCATAGAACGCTCGCGAGGCTTGAAGATCCTGCACGGCAAGGCTGACCGAAGAGACTCCGAGGTCCATGGTGCATTCCTTGGGAGAGGTGGTGATGGCCCGATCGGCACGGCGGCAATCTAGGCCCCCCCGATGACGAGGCGCGACTTGCCGGAACCGGTGGAGCCCTCGGAGTCACCCGCCGCCGCCCTGCGACGGATCGACCTCGAAGACGCCGACGTGGCCCACACGGCCTCGATCTATCGGCATGGCCGCCGGGCGGCGCTTGCGCTCGTCATGGGGGGCGTCTTCGGGGCGTTCGCATACGAGTACGGTCCACAGGCCTACTCGATTGCCGCGGGTTTCGTCGGCTGGGCCGCTCTGTCGGGCACTCGGGTCGCCCAGGCGCTGAGCCGGCGGAAGGCGGCGCGGGAAGAACTGGCCGCGCTGGCGCTGCCGCCCTCCTACGACACCACGTCGTAGAGCAGGCGGTAGTACTGCACGCGAGGCTCGTCTCGGTCCGCGCCGTAGGCCCGCAGGAAGCGCTCTTCGAACCCGGGCCCGAGATTCCAGGTGACGCTCCAGGTCGCCACCGCCAGGTCCCACCAGCGGTCGGCGACACCCAGTTCACCGAGGTCCAGGACGCCGGTCGGGGACCAATCCTCGACCATCACATTCGGCAGACAAAAATCGCCGTGGCAGACGACGAGATCTTCTGACGGCGGTCGGTGCTCCTCCAGATGCGCGAGAGCCGAGGGTGCCGATAGGAAGGCGAACTCCTCGTGGAAGTCTCGCACCGGATCGACGAGTCCGGCCTCGACCCGCCGTCGGGCGTGGGTGAGGGAGGCGTCGAGCCGAAAATCGAACGGGCACTCGGCGACGGGTGCGGCATGGAGTCCCCGGAGCACTCCCGCGAGCAGATCGACGAGCCGGCCAGGATCCGACGTCCACTGCGCGTCGGTGGCGTCGGTGCCCGGAAGGGCTTCTGTGAGCAGCCACTCGACGTCACCTTCACGGCCGTACTCAACCAGCCGAGGAACCGAGAGGTGGGTCGCGGCCCATTGCATCCGGTCGGCTTCGGCCCTGAGGCTCGGATAGGCCCCACTCGACAACAGCTTCACGAAACGCACCTCGCCCGAACCCGCCTCGAGCCGGTACGTGATGGCCGGTGGGGCGTGTTGATAGGCCACCGAGACGGCCCACCCCGCATGGCGGGTGCGAAGCACGGCCGGCAGCTCGTAGCTGCCCGGACGGGCGATCATCGGTTCACGACCCTTCACCCCGCTTCACTCAGCGCGTCGCGGGGGGCGATGCGAAGGGCCCGACGAGTGGGTGCGATGCAGGCGAGCGAGGCGATGAGAACCATTCCACCGAGGCCGACGGAGATCGCAAGAGCCATAGGGGATCCGCTGGGGACCGGCCCAAACTGAATCTGCAGCACCGAAAGAAGCGCGAAGCCGGCCGCCATCCCGAAGGCCGCCCCGAGCACCAACTGCACGGCGGCGCGCCGAGCCACTGCGACGACCACCCGGTTCCAGCCCGCCCCAAGGGCGACCCGTACCGCCATCTCCCTCGTGCGTTGGGCCACGGAGAACGACATCAGCGCGTAGATGGCCAGCGTCGAGATCACAATGAAGATGCCGAGCACGATCGCGAGCGCCAACCTGGCCGTCTTGAAATACCCCGTCAGGAAACTCTGCACGTCGTCGAGCACGATCGCCGATGCGATGACGGCGGTGGGATCGATGTCGGCCGCGAGCGCACGCAGGCGAGGGGTGAAGCCCAGAGGGTCATCCCCCACCACGATTCCCATGGGTACAGGGTGGATTTCACCCGGGGCCAGGGGTTGGTAGAACCCCGCATCCCACTGGGCATTGTCACCAAACATACCCAGGTGGTCGACCACGCCGACGATCTCGTACCACGCGCCCGGCTCCTCGTCTCTCCGTGCGCGATACCGAATACGCCGACCAACGGCGTTCCGTCCCTCGAGGACCTGGGCCACGAAGCTCGTGTTGACGATCACCACCGACGGGCTGTCGCCGAGGTCGGTGACGTCGAAGCCTCGCCCCGCGAGGATCGGTTGCGACAACGCATCGAAGTAGCCGGGCGCGACCCGCGAGACGCGGACCCGATGCGAAGAACTTCCCTCGCCGTCGACCTCGATGACGTCGGAGTCATGGTCCATTCCGGGCAGCGCAGAGGCGATCGCCACACCCTCGAGCCCCGGTTCCACCGCAAGTCGTTCGAGCAGGGCCCGCTGCGTCTCCTCCTGACGATCCTGACCACCCGGCACCCTCAGTTCGACGGCCAGCACCCGACTGGCATCGACCCCCATCCCGCCGCCCCGGTCGGAGCCCCAGACTCCAACGGCCGCGACCAGGATCGCCACGGTCAGCGCCACGTCAATCACGATCAAGGCACCCGACACACCCCCGAACCGCAGCCCAGACCGACCGGCGTCAGCCCGCTGGATGTTGCGATGCACGTGCTTCCCGGTCGCCCGGAGACCGGGAAGAACACCCGCGACCACGGCGCTCAACACCGCCATCCCCAGAGCCCAGGCGACGCTCGTCGGTGTGACGCGCAGGTCGACCCAGTTTTCGGCGACACCTCCGCCGCGGCTCTCGAGCCAGAACAACCCGAACAGTCCCAGGCCGGCCGCGACGATCGCCGGCACCAGCGATTCCACGAACAATTGGAGGACGACGCGAGTGCGACTGGCCCCGAGCGCGGTTCGGATCGCGAGTTCACCGGACCGGGCGGCGGTCCGGGCGAGCACCAACATTCCGATGTTTGCACACGGAAAGACGAGAAAAAGGACCGCGAGCGCTTCGACGAGATAGAACTGGGGGATCGCCCGAAGTCCGCCCTTCGGGATGTCGTTGGTGCCGATGGTGAAGGGCACGACCTGGGCGCGGATACGCTCGTGCTGGCTCGGCGCCTCGGCGGCCAACCGGACGCCGACCTCGAGCAGTTCCGCCTCCGCCTCCTCCGCAGAAATGCCGTCACCCAGTCGGCCGTAGACCCTGAGCTTCGGCCCGTCGCCATGCGCGTCGAGCAACGCGCGGTCCCGAAGGGGGACCCAAAGCTGGTCGCTCCACGGATAGGTGAAGCCGGCCGGCATGACGCCCACGATGGTGTGGTTGATTCCACCGATCCGAATCGTGCGACCCAACACCTCGGGATCACTTCCGAATCGGGCCTTCCACAGGTTGAACCCCACGACCGCCACCGCCGGCGACTGCGCGGCCTCGTCGTCGGGGCCGAGGGTGCGACCCCGGTGCGGAGAGACCCGCAGAAGCTCGAACCATGACCCGGTGACCTCGGCGCCTTCGACGGGAGCCACCGACCCGTCGGGCTGCTCGAGATTGAACGATGCATCCACGGCCGCAGCGAGGGCATCGAACGAGGTCAGTTCGTTTTCCCAGAAATGAAAATCGAAGAGACTCGTCGGGCGCACGATGGTGCGTTCGACACCGATGTGTCGCAGTATCTGAATCCGATCGCTGTCTTCGAGCGGCGGCGCACCTTCGACCGCACGGGCCGCGTGCCCCGGCGCGATGCCGACCGGAATTCCCACAGCCAGCGCGAACACGGTCGCCAGGCTGAGCCCCGGGTACTTGCGCAACATGCGCGTCCCGAGCTTCACATCGATCCAGGAGATCGCCACGAAACGCCCCCGACGACGGCGGTCGGTGCGGCGGGAGCTTCGATCGTCGACCAGGCGACGGCGCAGGGCACCTGGAATCGAACGTACGACCTGGAGCCGATACCACGCCCTTGCCCGTCGGCGACCCTGCCGCGCCAGGCGGTCCGCATATTCCTCACTCAGATCGCCAAGAATGACCGCACGATCGCGCCTGGGGAGCGCGATGCCGAGAAGGCGTTGCCCCCAGCGCGGGGGGTGGGCATCGGGGAGGTCGCCCGGATCAACCATCGGACCGACGGGCAGAGAGTCCCCCGACGCGCCACATCGCATCGAAGCGCGCGCGAGCTTCGTGAAGGGCCGCCACCCCCGCCGGCTCCACCTTGAAGATCCTCTTGGCTCGCCCCCCCCGAACCTGGGTCGCCTCTCCGAGCCAGGAGGTCACGAAGCCCTTGCCCTCGAGCCGATCGAGGGCCGAATAGACGGTGGGTACCGACACGTCACGGCCCGCCTCTTCTCGCAGGACGGCCCGGATGTTCATGCCGTAGGCCCGATCGCCGTCGAGCGAAAGAAGCGCGAGCAACACCAGCTGCTCGAAGGCGGCCAACTGATCTCCACGTCCCATGTCCCCTCCCCTCAGAGTATTTCATCGCGTTAGGCGAGTATACTAAAGAGGGGTTCGTCTCACAACGGCGCGCGGGTGGCTTCCGCGGCGGCAAACGTGGGCTTGCGGAGTCTGCCTCAGCGAACCCCCACCCACCCCCGCACCGACTCGAACAGCTTCGCCGAGTCGTAGCCGACCCCGTCTTTGAACACCAGCGTCATCTGCCGAAACGCCTCGGGATCCTGCGTGGGGTCACCGCGCATCAGCACCAGGTCGGCCCTCATCCCGACGGCCACGGTCCCGATCTCGTCGGCCTGCTCCAGATAGATCGCCCCGTTGCGGGTCGCGACCTCCACGGCCTGCTCGGCCGTGAGCCCGATTTCTATGAGCAACTGAAGCGCCCGCTGGTTCGCGTACCCCGCGACCACGTCGCCCGCTCCGGTCGGGTCGGTGCCCACGACCAGCAGTCCTCCGGCGTCATAGAAGGCCTTCTCGAGACCCATCATCTTTCGAAGGAATGCGGCGGACTCCCCACTCGCCCGACGCCCCTCGAACCGGCGCATGACCTGTTCGTGCAGCTGGGGGAGCATGGCCGCCTGCGCCCCCTCGGGCGGCGCCGGGCGATCGCCCGCCGCTCGCTCGAAGACGGTCAGCGTCGAGGTGAGCGCACCGTCGTTCTCCACCAGGGTCGAGACCAGACTCGTGAAGGCCGGGTCGGTCGGGTCGAGCGCCTCGAGACTGCCGCGGGCGCCCCCGGGACACTCGTCCACCTGCTTGCCCTCGACGAAGTCGGTGGCTGCGTAGAAGCCGTGCTCGAGGTTGTCGATTCCGAGCTCCGCCGCCTCCCGGTAGGTGATGGAGCAGAGGTGCCCCGTCACCTTGATGCCGCGCGCGTGGGCCGCATCGATGCCCGCCTTCAGCGTGGCGCGGTCGATCAGGTTGTAGGCCTTGAACGAGGTCGCTCCGCGGTCGGCCCAGAAGTTCACATGATCGCGGGCCTCGTCCGGGGTATTCAGCGCCGGCAGTCCCCAGGCGAAACCGCCTTCCCCTTCCAGGTAGGGGCCGGTCACGTCCATGTGCGGACCCACCGCGCGTCCTGCCTCGATCTCCCGCGCGACCCGCAGGTCGGTGTAGGTCTCCATGCTGCCGCCCGTGCGCATGGTGGTCACGCCTCCCGCGAGATACAGCGGCGGAAACGAACTCTGGTTCGTGTTGTAGCGCCCCTGCCCCGACGGGTAGAACAGGTGCTCGTGAAGCATCACCAGCCCCGGCATCAGGGTGTGGCCCGCACCGTCGATGACACGGGCGTCGGCCGAAACCTGTACCGACCCGGCCGCACCCACGCCCGTGATTCGGCCTCCCTCGATCACCACCGTCATGTCGTCCTGCGCCGCCGCCCCCGTCCCGTCGATCAGCCGCACACCCACGATGGCCACCTCGGCCTCCGGCACGGCCACGAACTGGCGGACCGCCGGCGCCAGGTCGTCGTGGGACTGGGCGGCAACGGCCGCGGCGTCCGGCGACAGGAAGGGCAAGGCCAGGAGGACCCCAAAGGCCACAGCACCCGCACGAACGGTCGCCGACGCATGGACGATCGCGGATGTCGGCGCACGGGCCGTCCCACAGGCTGCTCCGGAGGCGTGCGAAGAATCGAAGCGTGGGCGACGGACGGGCATACGATGGCGCTCCATGAATGCGAGTGGTGCGGCCCCACGGGCCGACGCAGCGCGAGGAGCAGAGAATAGGGCTCTCCCTATCCCGGGAGCCACCCCACGCTGACGTCGATCCACAGCAGTTCGTCGACTCTCACACGCCGGCCGTCGTCGCTGACGAAGACGACGTCGTCGAGACGGAGGTCACCCCGCGCCCCGAAATTGTCGGGGTTGATTCGGATCGTCACCGTCGCGGTTCCCGCGATCGCGGTCCAGGTGCGGGTGATCCGTGGGCCCCCGTTCTCGATGACATCGTCGCAGATCGCGTCGGAAATCTTCGAGCCCTGCTCGATGATCGCGGTGACGCCCTCTACCGGCAGTTCGAAGACCGTGGTAATGGGGGTCGCCGCCGCACGGGCCGCATCGACCAGACCCGTCGTCTGAAAAGTCACCAACACCTCGTCGGCGGCGTCGACCGCGTAGAAGACCACGTCGGCGCAGCCCCCTCGCTGAACGAAGTCGTTTTCGAAGCCCGGGCCCAGGGGATCGGCATCGGAGCAGGCCACCGCGACGACGGAGGAGAGGGCGACGACGAGCAGGCGGTGCGGCATACTGTGCGACTCCGGATCGGGCGGGGGCGGATCGAGCGTGCCAGATCGGGGGACCTCAAATCGGTGGCTCGCGGTCGGGGCCTTGGCGGTCGGGGCCTTGGCGGTCCGGACCTATCATGAAACGATTGATCGCGTCGAATCGAGACGCCCCCGGCCCGCAACGGTAACCTCCCGAATTGGTTGACGTATGGACCATCGACACTAAAAGAGATTGCGGGTGGGGAGGGGACCGGGGTCGTTCACATTCGAAACACGCAGGGGCTCACATGATCACACTCCAGTTCGCGAGGACCCTCAGCCTGGTGACCGCGGTCGCCTTCGCTTCGGCCTGCGGGGGCAAGGATGCGCCCACCGATCCGGGTGGCGGTGGTGGAGGCGGCGGAGGGGGAGGCGGCGGAACCCCTCGGGTCGTGAAGGCCACACCCGCGTTCGGCGCCGACATCCAGGAGATCTTCGACCGGATCGGCTGCAACGCGTCGGCCTGCCACGGCTCTGCCCAGAGTGCGGGACTCGATCTTCGGCCGGGGAACGCCTACGACAACCTGGTCAACATCCAGGCGACGTCGGAAAACGTGGTTCGCGTGATTCCGGGCGATGCGAACGGCAGTTATATCGTCATCAAGCTCGAGGGTCGCCAGACGGTCGGCGCCCGCATGCCCCTCAACCTCACCGCGCTCGACAACATCGACCTGACCAACATCAAGAACTGGATCAACAACGGCGCCCCGAGCAACTGATGGCTCGCTTGAGCCGACCCCGGTCGCGGCCTCCCCTGGCGCCGTGGATCGCCGTCTTCGCCGCCGCACTGTTGGGTGACCGCACCGGGGTCGATGCCCAGGAGTACCATGTCGATGGCGAAGCCGACAATCGCGTCGTCTTCATCTCTCGCGCGTCGATCGAGGAGTTCGAGGGGGTCACCGACCGGATCGACGGATACGTGCTTCTCGACGGCCAGGGGGTTCGGGCCGGATCCGACTTCGAGGGCTCGGCGTTCTATTTCGAAGTCGATCTCGCCTCGCTCGACACCGGGATCGGGCTTCGCAACCGGCACATGCGTGACAACTACCTCGAGGTGAGCGACCATCCCTTCGCCACATTCGGCGGCGCGATCGAACACATCGAGGCGACCGCCACCGGATACCGGGTCGTCAGCCGCGGCGTCTTCGCTGTGCACGGGGTCGAGCAGCCCCGGACGCTGGACTGTGCCGCGACTCCCGACGGGGACGGATGGCGGATCGCCTGTGCCTTCGAGGTGAACCTGACCGACCATCAGATCGAGATTCCCAGAATCATGTTTCTCAAGCTTGCCGAAGACATCCGGGTCGAGATCGACATGCGACTCCGTCCCGCACCGACCGATCAGGAGCTGAGATGACCCACCCTTTCACGACCGAGTGCCGCGCGAGCCTCCGGCGTGCTGTGACCCTGAGCGCTCTGGCCCTGAGCGCTCTGGCCCTGAGCTTCCCTGCCCTCCCGCTGTACGCTCAGGACGCTCCTCAATGGCAGCGCACACAGTCTCCGACGCAGCCCCGCCTGACGATCTTTCACAGCACCCACGCCGCCAACCTTCCCACGGCCGAGACGCTGGAGCGCGGTGAGCTGCTCTTCGAGATCTCCCACCGCTTCGAGCCGGCCATCTCCGACGGCGAAGACGCGTTGTGGGGCCTCGACGGGCCCGTCTTTCTTCGCCTGGGACTGGGCTTCGCGGTGACCGATCGTCTGCTCGCGACCGTGACCCGGAGCAATCTCCAGGACAACTACGACTTCAACGCCAAGATGCGGCTGTTCGAGTCCGGCGGCGGCCTGCCGTTGATGGTCGGTGTGGCGGGAGGCGTCGCCTACAATGGGGAACTGCCCGAGTCGGTCGAGCGCAGCACACAGCTCTACGGCCAACTGATCCTGAATTCCCAGCTGGGCGACAAGCTGGCCCTCGGCGTCGTGCCCTGGATACTGCGGGACCCCGATCTCGAGGCCCCCTCAGCCGAGACGGCCGTGGGGGTGGGGGTCTATGCCCAGTTCTATCTGGGCGATCAGGTGAGCATCCTGGGCGAGTGGAACGCCACCGAGGGTTACAGCGACTTCACCCACGATGCGGGAACGCTGGCGGTGGAACTGGAGACGGGGGGCCATTTCTTCAAACTGATGGTCACGAACACCATCCGGTTGAATCCGTCGCAGTTCCTGGCCGGCGCCGACCAGCCCTTCGAACCCGGCGAGTGGCGCTTCGGCTTCAATGTGACGCGGCTGCTCGTCTTCTAGAGCGCGGGGCCGCCGGAGCTCGGTCGCGGATACCGACAGGCCCCGACTAGTTCGCGCCTCCACGTACGAGGCTCACGCCGCCGTTGGTGGTGACCGCACGCACGGTGGCCCCGCCGTTGCCCAGCGCGACATTGAGTGACCGGCCGATCCGTCCCCGCACGGTGACCGGGAACCCGACGTCGATCCCGCCATTCACCGTTCCGGTCTCGAGTT
>CBDUEZ010000078.1:0-14186 GCA_965366355.1 uncultured bacterium
CTTGTTGGCATCGGCGCCACGACGAAGCCTCGACCCCTCGGGCGTGTGCTCCACCCGAACGTAGTGCCCCGAGGCGATCGCTCGGCAGTCGAGCTGAACGCCTCGCCGCATGAGGTCCCGGAACTTGGTGTTGGCGTTGCAGCGCACACACGGGTTCGGAGTGCGGCCCTGGGCGTACTCGCTCACGAAGTCGTCGATCACGTCGCGCGTGAACTCCTCCTCCACATCGAAGACGTAGTGGGCGATGCCGAGGTGATCCGCGACCCGACGCGCATCGGCGATTCCGTCGAGACCGCAACAGGTCTTTCCGGTGGGCTCGGAGCCGGAGTAGCAGAACGTTTTCATGGTGACGCCGACGACCTCGAAGCCGGCGTCGACCAGAAGGGCCGCCGCGACCGACGAATCGACGCCGCCCGACATCGCCATCAGCACTCGATCCCCGGGGCGTGCGGGGGCCCGGTCTCTCGTTCCGGCCGTGGTGCTGCTCACGCCGATCGCGCAGGCCGAAGGCGGGCGACCACACGATGGGTGATGTCGATCGCTCGGTCGATGTCGTCGTTGGTCGTGGCGTGACCGAACGAAAATCGTATCGGCGACCAGGCGTCGTCGCCCCACATGGCCGAGAGCACATGGCTTCCGGAGGTCGAGCCCGATTGGCAGGCGGATCCGCCCGAGACGGCGAGCCCCTCGAGGTCGAGCGAGATCGACAACATCGAGCTGTCGACGTCTCGAAGGCCGACGTTCGAGACGTGTGGAGAGCGATCCGCCCCCTCGCCGTGCACTCGAAGGTCGGGGAGCACGGCGCGCAGACCGGCCTCGAGGCGATCGCGCAGTTGGCCGTACAGTGCCGAAATGCGGGCCTGCTCCGCGACGGCGAGGACCACGGCCTCGGCCATGCCGACCGCGCCGGCGACGTCCTGGGTGCCCGGCCGGAGGCCCCGTTCCTGACCTCCGCCGTGAAGTCGCGCGTGCAGCGGCGTGTCTCGGCAGACCAGCAGGGCCCCGGTGCTCTTGGGCCCATAGATCTTGTGCCCCGTGATCGACATACAGGCCACTCCGGAGTCCTCGAAGTGCACCGGAACCTTCCCGATGGCCTGAACGGCGTCGGTATGCATCTGCACGCCATGGGCGGCGGCCCGTCGAGCGATCTCCTGGATCGGCTGTTGCACCCCCGTTTCGTTGTTCACCCACATCAGGGAGACGAGGCAGGGCTTCGCATCGAGCGCCGTTTCCAATGCGTCGAGGTCGACGACCCCATCGCGGTCGACCGGGAGCACTTCGGCGCGTCCACCCATGCGAGCCACGGCGCGCGCCGCGTCGAGCACCGCCTTGTGCTCCGTCGCGGCGGTGACCACACAGTTCACATGGCCGGCCTGGTGCGCCGCCTCGGCGCGGCCCAGAATCGCGAGATTGTCCGACTCGGTGCCCCCCCGAACGAAGACCACGTCCTGGCGCTGGGCTCCGAGCGCCTCGGCGATGCGCGCACGGGACTCCTCGAGTGCCGCCCGTGCAGCTCGCCCCCATCGATGGGTCGACGAGGGGTTGCCGAAGGCGGAGTCGAGATAGGGGTCCATTGCGGCCCGCACTTCGGGTCGCATGGGGGTCGTAGCGGCGTAATCGAGATAGATCGGATCCATAGGACCACTAACTTATATGTTCACGGCTCGGAGTACACCGCCGAGCCGGTGCCCTCGAACTCCCGCCGAACAAGGCCGCCGATGCCGTCCTTTCCCGACCACCGTCCGCAGCGATTTCGAGCCACGGTGCACGGCATCGCCTTTGCCGGCAGGGATCGACATCTCGCGACGATCCGCGAAGGAGACGCTCTCCTCGTGATCCCCGACCCTCCGGGTGCGAAGGACCCGGGCGTCTGGATCCACCTCGACACGGGGGAGCCGGTCGGACACCTGCCGCCCGAAATCGCCGCGTGGCTCTGGCCCTGGCTCGCCGCCGGTGGATCGGCCGTCGCGCGGGCCGCGGCCGTACACGGGGGCGACGTCCCGACCTGGCGACGACTCGTGGTGGAGGTGTCGTCGCGAGGCCTGCACCGGGGCGGCCAGGGAGCTGCGGCTTTCTAGATCCGCTGGTGGTCCGCCCGCCACGTGCCGACGGCGGCCTTGATGGCCTTCCGGTTCGCGAACTCGCCGGAGAGGGCGCGCGCCACGAGGTCGGGGAGTTCGTCGTCGGGGGCGAACCGCAGGCCGATCAATTGGTCGGTCGTGAGTTGATCGACACGCGCCCGGAGGTCGTCGGGAAGCGTCGCGTCGAGCCGGAGCCGCTCCTCGAGTCGAATGAGCCGGTCCTGCACGCCCAGAGCGAAGATGCGGGCGTGCAACAGCGCAGAGAGCGCCACCAGCGCCAGGAGAAGGGCCATGACACCCTCCACGGTGATCCCCTCCCTCAGCTCCATGCCGAAATAGACGACGACGATCATCGCAGCCGGTATCGACGTGAAGTGAAAGCTCGGCGCGAATTTGGCGTGATGGGAAAAGCTCTGGTCCGCCACGAGGACGACCTCCGGCTCAGGTTGGGTATTCGGGCGACGCCAGAATGGAGGGCCCGTCTGGAATGGTAGGGCTATTCGGCGCGAAGCGCTTCGACCGGCTCGAGCCGGGCGGCGCGGTAGGCGGGCAGCAGGCCGAACAGCATGCCGGTCAGCGTGGCCGAAGCGAGGGCGACACCGACCGACCAGAGGGGGATTCGGGCGGGGATCGGCGTAAAGGCCGCTGTGGCGTAGGCCAGGGCCCCACCGAGGATCAGGCCGGCCGCACCGCCCAGCATGGTGAGCACACCCGCCTCGACGAGGAACTGCCACAGGATTTCGCGTCGTGTGGCCCCGAGCGCCTTGCGCACGCCGATCTCACGGGTTCGCTCGGTGACCGAAATCAGCATGATCCCGATGACCCCCACTCCACCGACCAGCAGCCCCGCCGACGACAGCGCGAGCATGACCAGAAAGAAGACGGCGGTCAGCCGATTGAAGGTGTCGATCAACTGGGCCGATGCGAGGATCGCGAAGTCGTTCTCTTCGCGGGGTCCGAGGCCTCGCGAGGAGCGGAGGGCGGCGATGACTTCGTCCTGGGCTTGCGACTGGGTGAACATGGAGTCGGGCACCACGAGGATCTGGCCCTGCGAGTCGTCGGCCTTGAGGCGCTTGAAGCCGGTCGTGTAGGGCATGACGATCCAGTGCTGGATCGCAGCCGAGAACACGTTCTCCTCGGGCTGGAACACACCGATGACCCGAAAGTCGTCTCGCACGTCCCGGAAGGGGCTCGACAAGCGGACCGATCTGCCGACGGGGTCGAGCTGTCCGAAGAGGTCGGTAGCGACCCCGTCGGAGATGACCACCACATTGCGCGATTCCCTCACCTCGGCGGGGGTGAAGTCCCGCCCGGCGATGAAGTCCCCCTGGGCGTACTTGGGCCAACCCGAAGAGTAGCCCTGCATCGTGATCCCGTTCAGCTGCTCGCTCTCGAACTCGACGTTGGTCGAGGCCTGGTAGAAATAGAGCGCTTCGTCGATCGCGGGGAGCCGCCCGATGCGTGTGGCTTCGTCGGGTGAAATGATCGCGTTGTCCAGCCACGGCGGCCGCCCGTCCGGTGGACCGAAGCGCACGGCCGTGAAGTCGAAGCGCACCACGCTGAAGTTGGCGGGCCCGGCCGACTCGAACGCCTCGAGGACCGACGAGCGGATTCCCGTGATGAGGGCCGCCATGGTGACCACGACCGAGACCCCGATGCCCACCCCGAGAATGGTCAGGCCGGCCCGCAATCGATTCGCGCGGATGGCATCGAAGGCGATGTAGACGCCCTCGGCCAGCGTGGAGAGCGGCGACGGACCCCGGCCCGATCGATCACTCATAACGCAGCGCGTCGACGGGGTCGAGTTTCGAGGCCTGAGCCGCCGGGTAGACACCGGCGACGACTCCGACCGTGATGCCCAGCACGACGCCGAGCGTCACCCACTGGGGAGCCACGACCGCGGGAAGCGGAGACACGGCCCGCACGATCCCGGCCAGTCCCACCCCGAGGCCGACCCCGGCGAGCGCCCCCAGCGTGGACAAGGTGGCCGACTCGACCAGCACCTGACTCAAGATGTCCCGGCGCCGCGCGCCCAGCGCCTTGCGCACGCCGATCTCGCGAGTTCGCTCCATGACCGACACGAGCATGATGTTCATGATCACGATCCCGCCGACCACGAGCGAGATTGCCACGAGACCCGGAAGGGCCGTAAAAAGAATGGTCGAGATGCGGTCCCAGAAACTCAGGGAGTCGTCGGCCGTTTCGGCGGCGAAGTCGTTCGGCTCCGAGGGTCGAAGCCGGTGCCTCACCCGCATGACTCCCTCCACCTCGGCCTGGATGGCGCGGATCTGGCTCGATTCGAGCGCCTGGACCAGCACTTCGTCGACGTATCCCCGCGCGGCCACCAGCGACCGGATCGGAGATGTCGCGGGAGCGATCAGCTGATTGTCGAGCGATTGGCCGAAGAGGGTGCCCTTTTCTTCGAGCACCCCGATCACCCGGTAGGGGAAGCCGCGCACGCGGACGGTACGCCCGATGGGGTCGATGCCCTCGAACAGGACGTCGGCCGTCTGCGAGCCGAGCACGACGACCGCGATACCGCGCTCCGCCTCCTGCGTGGAAAAGGCGCGGCCCCGATCGACGACCCAGTCGCGCATCACGAAGATCTCGGGAGAGACACCGAACAACTGCACGTTCGAGACGCTGCGTCCGTTCTCGGCGGTGACCTCACCGCCCCCGCTGGATTGCACCCCCACTCGAACCGGGAAGGTGACGCCCGCGCGAATCGCCTCGGCGTCGTCTTCGGTGATTCGCGGGCGGCGGGCCCTCCGTCGCCACTCCTCCGGGTCGACGTTGAAATTGACCTGGGGAGTGCGACGCACCGTAACCGTGTTCACTCCGAAGATCTGCGAGGAGAGGTCTTCTTTGATGTACCGGTCCATACCCTCGACGACGCTGACGACGACGATCAAGAACATCACGCCGATGATCACGCCCAACACACTGAAGAAGCTCTTCAGTCGCTGCGTCGCGATCTGCGCCATCGCCAACCGCACGCCCTCCCAGAACTGCATCGCCGTCTCCCTGGGTCAGTTCGAGTCGGAGCCGCCAGGCGGGCCGTCTTCGAGCTTCACGGGATCGCCGCTCCGAAGGGTCCGGATCGTCTGATAGGGGCCCGACACCACGGTCTCTCCCGGCTCCAGCCCGTCGAGCACCTCGAAGTATTCATCGCCCGCGATGCCCACGGTGACGGGACGAAAGGCCGCGATGCCGTCGGTCACCACGAAGACGCCCTCGACCTCCGACTCCGGACCACTCGTGGTGACGAGCGTGTCTTCGCGCACCGTGAGTGCGATGATCGGAACCGAGATGGCATCTTCGCGAACGTCGGTGACGATCTCGGCAGTGGCGGAGAGGTCGGGGCGAAGGTCGGCGTCGGTCGGATCGAGGGTGAGGACCACTTCGAAGTCGATCGCCTGCTGCTGCCCCGATGTGGCCGTCTGCGAAGGGGGCCGGATCGCGGAGTTGCCGATTTCGGTGACGCGCGCCGAAAACACCTTGGTGGGATACGCATCGATCTCGATCTTGGCGGAGTCGCCCAGGGCGAGCCGCGGTACGTCCGTCTCGTCCATCTGGACGACCACCTCGACCACGGAGAGGTCGGAGATGGTGAGAACGAGCGAGCCGGGGTTGTTCATCGTTCCGACCACGACGGTTTCGCCCTCTTCGACGTTCAGTCGGGTCACCTTTCCGTCCATCGGGGCTCGAAAGATGGTCTTGCCGAGACGGTCTTCCGCCTCTTCGAGCGAGGCCTGGGCTACCTGCACCCCGTATTCCGATGCATCCATATTGGCCCGCGCAACCTCCAGGTTCGTCTCGGCATCTTCGACCTGCTGCCGGCTGACGAGAAGCGAGTCCCGCATCCACAGGCCCCGGATCCGGTCGTACTCCCGGCGCTGCCGGGTCAGGTTCGCGCTCTGCTGGGAGGCCTGCGCCGTGGCCTGGCTGACCGAGGCCTGCGAGCGCGCGCGAATCGCTTCCAGCTGGGTGCGGTCCAACCGCAGCAACACCTGGCCGGCGCTGACATCTTCGCCCTCGCGGACCAGGAGTTGGGCGACTCGGGCCGAGACGTCGGAGCTGATGTCGACTGATCGCCGAGCCCGAATGTTGCCGCTCGCCGTCACGCTCGCGACCAGGTCGCGTCGATCGATGTCGGCCATGCGGACGCTGGCTCCGCGGCCGGAACCGCCCCGCAGGCTGAGTGCGGCGGCCGTGCCGATTACGGCGACGATGGCGACGCCGACAAGTCCCTTCTGAAGTCCGGTCATGTCACTTTGGGCGGGGCTGGGAGGTCAGCGGTTTCGCAGGCTCTCGCCCACCACCGCTTCGAGATTCGTCAGGGCGTCGTGGTACGCGTAGACGGCGTTCAGCAGGTCCCGGTCGGCCTGGGCCTTCACGGTTTCCGCCTCGACGAGATCGACGAATGGAACCAGACCGACCCGGTACTGCTCCAGGGCCAACCGAAGCTGTTCGTCGGCATACGACTGGTTGCGCTGCTCGAGCTCGACGCTGCGGAAAGCCGTTTGGAGCTGCGACAGGCCGATCGCGACGTCGGCTTGAAGGGCGATTTCCTGCTCGCGGAGCAGGTATTCCGAGTCGTCGAGCTGCGCCTGTGCAGACTCGAGTTGCCGCTGCCGGGAGAAGCCCTGGAAGATGGGCACGGAGATCGACAGCGACGCGCTCGGCGGAGACGACAGGAAGTCGAAGGGAAACACATCGTTGTTCGCGATGATGCGAGCGCGATCCGCTTCGGTGAACGCGAAGCTGGAACAGTCGAGGGCGGGAAGCGGATCAGCGAGCCGTGAATAGAGCTCATTGGTGCTCTGACAATTCGCGAAGCCCCCAGCAGCCGACGCCTGGCCCTGCGCCACGAGGAAGTCGGTGTTGCTCGCCTCGCGTGAAAAGCCGCTCCACCCCAGGCTCATGTTGAGCGACGGAAAATAGGCCGATCGGGCCGACCCGACGCCGTCCCGCGCTACGTCTCGGCTCAAGCGGCGCGTTCGAAGCACCGGGTTGTTGCTGAGCGCGAGGTCGAGAAGTTCGGGAGCCGTCCATGTCGGCGGCGCCATATCGAAGTCGGTCGTGAGGGCGACGGCCGGAGACGGGCGAAGCCCCAGCGTCTGGAGGAGTCGATAGGTCGCCGTGGCGACCGCATTCTCGGCCTGGAGCAGGGCCACTTCGGCGCGACCCACCTGCACCTCGGCCTGATTCACGGCGAGCCCGGTCGCGGTGCCCACCTGGGCCTGACCTTCGACCAGGCGAAGGTTGAAGCGGGCGCGCTCCAACTGCTGCCCCGTGAGCTCGACCGCCTCCTTCTGACGAAGCACGTCGAGGTACGAAAGCGTCACTCGTGTATCCAGATCGACCCGCGCCTGGTTGATCGCCGCCTCCGCCTGGGCCCGGCCGGCCTTCGCCTGGGAGAGGCCGTAGAAGACGGCCCCGTTGAGACTGTAGTTTAGGCCGAAGCTATAGCTGCTGCTGTAGTAATTCGGCTGGTCACCCACCCCGAGGTCCTGGAGGGTCAGGTTCCCGATGCGCTGAGACCCCGTGCCTTGCCAGCCCAACGAGCCGGAGGCGCTCGCTGAGGGGAGCAGTTGCCCATACGCGGCTCGCACGCCCCAGTCGGCGACTCCGCGGTCGTTCTGCGTCGCCATGAACCCGGGGTTGTGCAGATGAGCGAGTTCAATGGCCTCGTCGAGCGACAAGAACGCCGGCGCCGTCGGTACCCCCTGCGCCGAAGTGCCGTCCACCGCAAGGAGCGTCAGCAGGAGGGTGAGACCGCACGTGGCCCAGCCGAGCCGTCGCGAATGCCTGGGGTACACAGGAACCTCCAACTCGGAAGCGTTCGAAGAAGAGACGGGCGCCGAGAATCGGGCACCCGAGAATGCAAAGGTACCTAATCCGGGGGATTCGTCGTAGGCGCGCCGAAGCTCCATACGGCCTCGTGGGGGGGCGGGGTTTCGTTCGTCGGATAGCCTACGATGCCCGAGCCCCCAACCTTCACGAGGTCAGCTGGGAGGGAGCCGTTCCGCCCGGAAGCCCATCGACGGAATCTCGACTCTCAGCACGCGTCCCTGGTCGTCGATCCAGAGTTCCCGGATTTCTCCACCGCCTTGAAGACGCACGTGACGAGCCTCCACGCGTTCGCCCCCGAGTTGGAACGGCTCCGGCTCGTTCGAGACCACCTCGAGGCGGGCCTGGGCCCCGTCGAGGGGCGACAGTGCGACCACCGGACCGCTTCCGGAATCGATGAAGCGAGCCACGAAGAAGTAGTGGTGCGAGACCCGGTTTTCGAGGATCGCGGTGCGGGGCGCCGCGCGATATTCCCTCTGCACCTCGCCATCGGCGGAGCTCGCTCGACTCACATAGCGATTGCCGTTGAGCACGACCGAGAGGTCTTCCTTGCGGGCGCCGGTGACCTCGTTCTGATACGCCGTGACGACGAAGTCGGGCCGGGCCTCCAGCGTGGGACGCATCTCGGTGCCATTCAGCGAGACCGTTGCGGTGGCCAGAATCCGGGCACTCTCGCCCATCCCGAGGCGGTGAATCGAGAACGATTCGCTCCCGGCCTCCCTGCCTTCGATGAAGAGGGCGAACCGACCCTCGTCGAGAACCACGTCCTGGGCTCGGAGGGCCGCGGCGGGTGCTGCGACCGGGAGGAGCAGGGCCAGTCCAAGACTGGCGACGAGGAGGTTGCGAACCATCGGAGATCGGTCCTTCTGGGGGAACACCCACGCTCAGCCTCTGTTACACGAAAGCGAGGGGCGAGGTCCTATCGAACGGGTTTCGTCACGATGTCTCGATCAGGGCGGTCACACGGTCCAACCAACTCCTCAGGATCGCCTCTCCGCGCCCCGCGTCGGCCTGGCTCGGGCTCCCGATGACGCCCCCCGTTGATTCCGGGGGTGTGAGAGGCCGTCCTCCGACGTACCTTCTCACGGCTCGCGGCTTCAGGGGCGCGTCGAGAACAGCATCCGGCCGCACGAGATCGGGACGAAGGTGAAGCAGGAGCGACGTTTCCATCTCGCCGGCGTGCTCGGGCTCCTCACCCCCGGAACGGTACTCCGAGACGTCGAGCGCAAACAGGTCGATTACGGTGGTTCGAGCCTCGGAGGTCAACGCCATGAGCAAAGCATCGATGTGGGGCTCGCTTCGGCTCGCCGTGACCACCAGGAATTCGGTTACTCCGTGATCCTCCCACGACGCGAAGATCTCGTTCACGGCCCGGTGAAGCGTTTTGCGACGGAGGCCGGCGGTGCCTGGAAATCGATCCGAGCCTCGAAGGTTGACGCCGTATGCGAAGGTCGGCGCCCGCAGGATGCCCAACCGCCGAGAGAGCTCCGAGACGACGTGATCGGTGATGATCGTGCCCGTACCGAGGGGCAGGTGGGGACCGTGTTGATCGAGCGCTCCGACGGGGAGGAGAAGGCGAGGGTCACGGGCGATTCGCCGCCTCACCTCGGGCCACGGCATTCGATCGATGGCCAAGACCTCGCCGGGTGGATCATCGACCGAGGCGGTTGGGTCGGGCCGATCGTCGAGCGGGTTCTCAGATGCCATCGGGGTCTCGCGTGAAGGAGTTCTGGCGACGTCTCGCCGCCGGGTTGCCCTGGGTGGCCGTCATCACCCTGGCCGCGTGGGCGAGATGGACGGCGGTGTCGCTTCTCGGTCTCGCGGCCGTCCTCACCGTCGCGGCCCTGGTTCGGAATCGCCACGGACGCCTCGGGCGCTCGGTGGGCCTGCTCGTCGTGCTTCTGGGTATCGTGGTGGGATTCCAGGTCGAGAATCGGGACCGGCGACTCACGATCTCCTGGGAGGACTATTGGATCGACCAGGAGGCGCAGGTCATCGACGATCTCGGACGCCGCCTCGATCAACTCCTCGATCGGAGCATCGCCAATGTGGGCACTCTGGCCGACGAGGCCGGTTCGGGCAACCTCCCCACGGCGGGACGGGTCGAGGCCCTCCGCCGCGGCGCGGGGCTCGCAGCGCTCGCGGTCTACGGCCCGGACGGGGTGCCCCGAACGTGGGATGGTATGCACCGGGGCCGCGTACCCGACGACGTGAAGCTCGGCGAGCAGCCCTTCTTCTTCGGCCAGTCGCCCCTCTTCAGCTACCTCTACGTGACGGCACCGGTCACCGATGGTGGAACGGTGGTGGGGGCGGTATTGCTTCGCGCCGACCTTCCTGGGCAGGCGGGCGATGTCGACGATCTGGCATCGAGTTTCCGCCTCCGCACGGGAGAGACGCTCCGATTGTCGACCCCGGCGCGGGCGCGAGAGGGCGGCATCTTCGACTACATGCACGAGGGACAGGCACTGTTCAGCCTCGCCGTCGAACGGCCTGCGCAGGCGGAGCGCCGTGGCGAGCTGCAACGTGCGGGCGCCGGGTGGGTGGCGCTGTTGGCGGCACTGGCGTGGCTGGTGCTGGCGGTCTCGGTGCCGCCAAAGGCGGGCTCGCGGACGGTTACGTTCGTGACGGGCCTGCTCCTGGCCGTTGTGGTCCCGGTCGATTCGAGCCCGGGCCTGTCTCTCGTCGACGCACCCGGCGATCTGCTTCTCCCCTTCGTTCCCGGAGGGACGCTGGCGAGGCTTCTCCTGGTGTGCGGGGTGCTCGCTGTGGGGGCGGGTCTCGTGCGGTTCGACCGCGGCGTTCGACTCGGAGCGCTGCCCGGCGTCCTCCTCGTCGCTCTCGTGGCCCCGTTCTTTTCATCGGCGCTTCACGATGCCGCTTCGGTCGGCTTCCTCGCGGGCCGCGAGGGCGGGTGGATTGCGTATCAGGTGGCCCTCGCGGCCGGTTGCTCCCTCTTGATCTGGGGGGGGCTCGTCGCGGCCCGCGGGGTCAGTGATCGGGGGCGACGAATCGTCTCCGCTCTCGTCGCCGCCGTCGCCCTCGCCTCGGTGACCGTTTGGCTGGTGTTCCGCACCGGGACCGTCCCCTTCTGGGTGCCGGCGCTGTGGGCCGCGCCGCTCGCGCTCGCCCTGGGTCCTGCGGAGACGCGCGGAGGCCAGAGGCGATTCGTCACCTGGGTGGTGGCCGGCTGTCTCGGTGCCTCGCTCGCGATTCCCGTGGCCTGGGGACACCGCCTCGAGGCCCGCATCGCCGGGGCTACGGCGCAGGTCGACCGCATGGGGACCGACGTCGACCCGTACCTGCAGTTCCTCCTCGAGCGCCTCGCGACCGAGATGGAGCGCCTCGACGAGGGAGGGGCTCCGCCTGCCGAACTGCTCTATCGCGGCTGGAGAGACAGCGGGATGGCCGAGAGCGGCTACCCCCTGTGGATGACGGTCTGGACGCCCGGCGGGGATCTGTGGGAGGAGGAACTCCGGATCGGAATGGGAGGGGTCGATCGTCCCGTGGTCGCGAACCAGTTCCTCGAGTCGGCCCAGGAGGGCGATTCGGTCGAAGTTCGGCGGTTCGATTCGTTCGAGGCGCACTACATGGTGCAGGTGCCGCTGCGCGACGCCCGAGTCGTGACTGCCGTCGTGCCCCCCCTGGGTACGACGGGGGCCGAGTCGCTCCTCGGCCCCCTCTTCGGCAGCCTGGGACCCTCTCTGGGAGACCCGGTTCGCCTGGTGCCTGAGGGGCCCGGAGAAAGCATGGATCGCGCCGGTGGGATCCGTTGGGTGCGGCGGGCCGGGCTGTGGCGAGGCGAACTGCCCCTCGTCATCGCAGGCGACGCCTACCAGGCCAACTACGAGGTCCCGCTGCCGACGCTGACGGTGCTGGCGGCGCGCGGGGCCCTCCTGCTCGTGCTCGACTTGCTCCTGTTGGGACTGCTCTGGTGGTTCGGTTCCTGGCTCGCCGATCGCCGAACCGTCGGGGGGGGCGGAGTCGTCTGGGCCGTGCGTTCGTTTCGAGCCCGTGTGACCCTGGCGCTGTTCGCCTTTTTCGCCTTGTCGAACCTCATCTTCGGGAGTCTCGCCTACCGCACGATCGCGGGCGCGTCCCAGCGGGCGTCGCGCGTGCTCGCCGAGCGGGCGGTGAACGACGCCGCGGCGAGCTACTACGACCTGTTCGGCAATGTCGACCTTCTCGCCAACCGCGTCGGCGTCGACGTTCTGGAATACCGAAACGGGGAGTTGAACGAGGGCTCCGTCGAGGAACTCGTCTCACTGGGACTCTACGAGGGGTGGGTGCCCTTCCCGGTGTTTCAGACCCTCGCGACTCGTGAAGCGGTGTCGCAGACCATCGCCACGGCGGTCGGGGGGTGGGAGTATGTGACGGCGTACCGCAGGTTGCCCGACGGTGACATCGTGGCCGCGCCCGTGCCACTCCAGGCGGGCGCGACCGCGATCCAGAGCCGCGACGTGGCGCAACTCCTGTCGGCGGCGGTTCTTGCCGGGGCCGCCCTCTCGTTCCTTCTCGCGCTCCTGGTGGGCCGGGCACTCACACGTCCCATTCAGACGCTTCGCATCGCGTCGGAAAGGGTCGGGAGCGGAAACCTCGAGGTTCGCCTGCCCGGGGAACGACACGACGAGTTCGGTGCCGTTTTCGAAGCGTTCAACCGAATGGTGCGACGCCTCCACACGGCGCGCGACGACCTCGTTCGCACCAGTCGGCGCACCCAGGCCATCGTCGACGATGCCGCCACCGGCGTTCTCGCCTTCGACGCCGACGGCGTGGTGACCCTCGCCAATCCGACGGCTCGGTCGCTCCTCGACCTTCCGATCGAAGTGGGCTCGTCGCTGCCGGCCTCCGACGGCCCGGCCAGTGGTTTCGTGATGTGGATCGAGAACTACCTGAGAGATGGACTCGCCGAGGGCGGGCTCGAGCTGCAGAGGGGCGATCGGCGAATTCGCGTGCGCGCCCGGCGCATCTCGCATGCGGGCCCGCTGGCGGGCGCCGTCGTAAGCCTCGAGGACGTCACCGACGAGCTGCGCACGGAACGCGTGCTGGCGTGGGGTGAAATGGCTCGCCAGGTGGCGCACGAGGTGAAAAATCCGCTTACGCCGATCAAGCTGTCGGTGCAGCATCTTCGTCGTGCGTGGCTCGACGGTCGGTCCGACTTCGGCGACATCCTCGAGCGCAACGTCGAGGCCATGCTTCTCGAGATCGACCGACTGGCGGCCATCGCCTCGTCGTTCTCCCGCTTCGGGGCTCCCCGTGCCGCGGGCGAGGAGCCGCTGTCACGCGTGCAGCTGGGCAGCGTGGTTCGGCAGGTCCTTGCGCTGTATGGCGACGGCGATGGAGCGGTGCGATTCGAAGACGCTGTGGAGCCGGGCCTCCCCACGGTGCTCGCCCGCGACTCGGAAGTGAAGGAGGTTCTGGTGAACCTCCTTGAGAATGCGCGGGCCGCCGTCCGGTCGGGCGGGCGGGTGCGCGTCGAAGCATCGGAGGACGACGACGGCGTGGTGCTGCGGGTGGTCGACGACGGCGTGGGCATCCCGGAGGCCTTTCTCGGTCGGGTGTTCGAACCCCACTTCTCGACTCGTTCTGCGGGCACCGGACTGGGGCTCGCGATCGTGCATCGACTCGTCGGGTCGTGGGGTGCGTCGGTGCGCGTAGACAGCCGCGAGGGCGAGGGGACCGTGGTGTCGATCCACTTCGAGGTGGCCGGTGGCCCGGATCGGGGGGGCTCGACGCCCTGAGTCGGAGCCGGGGGTGGTCCGTTGAGGGTCGACACCACATGATTGAGAAGCAGTTGACCATTCCCTGGCGTGTGCCCCCAACGCCGCTGACCGATCCGGACGGCCTTGAGACGGTTCACTTCGACTTCCACGGAGGCTCCACCGGCGGCGACGCCGTCGGTCGACCCTGCCGAGTTGTCCCGATGGCTCGAAGACGGGGCGGGCCCGCTCGCGGAGCGCTGGCTGGCATCGGTCCGGGGTCGCGACGTGTCGTTGGGCAACGGTGTGGAAGAACTCCTCCAGGGGTTCTTCGGAGTGCTGTTGAGACTGCTGCCATTGACGGTCGGGCCCATGCGCGAGACGGCCAAAACGCTCTGGGTACAGGTCGCAGAGCTGTTCGGTTCGCTCGCGGCGCAGCGGGGGTTGGCCGCCGGAGAGGTGATCGAGGAATTCCAGATTCTGCGGGAGGCTCTGATCCGACTCCTGTGGGCCTCTCCTCCGGTCGCAGAACCGTCGGCCCTTGCCCTCCGGGAAG
>CBDUEZ010000079.1:0-14116 GCA_965366355.1 uncultured bacterium
CGACGCCCGTCATTCGAACCCCATCATTCGACGCCCGTCATTCGACGCCCGTCATTCGGCGCCCGTCGTTTCGGCGACGGTCGTTTCGGCGACGGTCGGTGAAGCCGCATCGGTGGCGTCCGACAACTCCGTGGCGTGCTCGGGACGCACGTCGATCACGTCGAGCTCCGGCTGGGCCGTCGCACGCTCGGCGGGCATTTCCAACACGACCCCGAACCCCTCGCCGGGGGCGGTGGTGACGCTCACACTGCCGCGCGAGCCGTAGCGGCTCTCGAAGCGGCGGCGAAGCAGGTCGAGGCCGTGGCCCGCCTGCGCCTCGACCCGCACCCGATCGGCGCCCACGCCGTCGTCGTCGACCGCCACCCGCAGACGGCCGGCCTGGTGATCGACCCGAACCACGACCGACCCGCCGCTCACCCTGGGCTCGATCCCATGTTTGATCGCGTTTTCGACCAGCGTCTGGAGCGCGAACGCCGGGATCGCGAAGCGGGTGGGATCGACGTCGATGTGCCACCTCACCCGAAGCCGGTCGTCGAGCCGGAGCTGTTCGAGGTCGACGTAGCGGCGGGCGACTTCGAGTTCCTTGGCCAGCGGCACGGTGTCGAGGTCTCGCCGCTGAACGATCGAGGCGAAGCGAATCAGGGTGGCCACGTCTTCGATCGCCCGCTCCGCCGCCGCCGGATCGGCACGCACCAGAAGCATGAGCGAGTGCAGGGTATTGAAAACGAAGTGTGGATTGAACTGCGCACGAAGGGCCTTCGCCTCGGCCTTCGCCCGCAAGATGGCCTCGCGAGCCATCGCCTCGTCGGTCTCCCGCACGCGGCGCACCGACTCCGACCACATCAGGAGGCCGAGAAAGATCACGTACAGAATCAGCCCGGAGATCAGCAGATACACCAGCTGAAGGTGCAGGGGCTGGTCGGCCATCTCGCCGGTGCGGAGTCCGGTGACATCGGTCAAGCCGTAGAGCAGGGCCGAGGCGATCACGGTGAAGATCAGGCCGACGAGGGCGTGCACGACGAGGGTCTTCGCCATGGGCCATTCGGGCCGGAGCAAACGGCGCCGATTCATGGCGACCACGGCGCTGACGAGCGCATAGGGGAGCGTGTTCGCGAGGGCCAGAAGCAGCGGCCGCACGACACTCCCCGGTTCGACCGCGAGCTCGCTGGTCAGGAGCAGTCCGGCGTACGCCGCCCACCCCGCGGTGAAGCCGGTCCAGAAGGGACGGCCCATCTCAGTCGTTTCCGAGGGCGCGCACCGGGTCCATCGACGAGGCGCGGTGGGCTGGAATGAGGCTCGCCGCGATCGTCACCCCGAACAGGAGCACCGCCACTGCTATTCCCGTCTCGCCTTTCACCGAGGCAAACCCCTCCAGAAGGGTCGTGACCAGTCGGATCAAGGGTACGAGCAGGGCCCCCCCCAGCGCCAATCCGATGACGGCCATCCACAGTCCCTGCCGGGTGACCATGCGCAGGACGTCGCGATCGCTCGCGCCCACGGCCATACGAATCCCGATCTCCTGCCTGCGCTGCGTGACCTGATAGGCGAGCACCCCGTAGGTGCCGAGCGAGGCCAGCAGGATCCCGATCAGTCCGAAGCCACCGAGGATCACATTGAAGACGTTGATGCCGGCGAAGAACTGTTCGACGACCTCTTCGAGGGTGAGGACCTGCGAGAGGGTGAGGTCTGGATCGAGGGCCTGCAGTCCCCGACGGATCGGTTCCTTGAGCGTGAGAGGGTCGCCCGTGGCCGAGGCGACGATCGTGTAGTCGGCCATGGGTGCCTGCGCCGCAGGCACGTAGATGGCCTCGGTGTCGACCACCCCCGGCGTGCGAACCATCACCTGCTGGATGTCGTCGATCACGCCGACGATACGCCGGTCCGCGCCCTCGAAGGTGATGAAACGCCCGACCGGATCGTCGTTTGCGAACCACCGTTCGGCAAACGATCGATTGATCACCGCGACCGGGTCCTGCCCCAGACGGTCGCCCTCTTCGAAGAACCGTCCCTGGAGCACCGCGATCCCCAACGCATCGGGGTAGTCGGGTGAGGCCTTCAGCGACACGGCCCGGGGGGGCACCGCGGCGCCCTCCCTCGCCTGCCCGGGAATCCGGAAGGTGTCGGTCGGGGCCGACAGCCCACGCGGGAGGACGTTGATCAGGGCCGCGGCGCGCACGCCGGTCGTGGAGCGGGCTTCGGCGAGAAGCTCGTCCATGAGCACGCCCCGGGTGTCGGGGTCGGGATACTTCGACCGGGGGACCGTGAGGCGCGCGGTGACGATCGACGAGTCGTCGAAGCCCCCGTCGGAGGCCTGCATGTCGAGAAAGGCCCGCACCAGCACGCTCCCCCCGCCGAGCGCCACGAGCGACAGCGCGATCTCGGCGACCACGAGTCCCCGGGTGACGATCTTGCGGCTGCGACCGCGGGTCGAGCCCCGCCCGCCTGCCCGCATCGCCTCGGCCTGGTTGGAGCGAAGCGCCTGCAGGGCCGGGGCGAGTCCGAAGATCAGGCCGGCGAGCACCGAGAGCCCCACCGTGAACCCCACGACGGTGGCGTCCATGCGGGGCGTGTAGCTCGGCGGCAGCAGGGTGCCGAAGTAGCTGGCCATCGCGCGAATTCCGATCCACCCGAGCCCCAGCCCCGCGGTCGATCCCAGCAGAACCAGAAGGCCGCTTTCGGTCAGGAGCTGGCGCGCGATGCGACCTCGCCCCGCTCCCAGCGCGGTGCGCAGTCCGATCTCACGTCGCCGCTCCTGGGCCCGCGCGAGCAACAGGTTCGTGATGTTGGCGCAGGCGATCAGGAGCACGAAGAAGACCGACCCCTGCAGCAGGCCGTAGAAGATCTTGGATCGTCCGTCGGGAATGTCGGTGCGGACGTTGAAGGCGTCGGCCGTCCAATCGCGCTGCACATCGGGGTACTCGGCGGCCAGGGCCGAGGCGATTCCGCTCACGTCGGCCTGCGCCTGCTCCATCGTGGCGCCGGGGGCGAGCCGCGCGACCGAGAAGATGTCGCGGCGGTCGCGGGGACTCTCGGTCGGCGAGTCGGTCAGCGGCACCCAGACGTCGGGCGCGCCGAAGAGGAAGCTGAAGGAGGGCGGGAGCACGCCGACCACCTCGACCGGCTCGCCGTTCAGGGTGATCACCGCGCCCAGCGGGTCGCCTTCACCGCCGCGGGCCCGTTCCCAGAACTCGGGCGTGACGATCGCGACGGGCCGCGCGCCCGGCACACCTTCTTCGGGAAGGAAGGCCCGACCGCGCGCCATCGATGCTCCGAGCACCTCGAAGAACGACGGAGTGATCTCGGCCGCCGTCACCGGCTCGGAGCGGTCGTCGGCTCGCAGTCCTCGAACGGTCTGCCGGTATGCCGCCCACTGCGTGGTGGTGCGGCTGCGTTCGGCCAGGTCGGCGTGCATGGCCAGGGAGGTGGTCAGCGTCGAGAGGGTGGGCGGCTGCTCGACCGGGCGCTCCTGAATGAGGATCAAGCGCTCGGGCTCCGTGCCCGGCAGCGGTGGAAACAGAAGGGCGTTGATCATGCCGAACACCGCCGTGTTGCCCCCGATCGCGATCGCGAGCGACCCGAGGGCGATCAGGGTGACGCCCCATCCCCGGCGAAGCGTGCGCACAGCGAACCGAATGTCCTGCATGAATTCCGACATCCCCGCCTCCCATTCTCTGGACTCGATCGGAGTCCGCACCGACGGCGCGATGCCTGGACTCGCGAATGGAAGGTCGGCGGGGAGAGCGGGGGGGCTCCACCGTTTTTCTACGAGTGGGCCGAGGACGGCGATGAACGGACGAGAGGGGGATTGAGTGGCGGGCCGCGGGTCACCTGCCGGCTCGCCCCACTTCCAGCTGGACCGTCTGCACCGAGCCGGCCTCCAGGGTGATCTCGACCGAATCCACGTCGGGGTCTGCGCCTCGAAGCCAGAGGCTCAGGGGACGGTCGGGGGGGAGCTCGCAGAAGAGGTAGGCGCCTCCGGGACCGCTGATCGCCGTGTGGTACGACTGCTGGGCGCGGCCACCGACCACCAGCCTCGGCGGCTCCGCCGATCCCCAGTCGGCCACCACCTCGACGCCCTCGAGCCCCAGTCCCGAATCGGGATCGACGACCAAGCCCGCCAGCACCGCCGACCCGGGCCCCGCGAGATCGCCGCACCGGCCCAGGATCGCCTCGTCGGACAGGTCGACCGGCTCCGGCGGAATCGGATCGCCGGGGCGGCGAAGTTCAGACCGGAGTCCCCGTCGCAGAACGGGTCCCTCGGAGGTCCAGGGCAGGAACCCCGGTGCCAACACATGCACCTGGACCACGTCGGCCAGTTCGTCGCCGCTCACCCCCCAGAGTCCCTCGACTCCCGACAGGGTCGTGGCCAGCACGGCGAGGTCGGGGCCGAGAAGCGTCACCTGGGCGGCCTCGACCGGCCGTTGGGTGAGGTTTCCCACCACGATTCCCGACACGAAGGGGGGACGCTCGTCCTGCCCCTCGAGCACGTCGGATGTGGCGAAGGGCAGGGCGAACGCCATCACGAGGGGCGCCACCACAGCCGTGCGCCACACTCGACTCCGGCCGCTCCGGCGCATCCCGCTCCGGCCGCTCCGGCGCACGCCGTTCCGCCCCTTCCCGCTCCGCCCCTGCCGGCTCCGCCCCTGCCGGCTCCGCCCCTTCCGGCTCACCTCGCGCGACGCCTCACGGTTGGTTCATTCCGAGTCCCAGGGCCCCCGCACCGCCACCGGCTTTCCAGGCGTCGTAGCGCATGCGCAGCGTCTCGACCGGATTCGCGTTTTCGTTCGGCTGGATGTTGGCATCGTCGACGTCGAGATAGAGGGAGTAGTCGCCCGAGCTGTGGGCGCCTCCGTCGGGATCGTCGGGCGTGGCGGCGGCGATGTAGGCCACCTGGGCCGTGCGGTGCCGGCAGGGTGCGGCCGTCTCGGGCACCGGCTCGGTGCGGCAGCTGCACCGGCTGTCGCCGCCCGCGTCGTCGGCGGCTTCCATTCCGGCCATGACCCGGTCGAGCACGGTGCCTTCGGAGGCCAGGAAGGCGTCGACCGCGTCGAGCACGACCGCGTCACTTTCGAGAATGTTGCCCTGCACCGCGAAGTAGATCCCTTCGTTGCGGACCTCGCTCTGCACCGCCAGCGCCGCGTAGCCGTTGCTCTCGCCCGAAAATCCGGCCATGCGCCCCTGCAGATCGACGAAGCCGAACTGCCGGCTCTGGATGCGCTCGTCGTTCTTGAGCATGCGCAGGATCTCGTCGGGATCCGTGCCCTTCTTCATCTCTTCGAAGATCAGCGTCTGATTGGCGCGGGTGCCATCGACGCCCGCCTGCGCCGCGGCCACGCCGATGCCCGGCACGAGGACGGCCTGGATGCCCATGAGTCCGCCGCGGGTCCGGAGTCCTTCGGCCGAGACGCAGGTGGCCGAAGCGATCACGACGATCCCGTAGCGGGTGTCGACCGCGATGATCGACCAGGTCGCCGATGCGCGTTGGGGAAACCAGGCGAGCGCGAGCGTCGCGAGGCACAGCGTCAGGGTCGAGCGGAGGAACGAGCGGGGCATGGGGTCTCTCCATCCGGGCGAAGGCATACGAACCAAAGGGATGCATGCGAACCAAGAAATGCATGCGAACCACAGCGGAGAGGGGACCGTACCGAGGCCCGTCCCGCCGGAAACGTCGGGCAATATGAGGGGGGACCCCGTGGCGACGACAGGGCGGGGCGGGATCGAGGCCCTACCGACCCTCCAGCGCGTCGACGATCAGGTGCAGCAGCTCGTCGGTGCGGTCGGTGATTCCCGTCGCCCCATCGGGAATGCCGAGGTCGGGGTCGACCGCCGAGATGAAGAAGATCACCGGCACCCCGGGAGCCAGGCGGTGGAGTTCCGGAAGCGCGCGAACTCCCGCGTCGGGCCGGCTGCCGCGCGCGATGTCGGAGACGATGACCTGGAACGGGGTGGGCCTTGCGGCGTCGGGACGGGGGACCGTGCGGCCCCCGCCCGCCGCCCCCGCGCCGCCTGCGGGGCCCGTGCGTTGCAGCACCCGCGTCGCCTCGTGGGTGTTTCGCGCGAGGGTGATCTCGGCGCCCAGCCGCTCGAGGGTGTCGACCTCGGTGGCGATCGACTCGGGATGGTCGTCGATCCAGAGCACGCGGGGGCGATTGCGGAGCCGGTCAGAAAAGGCCGCCCGCCGCAGTCCCGAGTAGCTCTCGAGCGCCTCGGTGACCGTCATGGTGGCGGGCTCGGGCGGGGCGTTGGGCTCGTCGTGCAGGGAGGGTTCGGCGAGTGGGGAGAGGTCGGCGCCCGGAGAGAGTTCGGCGCTCGACTCGGTGACGAGCAGCCCGTCGGAGGCTTCGTCGAAGGTCGCTGCGGACGGCGCCTCGTCGTCGATTGTCGCCGCCGACGCGTCCGCCTCGTCGGGCTCACGCTCCCTTGCGACCGCGCCCTCATCGTCGCCGGGCCAGTCGTCGTCGATGGGAGGCGCCGACGCGCGGCGCACTTCCATGACCCGCGACTTCGCCACGGGAGAGCGCCCCGCCGGAGGCCGCGCCATCGGCGCCTGCGCCGTCGGAGCCTGCACCATCGGAGCCTGCGCCATCGGAGCGGACTGCTCACGGATCGCCATCGCCGGGCCTTCGACCCGCGGAGAAGCGACGCGGCCCTGGATGGCCACGCCGTGCGAAGCCATGAAGGTGCGCGTCGCGTCTTCGACGACCTGCGGGTCGAGTCCGAACACCGACTCGACGATCAGGCGCGCGCCCTGCTCGCGCGTGATGCGCCAGCCGATCGAGTGCAGCAGCTGATCGTCGCGCAGCACGACCATGCCGATCATGGTCGACCAGGCGATCTGGAGGTAGCGCGCGCTCGGGGTGTCGAGGGGAGAGGGCGGGGACTTCTCATCGGCCCTGGACTCGTCGGCCAAGGACTCGTCGGCCAAGGGCTCATCGGCCAAGGACTCCTCTCCCGTCGAGGCGTCGTTGCGGGACGCGTCGTTGCGGGATGCCCTGCCCGGTCTTCCCCCGCCATCCGGCCGCAGCAGTCCGCGGTCCTGGGCGAGGTGGATGATGCGAGACACCACCGACCCCGCACGGCTGCGGTAGTCGAAGAGCTCGCGGAACTCGGGATGTTCACGGAAGCCGTCCTCGCCCAGCCGCGAGACGGCGTCGATCTCCGGACCGTAGATGAGGCGAAACAGGCGGCGGTGTTCCGACACGAAGTCCAGGAAGGCCAGGGCGACCCGGCGAAACGCGTCGAGCGGATCGTCCACGCCCTTCGCCGCCGCCTCCATCTGCGCATTCATCAGCCTCGCGCCCCGGGCGGCCACGGCGATGCGCAGTCCCAACACTCCGCCGCCCTCGCTCTCCTTGCCGAAGACCAGGTAGGGCGCCGTGCGGCTTTTGCCGGCGCGCTCGGCCACCTTGCGCAGATCCAGCGGAGTGTCGGGCTCCTGCAGGATCTCCCAGGCGGCGTCGAGCAGGAGTGCGCGCAGGTCGTGGCTAGACGACCGGGCGGAAGGCCCGGCAGACGACGGGCCGGGAGCCCCGGCAGACGACGGGCCGGGCGACTCGGCAGACGACGGGACAGACGACTCGGCTGACGACCGACCGGATGCCGAGGGGGGAGGCGATTCCATGAGTGCACAGTGGGGCGACGCGGGGACACCGTCAACCGCGCGCACCATCGCCAGAAGTTGACAGCGTCAATTTCACTGTTCATATTGGCACTTCACAGTTGTGTTGACGGTGTCAATGTCTCGGTATTCGTTCGCATCCGCCGCACACATCGCCCCGATGCCCCATGGAGGTCCCCGATGAACACGTCACTCCAGATCGAAACCCATGACCACCCGAAGGGGCACCTCGTGCGAGCCCTGCTGCGGATCGAGGGGGAAGCGCGCGACGATGCCGCGCGCACTCCGCTCAACCTCGCCCTCGTGCTCGACCGTTCGGGCAGCATGGGCGGGGGCAAGCTCGAGGCTGTGAAGGGCGCCGCCCGCGACCTCGTGCTTCGGCTCCATCCAAGTGACCGGGTCAGCGTCGTCGCCTTCGACGGTCAGGTGCAGACGGTGGCGCGCGCGGGCACCGGTCCGGAGCAGGTGGGACTTCTGGCCTCCCTCATGGCTCTTCAGCCCGGGGGTTCCACCAATCTCAGTGGTGGATGGCTTCAGGGTCGCGCGCTGGTGCAGGAGCACTGGGCGGCGGAAGGGGTGAATCGGATCATCCTGCTCACCGACGGTCTCGCGAATCAGGGCATCACCGATCACGCGACCCTGCGCCAGCTGTGCGGCCAGGCGCTGGAGAGTCGGGTCGGGACCACGACCGTGGGTGTCGGCGCCGACTTCGATGAGACCCTGCTCGCAGAAATGGCCGAGGCAGGGGGCGGGGCGAGCTACTACGTCGAACGGCTGGACCAGGCCGCCGGGGTCTTCGACGAGGAACTCGAGGGACTTCTCTCGATCGCCGCACAGAACCTCACCGTGCGGATTCTGCCCCGCGAGGCGGTGTCGGTCTCGACGGTGCATCACACCTATCCGTCGCGGGTGGACGCCGATGGCGCCCTCGTCGTCTCGCTGGGCGATCTGTACGCCCGCGAGCCCGGTGAACTGCTGGCCGACTTCATCGTCGACGGCGGTGCGAATGGGTCGGCGGGACTGGTGGCCGGGGCCCCATCCAGGGCCGTACCGGTGGCCGACTTCGTGATCGAAGCCGACGCCTGGTCGGACGAGGGGACTCTCGAGCGGCGGCGAATCTCACTGCCCATCGTCTACGATCCGACCGAGGGGGCAATAAGCCATCCCGAGGTGACGCGGGTCTTCACTCTGCTCGAGGCCGCCCGGGCGCGCCGCGAGGCCGTCGACTTCGGGGACCGCGGCGACTTCGTCCAGGCGTCGAACGCGCTGTGCGAGATGGCGCTCGTGCTCGAGGACGCCGGCCTCGACGATCCGGCCGTCGAAGGCGAGATGCTGGAGCTGCGGGAGATGGCGACCACGCTCCGCACCCAGGCGGCCATGACGGCCTCGGACCGCAAGTTCATGTACGCCAAGGAGCGCATGATGTCGCGGGGACGGCGCTCGGCGGGGGATACGCTGAAGCGGTGAGGGGGTGGTGGGGTGGGGCGGTCGCGGCGGTGGTGGTGGTGGGCGGGGGCGTCGAGGTCGCGGTGGTGGTGGGCGGGGTGAGGCGGCGGTGGGCGCGGCGGTCGCGGTCGAGGTGGTCGGGTGGTGGTGGTGGTCGCGGCGGTCGGGTCGCGGCGGCCGGGTCGTGGTGGTCGGGGCGGTCGAGGTGGTCGGGTGGTGGTGGTCGCCCCGGCGCGTGCGCGCCGGGGCGATTGTTTTTGTGCGGCGCATTTCGCCATGCCCCCGCTCATCGGGGGGCCGTAGCGTGGGTGGGCGCTGACAACCAATCAGAAGGGCCCTCCGGACCTCGGCGTTGATCGGTTTGCGGCTCCATGCGCCGAAAAGAGCGCAGGAGCCCGCCCTCCACGCTCGCCAATTGCGCCCGTTTCAGCGCATAGGACCGCGAAGGGCGCAACCGCCGCCGCCATCGGCGGCGGGTGTGCGGTTGTCAGCGCCCCAACACCCCGCCCCCGCCGCCACCGCCGCCACCGCCCCAACACCCCGCCCCCGCCCCCACCGCCCCCACCCCCATGCCCCCTTCCCCCGACCGCCACGCCATCGCCCGCCTCGCCGTCTCCCAACACGGTGTCGTCTCACGGGCGCAGCTCTTCCGAGAGGGAATCCCACACCACACGATCGACCGCCGCATCCGCGGCGGATTCCTCACTTCAATGCACCGCGGCGTCTACCGGGTCGGACTCGTGGAGCCGCCCCTCGCGCGGGAGATGGCTGCGTGTATCGCGTGCGGGCAACACGCGTTCCTCAGCCATCGCAGCGCCGCCGTCGTGTGGAAGATCCTGAGCGAGGCCGCTCGTCCGGACCGCGCCGAGGTCACTCTGCGGACCGGGTTCCGACGGCGGCCCGGCGTGGTGATGCACCGCACCGTTTCTCTTCCGCCCGACGAGACGACCATTCACGAGCGTCTGCCAATCACGTCGCCGGCCAGGACCCTGCTCGACCTCGCCGACCAACTCCGCCGCGGACCGCTCGATCGGGCGGTCGCCCGGGCCGTGGCCCTGCGCCTCACACATCCGAAGGCCCTTTTCGACCTGGCGGGTCGCCACGGGAGCAAGCGTGGAGCCCGCCGCCTGCAAACGGTCCTTGAGGGGGATGGTCCCGCGTTCACCCGTTCCGAAGCCGAGGACCGATTCCTCGAGTTGATTCGGCGTGCGAAGGTCGAGCCCCCGGAAGTGAACACGCGCCTCGTCGGGCTCGAGGTCGACTTCTACTGGCCCAGTCCAAGACTCGTGGTCGAGGTCGACGGGAAGGCGTACCACAGCGCGCCGCGCGATTTCGAGCGCGATCGCGAGCGAGACGCCGAACTGGCTGCGATCGGCGTCCGCGTCGTCCGGGTCACGTGGCATCAATTGACCAAGGAACCCGAGCGCCTGCTCGTGCGGTTGGGCAGAGCGCTTTCGGCAGGCGCGCGACGGTGAGTCCCCGGTGTGAATGGGCTTGCACATGTGACAAAAGCGTCACATGTTGAGACGCAGTCGAGACTCCGTCACCCGAATTCGTGAGAGGTAGTATGGGACGCGCCATCGCCGCGGTCGTCAGCGGATACGTACTGTGGACCGTGCTCTGGCTCGGCTTCACGGCCGTCGCTCAGATGTTGTTTCCGGGCATGATCGATCCCGAGCAGCCGCTCACCCACACGGGCGTCCTCATGGGCTACCTCGCCTACAGCGTGGTGATCTCGATCGCCGCGGGATTCGTCTGTGCCGCGATCAAGAAGAGCGAGCCCGCGAAGACCGTCGGGGCGCTAGCCGCCATACTGCTCGTGTCAGGCGTGGTGGCCGAGGCGTCGTATTGGGACATGACGCCCGTCTGGTACCACCTCGTCTTCCTGGCGCTGCTGGTGCCCGCGACGGTCTACGGGGGACGCATGAAGGCGCGGTGACCTAGACCTTCTTGGCTGCCGTCTTCTTCGCGGCGGCTCTTTTCCGGGTCGACTTGGCCGCCATCTTCTTCGGGGCCGCCGTCTTCTTTACGGCGGGCTTCTTCTTCGCGGCCGCCGTCTTCTTTGTGGCGGGCTTCTTCTTCACGGCGGGCTTCTTCTTCGCGGCGGGCTTCTTCTTCGCGGCGGACTTCGCCTTCGCGGCGGACGCCTTCTTCCGGTCGGCGATCGCCTTCTTGGCCGCTGCCCTGCCCTCCGCGAGCGCCTTGCCTCCGGCCGCCGCGCCGGCCTTGGCCTTCTCGGCTGCGGACTGGGCGGTCTTCGTCGCCGAGCGCACGGCCGCTCCGACCTTCTTCTTCGCGGCCTTCGTCGTCGCAGCGCGCTGCTTCGCCTTCAGCTTGGCCGTCTTCTCTTTCGCCGCGGCGAGCTTGGCGGCGGCCTTCTGCTTGGCCGCCTTGGCGCGCTCCTTGGCCTTGGCCACCTTCGCGCGCTCCCGCTCCTTCGCGGCCTTCGCTCGCTCCCGTTCTTTGGCCGCCTTCACGCGCTCGCGCTCCTTCGCCGCCTTGGCTCGTGCCTTGACCTTGTCGGCCTTCGCCTTCGCGGCGGCCTTCGCTTTGGCGACTTTGGCGCGCTCCTGCGCGACCTTCTTCGCGGCGGCGGCCTTGGTCTTGTCGGCCTTCGCCTTGGTCGCGGCCTTTACCCGGGCCGCCTTCGCCTTATCAGCCGCCTTCGCCTTTGCCACTTGCTCACGCTCGGCCTTCGTCGCCATCGGTACGCTCCGGAGTAGGGGGTCGATGCACAAAGATACCGACGAAGTGCCTCGGCGTCTCGTGTCTTCGCATCAGGCCTGGCTCGGGTTCGCGGGTGCGGGTTCAGGATGACGATCGGGGCCCCTTGGGGCCTCATTCGAGGACCGGTGGGACTGGCGGTCGGGAAGGCGACGCCCGGATGGCCGTGCGATGCCTGATGGACATGTGACGCTGGATGGCCGTGTGAGGCCGGATGGCCGTCTGAGGCCGGATGGCTGTGTGACGCCGGATGGCTGTGTGAGGCCGGATGGACATGTGAGGCCGGATGGCTGTGTGACGCCGGATGGCTGTGTGACGCCGGATGGACATGTGAGGCCGGATGGACATGTGAGGCCGGATGGCCGTGCGATGCCTGCGGATGCCGCAAACTGCGCACGGGCCACAAGAATCGAGAGCACGTGATCGGTTTGCGGCTCTATTCGCTGAAACGCGCTCTCGAGCTCCTTCGGCCGCGAGGGCAATTGCGCCCTTTCCCGCTCATAGGAACGCGAAGGGCGCAGGAGCGGGCCTCTGGCGCCGCCCATGTGCTGTTTGCGGCAGCTTCGACCGACCGACCCGACCGGGCCGCTCCACGCATAAGCTGCGCCTGCTGGCCCACCCGACCGGGCCGCCCACCCGGGCCGCTCCACGCATAGGCTGCGCCCACCTACCGCCCACCCGGGCCGCCCACCTCACCACCGCCCACCGACACGCCCCAAAAGTCATCCCCCGCGGGTCAGCCCCTTCAGCACCCCGTCTTCCCAGGCGGTGTCCGGGGCAGGGCGGCCCTGATCGAGATACCAGGCGAAGGTGCTCGCCATCCCGTCGCGCAGCGACATCAGCTCTACGCCGAGGCGGTCGCGCACCTTGTCGCCCTTGACCGTGATGGCCGGGACGTCGAGATAGGCCCCGAAGTAGAGCGGCGGCCCCAGCAGCTGACCGCCCGCCTCCACGAGCGTCTCCCGGGGCACGGGGACCAGTTCGGCCTCGACGCCCGCCACCTCGGCGAGGAGCCGCACGAACTCGGCCTGCGTAAGCGCCGGTCCCGCGAGGTTGAACGCGCCATTCGCAGCGCCCGCACCCGCGCCCGCCACCGCGTCCGCGCCGCCCACGCCACCCGCACCGGCCTCCATCGAGGCCGCGGCCACGGCGGCGCGCGCGATGTCGTCGGTGTGCACCCACTGCATCATTCCCGACCCGTCACCCGGAAGCAGGATCGGACGACCGGCCAGCAGGCGGTCCCAGAAGAAGGACTCCCGCTCGAAAGGATTGTGGGGACCGTAGACGAAAGCGGGGCGGAGGGTCGCCACGGCGAGGCCGGTTTCGGCGGCGAAGGCGAAGACCGCACGCTCGCCATCGGCCTTCTGCGCCGCGTACTGGTTGGGGACCGTGCCCGGCACCAACTCAGCGTCCTCGTCCCACGGACCTCCCTCGGGATACACGGCCACGCTCGACGTGTAGACATACCGGTCCAGCCCCGATGCCACGGCTCGCATGGTGCCCAGCACCTGCTCGCCCGTGGTGCCGCGTCCCCAGTCGTAGACGTTGTCGAACACCCAATCGAACGTCTGTCCGGCGACGGCTTGTGCCACGGCCTCGGGCTCGTTGCGATCGGCGTGCACCTCCGCGACCCGATCGCCGAAGGGTGTGCCCGGGCTGCGGTGCATGATGGTGACCTCGTGCCCCCCGTCGAGAAGGGTGCGAACCAGGGGACGTCCGATGAGGCTCGTGCCTCCGATGACCAACGCTCGTGCCATGATGGATGCCGATTCGATTGAGGGTGGGGACTGCGCAGCGGTCGTGGGACTGAATGGGTCGGGGACTGCGTAGCGGTCGGGGATGGCTAAGGGGCGGGGGCCGGCTAGGTCGGGGACTTGGTAGCGGTCGTCGGATTGAATGGGCGATGACGCATGCTGTATGGGCGGGGGCGGCGTGGCAATGGGCGCCGGCGGGGCCCGGTGGGCGGGGCTGAGCGCGCGGGGTTGGCTGGGCGCGGAGCGCGGATGCCGCAAACCGAACACGAGCCTCGAAAATCGCCAGCGATAGATCGGTTTGCGGCTCGATTCGCTGAGAAACGCACAACGGCCCGGTTTCGGCCGCGGGTGATTGCGCCCTTCTCCGCTCATAGGACCGCAAAGAGCGCAATCGCCCGCGCCGCCCGCCGCTCGTGTTCGGTTGTCAGCGCCGTCCGCCGCCGGGCGCCACCGCAGCCGGGCCGCCACCGCCGTCGCGCCGCCCCCGGGCGCCACCGCCGCCGGGCCGCCACCGCCGTTTGCGCCGCCCCCGGGCGCCCCGGGAGCGCGGATGCCGCAAACCGAACACGAGCCT
>CBDUEZ010000080.1:0-13944 GCA_965366355.1 uncultured bacterium
CGGAGACCACGGTCCTCTGGGGTGCACCGCTGCCTGCCGACCTCGACCCGGAACGGGCGGCCGACCGACTCGCCCAGACCCGGTTGGTGTTGGTCGAGGGGCGCGCCGATCCCCACAAGAACCCCGCCGCGCGAGCGGCGGAGCGGGAGCGGCTTCTCGAGTGGGGGGTCCGTGCCGAGTGGATCGAACACGCCGGTGGCCACCGGATCGACCCGTCGGTGTTCGACCGACTGTAGGGTTCGCGGCTCAGAAGTCCCCGATCATTCCGATCTCGGGGGTGAGGTCGTAGCCGGTTTCCCGCGCCACCGTCTCACGCGCCAGGTCGATGAGCCATCGCACCTCGGCTGCGCTCGCGCCGCCGAGATTGACGATGATGTTGGCGTGGCGGTGGAAGATCTGGGCCGCTCCGTGTACGGTCCCCTTCAGGCCACATTCATCGATCAACCGTCCGGCGCCGACCCCATCGATCTTCTGGAAGATCGAGCCCGCACAGGGATACAGCCACAAGTCGGGGTGGCGTTCGTCCCGCCAGGCCAGGTTCGACCGCACGACCTCCCGGAGGTCGTCGACGGGCGACGGAGTCAGGCGGAAGTCGGCCGAGAGGACCACATCGTCGCGATGATGCAGGATCGAGTCGTCATACCCGAAGGCGAAGTAGTCACGGTCCACGACCGCCCGCTCGCCCTCCTCGGTGAATATCTCCGCCCGATCGAGCACTTCCTCGATGAAGCAGGTTCGCGTTCGATCGGGCGACAGGAAGTGCAGGTTCTGCCACAGGGCGCCCCCGACCGTCGAGGGGATCCCCACGTAGTGGTGCAGGCCCGCCATTCCCCGGGCGACGGTGGCGTCGGTGAGGGTGGGAAAGGTGTGCACCCCGGCGCCCGCCCGAAGCGTGACCGGATCCACCCACTCCACCCCCGCGATCTCGTTGCGGATCACGACGCCTCTCACGCCCCGGTCACCGATGAGGACGTTGGCTCCGGCGCCGAGAAGAACGTGGGGCACACCCTCCTCTCGAACGGCCTGTAGAGCGACGACCATTTCGTCGGCCGTGGTGACGCGCACGAGCAGGTCGGCCGGCCCCCCGATGCGAAAGGTCGTCATCGCAGCCAGAGGGGCGTCCCTGGTCACGCGGGCCGGGTCGAAACAGCGGGCGATCGCGTCGAGGTCGTGGGGCATGGCGGGCTCGGGCAGGGGCCGTCGGAAGCGGCGAGAAGATAGCGACCCCCGGTCGGGGCGGGTACCTTGGGGGCCGTTTCCGCCTCAACCCCCGCCGTCATGCTCCGCACAACACCGTCTCGTTCAGCCGTCATCATTCTCGCGACCCTCCTGGCCGGCGCCGCCTCTTTCGGCCCCCTGGCCGGGGCGGAGGTCGAGGCGCCCCCGACACCGCTACGGTATCGCATCTCGTTCGAGAACCGAGCCCACCGCGAAGCCCGTGTCGAGATGAGCATCTCCGATGTCGGCCCCGGTCCCGTCGAGTTGCGCATGAGCCGCACCTCACCCGGGCGATATGCGCTCCATGAGTTTGCCAAGAACGTGTACGACGTGCGGATCACGGATGGTGCGGGCCGACCGGTCGTCGTCGACCGCACCGACCCCCATCAGTGGATCGTGCGTTCGCACGGGGGCGACATCCGGGTGGAGTACACCCTCTACGCCGATCGGGCCGACGGCACCTATTCGCAGATCGATCGGAGCCACGCCCACCTGAATGTGCCCGCCACCTTCATGTTCTCTCCGGCCCTTCTGGAGCGTCCGGTCGAGCTCACCGTCGAGGTGCCCGGCGGCAGCGGCTGGGAGGTGGCGACCCAGCTCGGGCCGACCGACGACCCCTTCGTCTTCACCGCGCCGAGCGGCCACTACTTCATGGACTCTCCGCTCGAGATCGCAGATCTCGCGTGGCGCTCGTGGACGGTGGAGACGGAGCACGGCCCCAAGACGCTGCGGGTCGCGATGCACCATCTCGGGACCGACGCCGAGCTCGACGCCTACGCCGGTCACAGCGAAGCGATTGCGGGAGAACTCGCCGCGGTCTTCGGGGCGTGGCCCGACTTCGAATTCGACACCTACACCTTTCTCGCCTGCTACGTCCCCTGGGCGTCGGGCGACGGCATGGAGCATCGCAACTCGACGGTGCTGTCGAGCTCGGGCTCCCTGGATCGCTCGATGACCGGGCTTCTCGGCACGGTCGCCCACGAGTTCGTACACGCCTGGAACATCGAGCGGATTCGCCCCGCTTCGCTGGAGCCGTTCGACTTCGAGGCGGCCAACATGAGCCGGGAGCTGTGGTTCGGAGAGGGATTCACGAGCTACCTCGACGACCTCGTGCTGGCCCGGGCCGGCGTCATCGACGAAGAGACCTTCGTGCAACGAATGGGCGGCATCGCGACGCAGGTCACCAGCGCGCCCGGGCGGCGATTCTTCAGCCCGGTCGAGATGAGCATGCAGGCCCCCTTCGTCGATGCGGCGACGTCGGTCGATCCCACGAACCGGGGCAATACGTTCCTCAGCTACTACACCTGGGGGTCGGGCGTGGGACTCGCGCTCGACCTCACCCTGCGGGCGTCGAATCACGACCTGACCCTGGAAGACCTCATGCAGGAAATGTGGCGACGTCACGGTGCCACGGAGCGCCCCTACGACGTGGCCGACGTCGAGGCCGCGCTGGCGGCGGTCACCGGCGATCCCGACGCCGCCCGCGATTTTTTCGATCGGTTCGTGCGCGGTCGCGAGGCTCCGGACTATGTGGGGCTGCTGGCCACGATGGGCATCGACTACCGCGACACGGGAACGGGCCCGGCTCAGCTGACCGAGGCGAGCCTTCGCTTCGAAGACGGGACCGCCCTCGTCGCCTCGAATACCCTGGCCGGCGACCCGCTCTACGAGGCGGGCGTCGACCGTGGAGATCGCATCGTGCGCGTGGACGGCGCGGCGGTCGGGTCTGCAGCCGCACTGCAGGCGATCGTAGACCGAGCGGGCCCCGGAAGCCGCGTCGAACTCCAGATCGAGGGCCGCACGGGGCTTCGAACGGCGGTGGTCGTCGTCGAGCGCCGCCCCACCTGGTCCGCGAGCATCTCATCGGAGACGACCGCCGCCAACGACGCGCTCAGACGAGCGTGGATTGAATCCCAGGGGAGACCATGAGCCGCACCGACGAGTTTTCGTTCGTGTTCCTGAGGGACATCGATCGGCTATCGCAGGAGATCGAAGCGTATTCGACCGACGCCGACGTCTGGGCGTCGCCGCCGGGAATTCTCAATCCTGGGGGAACCCTCGCGGTGCATCTCGCGGGCAATCTCCATCACTTCATCGGGGCGGTCGTGGGGGGCTCCGGATACGTGCGCGACCGTGAACGGGAGTTTTCGGTGCGGGGGCTCTCGCGGGCCGAGATCCGCGCGGAGGTTGCCGAGGCCCGCGCGGCGGTGGCCGCCGCCCTTGAAGCGCTCTCCGACGATCATCTGACCGAACCGTGGACCGGCGGCGGGCCTCTGGGAGAGACCGCCACGGTTGGTGGCATGCTTCTACACCTCAGCGGGCACCTGATGTACCACGTGGGCCAGGTGAACTACCACCGACGGCTGCTCGGCTTCGTCGAGCCGCACACTACGGGCTGAACGAGGAGTGCCTACCGCCCTCGTCGCAGGATTCGACCGGGGCGAAGATCTGAGAAGACGCCGCCATCGACCGTGACGATCCCGTTGACGATCACGAACGGAATGCCGGTCGGGTATTGGTGGGGGTCCTGAAACGTGGCTTCGTCCCGCACCCGCATGGGATCGAACACCACAAGATCGGCGAAGGCCCCTTCGAGCAGCCGGCCGCGGTCGACCAGGCCGATCCGGTCGGCGGGGAGCGAGGTCATCTTTCGAACGGCCTCCTCCAGCTCGATTACGCCCTTGTCGCGCACATAACGACCGAGCACGCGGGGAAACGTGCCATACCACCGGGGATGCGGATGCCCCTCACCCGGTTGGGTGAGGCGTCCGTCGGATGCGATCGCGGTCCAGGGGTGCTGCATGATGGCCTCGACGTCCGCCTCGTCGAGGGCGTGGTAGATCGCCGCGGCCCCGCCGCGGCGCATCGCCTCGACCACCAGCGTCGCGCCGTTGGCCGGCGTGGGCTCGAGTCCTTCCCGCTGGGCCCAGTCCGCCAGGGTGCGTCCTTCCAGGGAGTGGTCCCATTCGACGCGTGCGAACTGCACGCGAGACAGGTCGTTGCCTCCGCGATCGTTGACGAGGGCCCACTCGATGTCGGCCAGGATCGAGTCGAGTAGCACGGGATCGGCCGCCCGCGCCACGAAAGCTTCGCCGCCGTCGGCCTGGGCCCACGCCGGGACGAGAATCGAGATGCCGGTGTAGGTGGCGGTGTAGGGGTACTGGTCGATCATCGCGTCCGTACCAGCAGCCCGCGCCGAGTCGACCATGGCCAGGGTGGTCGCTGCGCTTCCCCACATCGGTTGCCCCACGATCTTGTGGTGGGTGAGGACGATCGGGATCGCCGCCTGGCGCCCGATCTCGAGCGCCTCGCTCACCCCGTCGAGAAGGCTGAGGCCCGGCGTGCGGCCGATCCCCTCCTCGCGTAGGTGCGACGTGTAGAACCCGCCGGAGTCGGCGGCCACACGGCTCAAGGCGATCACCTCGTCGAGCTCGGAGAAGGCACCCGGAAGGTACTTCAGGCCCGTCGAGATCCCGAAGGCACCGTCGCCCATGGCCGCAGCCACGAGCCCCCGCATCTCGTCGAGTTCGCCCGCGGTCGGCGCGCGGTCCCGAAGCCCCATCACTTCGCGGCGCACACTGTTGTGGCCCACGAGGAGGGCGACGTTCATTCCGACGCCGAGTGCCTCCGCCTCGTCGAGGTAGGGGCCGAGGGGCAGGGGACCGCCCCCGTCTGGAGCACCGAGTGCGGTGGTCACGCCCTGACGCACATGGCTCTCGGAGGCCGGCAGCCGGAGAAGGGGATCGAGATGGGCGTGCATGTCGACGAAACCGGGGGCCACGACCAATCCGGTGGCGTCGATGACGCGCAGGGCCTCGCTCGCCCCGAGGTCGCCGATCGCCTCGATGCGGTCGGCCCGGATTCCCACATCGGCAACCCGACCCGGGGCCCCGGTTCCGTCGACGACGGTCCCGCCCTTGATCAGCAGGTCGTAGGGCTGCGGACTGGTGCACGCCCCGGTCGCGAGGGTGACGACCAGGGCGGCCGTCAGCCGGCGCAGTTCGGCAGGAATGTGGGTCGCGAGCGAGCGCATCGAGATCTCCTGAAACGGGTTCACCGCGGGAGCCTACATCGCTCGATCTGCTTCGGCCAGCGGTCTGCGGGGCGCCGTGATGGTTGAACGAGGTGTTCGGTTTTGGGACGCCCGATCCCGTGGATGGACAGAGAACTCTGTGCGAGCACAGCGCGGGATAGTCATAAGACGCTTCCGGCCAACGCGTTACAGGGAACGCCGAAACTGGCACGGTTCGTTCATAGTAGTGGGCGGCAAGGCGGTCCTTTGGGCCCTCCGACGGGTGCTGTGGATGATGTGGGGTAGGGCCGGTCAGGGCGACCGGCGTCGGACCAGGCCCTGGGGCCGTCTTTGATCTTCATACCGACGTACGCGAACAGGAGGAACGGGGTGAGGTCGCACCGGACGACAACCATCTCCCGAGAGGGAGGCGTGCAGTGGGATCGGGCTCTCACCGGAGCACTCGTGGCGCTCGCGTTCGGCGCCACGGCGCTCGTGTCGCAGGAGTCGCAGTCACTCTCGCTCGCTGAAGCGATCGACATGGCGAAGCGCAGCAACCCGACCTATCGCATTCGCGCCAACGATCAGGCCGCGGCCGATTGGGGCGTGCGCGAGGCCTACGGGAACCTGCTGCCGAGCGTCACGGCCGGTGGGTCGGCGCAGTACACCGAAGCGGGCGTTCAGCGCTTCGGAACGGTCGACCTCGGCGTGCAGACGACCGATTGGTATTCCTCGGGCTATTCGCTGACCTTCAACTGGGGCATCTCGGGCAACACCATCTTCGGGGTATCCAGTGCGCGGGCGGCGCAGGAGTCGACGGCTGCCGGCATTCGTGCGGCCGAGTTCAACCTCGAGAATCAGGTGACGCTCCAATACATGACGGCGCTTCGCGCTCGTGACGCCGTGGCCGTCGCGAGAGACCAGTTCGAGCGGGCGCGTCAGAATCTCGACATCGTGGAGACGCGGGTGTCGATGGAAGACGTGGCGGCCACCGAAGGACGTCAGGCCGAGGTCGACCTCGGTCGCGCCGAGGTCGCCCTCCTGCAGGCCGAGCGCCTCTTTCGGGCAGAGCAGCATCGGCTGATGGAGCAAATGGGCGTGCCGCTCGACGGCGAAATCGACCTCGTCAGTGAGTTCGAGGTCTTCGAGCCGACCTGGGACCGCGACGAGCTTCTGGACGAGGCCCTGGCGGCGCATCCCTCGCTGCGCGCGGCACGGGCTCAGGAGGGTTCGTCGCGGGCGCAGGTGCGACAGGCCCGCAGCGCCTATTTCCCGAGCGTGAACATCTCGTCGGGTCTGCGGGGCTTCACCCAGCAGGCGCTCAACGAAGATTTCATTCTGACGAGCGCGGCGGATCGGGCGGCCAGCAACGTGACGGGTTGCGAGCGCAACAATGCCCTCGCCAACGCCATCGGTGGCCTCCCGGGATGGAACGTGTTGGATTGTGGCCAGTTCGCCTACAACGACGCCATGGGTCAGGCGGCATTGGACGCCAACGCCGAGTTCCCCTTCGACTTCACCAAGAACCCGCTCAGTCTGACCCTGAACGTGTCGTTGCCGATCTTCCAGGGTTTTTCTCGCCAGCGGCAGGTCGAGCAGGCCCAGGCGGGAGCCGCCGATGCCGAACACCTACGCCGGCAGGAGGAACTTCGACTCCGTACGGCGGTCACGCAGTCTCTCGACAACCTCCAGTCGGCGTACCGCCAGGTCGAGATCGAGACGCGAAACCGCGAGCTCGCGACGCAGCGCCTCGAAGAGGCCCGCCAGCGCTATGAAGTCGGCAACACCTCGGTACTTGAATTGATGGACGCGCAGACGTCGCTGACCACGGCGCAGCGTGACTACCTGGTGGCGGTGTACAACTTCCACCAGTCCCTGGTTGGCCTCGAGGCCGCCACGGGTCGGTCGCTCCGCACCGTGCCGGAAGGCGCGGAGTCTCCGCAGTCCTGACCAGAGAGGAATCAACGTGGATATCATCCGCGATACGAAGCCGAAGAAGCGCAAGCGCTCCGCTATGATCGCCGCGGGAATCGTAGGGTTGATCGCGATTACCTTCGCCGTGCAACAGCTCCCCTCGGCCGCACCGTCGGTCGATCGCGCGGTCGTCTGGATGGACACCGTCCAGCAGGGCACCCTGATTCGCCAGATTCGGGGACCCGGCACCCTGGTGCCGGAACAGGCGCGACTCATCACGGCGGTGACCAACGGGCGGGTGGAGCGCATCGTGCTCCTTCCCGGCGAGTCGGTCCAGCCGGGCGACACCATCCTGCAGATGAGCAATCCCGACGTCGACCTGCAGTTGCTGCAGGCCCAGTCGCAGCTGTCGCAGGCGCAGTCCACACTGCTCCAGACGCGTGCGAATCTGCGCACGCAGCAGCTCCAGCAGGAGGGGGCGGTCGCCCAGTTGGGGTCGCAGCTTGCGGTGGCGCGGCGCACCTACGAGACGAATCAGCGCCTCTACGACACCAACCCGGCCCTCGTCGCCCGCTCCGCACTCGACCAGAGTCGCGAAGAAATGGAGCAGCTCGCCGTGCGCATGGATCTCGAGGAGCAACGCCTCGCGGTCATGTTGGATACCGAAGACGACCAGATCCAGGCGCAGGAACTGCAGGTGTCCAGGCTTCGGGAAACGGTGGCATTCAACCAGGATCGCCTGGCGTCGCTCGTCGTACGCGCCTCGATCGGCGGGACGCTCTCGCCGTTGGAGATTCCGCTCCAGGAGGGGCAGTACGTCACTTCTGGAATGCAGATCGCGCGGATCGTGGTTCCTGGGCGCTTGAAGGCTGAGATCCGCATCTCGCAGACCCAGGCACAGGAGATCGTCGTCGGGCAGGACGCGCTCATCGATACGCGCACCGACACGATCATGGGGAAGGTGTCGCGCATCGACCCGGCGGTTCGCCAGGGGACGGTGACGATCGATGTCGCGCTTCCGAACGACCTTCCTCCGTCGGCCCGGCCGGACCTGAGCGTAGACGGCAATGTGATCATCGACCAGCTCGAGAACGTGCTCCACATCTCCAGGCCCAGCTTCGCTCAGGCGAATCAGCGGGCGAGCCTGTTCCGCCTCACGCCCGACGGCGAATACGCGGAACGGGTTCAGGTGTTGTTCGGAGCGAGTTCCGTGAACGATATGGAGGTGCTCGAAGGGCTTCAGCCCGGAGACATCGTGCTTCTGCAGGACATGTCGCAATGGGACGGCTACGACCGGGTTCGCCTGCGCTGACCCCCCGGCCCCAGCAGACCCCCCTCCGCCATGCCGGCGGCGGACCGATTCGACCGATTGAGAGAGGATGACGATGGAGAACGGGAAATCGCTGATTCACCTGAGGGACTTGTCGAAGGTCTTCTACACCGACGAGGTGGAAACTCACGCCCTCGGGGGGATCAACCTCGACATCGGGAGCGGGGAGTTCGTCTCGATCGCCGGGCCCTCCGGCTGCGGCAAGACGACCCTGCTTTCTATTCTGGGCCTGCTGGACTCACCGACCAGCGGGAACTACCTGCTCGACTCGGAGCCGGTCGAGAATCTCAGCGCGAGCCAGCGCGCCAAGATTCGCAACCAGGCCATCGGCTTCGTCTTTCAGGCCTTCAACCTGATCGGCGACCTCACGGTCTACGAGAACGTTGAGCTTCCGCTGACCTACCGGGGAATGCCCGGCTCGGAGCGGAAGGAGCGCGTTCAGGCGGCGCTGGAGCGGGTGGGGATGGCCCATCGTATGGGGCACTACCCGAGTCAGCTCTCCGGCGGGCAGCAGCAGCGTGTCGCCGTGGCCCGGGCGATCGTGGGCAAGCCCCTGATCCTCCTGGCCGACGAGCCGACGGGTAACCTCGACTCGAAGAACGGCAACGCCGTGATGGACCTGCTCCTCGAGCTTCATGCCGACGGCGCGACGATCTGCATGGTGACGCACGATCCACGCTACGCCGACGTCGCGGACCGTGCGGTCCATCTCTTCGACGGCCAGGTGGTCAGCGAAGACGACGTCCGTCGCACCCACGAGCTCGAAGAGGCCGGATTCGACGTACATCACGACGGCTGAGGTCGTGTGCCCCGGCCGCTCCGGCGGCCGGGGACCTGACCCGGCCCGATCGAGGGCCTACCTTGAGGGATCGGCACCACACACCCGAATGCGAGGGCCCGGATGATCAAGCTCAAAGGCGTGGACAAGTCGTATCGAACGGGAGCGGGAGAAACGTTCGTATTGAGGCGAGTCGACGTTGATATTCGAGAGGGCGAATTCGTCTCCATCATGGGACCGTCGGGGGCGGGCAAAAGCACGCTTCTGGCGATCCTCGGCATGCTGGATGCCGACTGGCGAGGGCAGTACTACCTCTTCGAACACGCGGTCCACGCGCTGAAGCCGAGACACCGTATCGAGTTGAACAAGGAATACATCGGCTTCGTGTTCCAGCAGTACCACCTTCTCGACGACCTGACCGTCTACGAGAACCTCGAGATTCCGCTTTCGTACCGAAATGTGAAGCGGAAGGATCGGCAGGCTATCGTGGCCGACACCCTCGATCGATTCCAGATCGTGGGCAAGAAAGACCTCTACCCGAACCAACTCTCGGGTGGGCAGCAGCAGCTCGTTGCCGTGGCCCGGGCCATCATCGCCGAACCCCGGGTGATTCTCGCAGACGAACCGACCGGGAGTCTGCATTCCAGCCAGGGCCGCATGATCATGGACCTCCTCAAGCAGTTGAATCGGGAGGGCACCACGATCATCCAGGTCACCCACAACGAAGAGTACGCGCGCGACGGCAACCGCGTGATCCAGCTTCGCGACGGGTGGATCGTCGACGAGTGAGGCCGTGTGACTGAGCCAACCCCGCCGCGAATTCTCATTGCCGACGATCAGGCCGATGTGCTGGAGGCGCTGCGACTCCTCTTGAAGGGGGAGGGCTATCGAATCTCCACAGCCTCGTCGCCGGCCGGCGTTCTTCGGGCGGTCGCCGACGACGACATCGATGTGGTTCTCATGGACCTGAACTACACGCGCGACACGACCTCGGGTGGCGAGGGTTTCGATCTGTTGTCCCGCCTGAGGGCCGAAGACGACTCCCTGCCCGTGGTCGTGATGACCGCCTGGGGCAGTGTCGACGGTGCGGTCGAGGCGATGCGCCGCGGAGCGCGGGACTACGTCGAGAAGCCGTGGGACAACGAGCGACTGCTCGCCACCCTTCGCACTCAAGCCGAGTTGGGACGGGCCCTTCGCCGCTCCGAGCAGATGCACGGCGAGAACCTCCAGGTCCAGAAGACGGGCACCCCCAAGCTCATCGGTGAGTCGAAGGCGATGGAACCGGTTCTCGACCTCATGACCCGGGTCGGTCCCTCGGCGGCGAATGTGTTGATCACCGGCGAACACGGCACGGGGAAAGAGGTCGTGGCTCGCTGGCTCCACGCTGTGTCGGACCGGGCGTCCCGGCCGCTGGTCGCCGTGAACGTCGGCGGGTTCAGCGAGGGGGTCTTCGAGAGCGAGATCTTCGGACACGTGAAGGGCGCCTTCACCGATGCCAAGACCGACCGCGTCGGCTGTTTCGAGATGGCCGACGGCGGCACCCTCTTTCTGGATGAGATCGCCAACATCACTCTGCAGCAGCAGGCCAAACTGCTTCGAGTGCTGGAGTCGGGCGAGGTGCAGCGCGTGGGCGCGTCGCGACTCCGGCGGGTTGATGTGCGGGTGCTGTCGGCCACGAACGCCGACCTTGCCGGGGCGGTGACCGAGGGCAGCTTCCGCGAAGACCTGCTGTATCGCCTCAACACCGTCGAGATTCATCTTCCGCCGCTCCGGGAGCGAAAAGAAGACATTCTTCCGCTGGCCCTTCATTTCCTGCGTCGGGAGGCCACGCGGTACGGCCGCACCGTCGACGGGTTCTCGCGAGAAGCCACCGAAGCGCTGCTGCGCCACGGGTGGCCCGGAAACGTGCGGGAACTCGAACACGCCATGGAACGGGCGGTACTGCTCGCCCGCGGCTCGGAGATTTCGGTCGGCGACCTCGCTCTTCGCCGACGCGATGACGACTCCGGAGGGTCACTCGAGGAACTCACTCTCGACGAGGCCGAGCGGCTTCTCATCGAGAAGGCGCTCGATCGTTTCGGCGGCAACGTCAGCCGCACGGCCGATGCCCTCGGACTTTCCCGCTCCGCGCTCTACCGCCGGCTACAGCGGCACGACCTCTAGAAGGGCCTGACGCCATGCCCGGTCGCCCCCCGCTTTCGCCGATGGATCGTCCGCGGACTCCCGAGGTGCGTCCGGGCGCCGGACAGCCGCTCGTTCGCCTCACGCACGATCGACGCGTGTTGGCGATGGCGCTGCTGGCCGGCGCGCCCGGCGTGGCGGTGGCCCTCGCCCTCGTCGTACTCGGCGACTATTCGGGCCGCGTGGCGTGGTCGGTCGGGGGCGCCCTGGTTCTGGTCTGGCTGGCGGCCGCGTTCGCCCTGCGGGCGCGGGTCATGCGTCCCCTCCAGACGCTCACCAGTATTCTCGCGGCCCTACGAGAGGGAGACTTCTCGATTCGCGCGCGGATTCCCGAAGAGCACGCTTCCGACCCCCTCTCGTTGACCTACGCCGAACTCAACGCGCTGGAAGAGGTCATGCGAGAACAGCGACTGGGCGCCGTCGAGGCGACCGAGCTTCTCCGCAAGGTGCTCGAAGAGGTCGACCTGGCCATTTTCGCCTTCGACGAAGACCAGCATCTTCGCCTGGTCAATCGGGCCGGTGCCCGACTTCTCCGACAACCGGCCGATCGTCTCATCGGTCGCACGGCCGTCGAACTTCGTCTCGACGAGGGGCTTCAGGGTATCGCGCCGCGCACCATCGAGCTTGCGCAGCCGGGCGGACAGGGGCGCTTCGAGGTGAGACGCAACGTCGTGCGGCAGGAGGGCATGCCCCTGCAGTTGCTCGTGCTCTCCGACCTCAGCCGCGCCCTCCGGGAAGAAGAACGTCAGGCCTGGAAGAGGATCATTCGAGTGCTCTCGCACGAGATCAACAACTCTCTGGCGCCGATCACATCGATCTCGGGGAGCCTGCAGAGCCTGCTCGGGAAGGCCGACCGTCCGGTCGACCTGGAGGAAGACCTCGACCGCGGGCTCACGGTGATTCGGGGCAGGGCGGAGTCGCTCGGTCGATTCATGGCCGCCTACGCCCGGCTGGCGCGCTTGCCCGAACCCGACCTCGCGCCCGTCCAGGTGGGTGGCCTCGCCCGGCGATCGGCTGCGTTGGAGACGCGGATTCCCGTCGTTGTGGTGGGCGGTCCGGATGTGACGATCCAGGCCGATGTCGATCAGTTGGAGCAGCTTCTCATCAATTTGATCCGCAATGCGACCGACGCCACGCTGGGCGACGATGGTGCCGGACCCTCCACCGGCGGCGTGCAGGTGCGGTGGATCGTGCGCGGCGACAAGCTGCATCTTCTCGTCGAGGACGAAGGGCCGGGGGTATCCGACACGGCCAATCTGTTCGTGCCCTTCTATACGACGAAACCCGGCGGATCGGGGATCGGGCTGGTGCTCTGTCGCCAGATCGCCGAAAGCCACGGCGGGAGTCTCGAGTTGGAGAACCGCGTGGACGGCCGCGGGGCTTCGGCCCACCTCACGCTACCGACCGACCTCTGAGGTCGGGCCCACCACCGACAGCGGATGCCGCAGCGTCGCCTGTCGGCCATCGGCCGCACGAAGTTCGACCACCACCCACCAGGCTCCCGGAGTCGGGAAATCGAACTCCACCGGTCCATACGTGCCGACGGTGGCTCCGGTCGCAGGGGCCTCGATCCATTGCGCTGGTTCCGGCTCTTCGACCGATTTGTCGCGCTCGACCCGCACACGCACGCCCGCACCAGAGAGAGGCGTGCCCCGGTCTTCGGCCGCGATGGTCACGCGACTCCCACGCATCACCGCCGGAGTGGGCGACACGCGCACGTCTGCATCGAGATCCGGGTTTCCGACTCGTTCGGGACGTGCGGGGCCACAGGACCCGATCATCCAGAGAAGCCCCACGACCACGAAGGGCCGCGCGACCGTGCCGAAGGCGGGGCGGCGGGTCGTCAACGGCCGTCCAGCGCCCTACGCAGGGCATCGCGCAGGGCGTCGGACTGCGTTTCGGGGAGGATCTGGGCCACGAGGCGACCCTCCCGGTCGATCAGGAAGGTGCGAGCGGTGTGATCCACCAGGTAGTCGTCACCGAGACCCGCGGCCGAGGACTCCGGATCGGACGGAGACACGATGCTGTCGGCGGGCCCCCCGTCTCGCGGTCGGTAGAAGAAGCCGATCCCGTAGTCCAACGCTTGTGGGCGAAGCGTGTCGACCGGAGCCGTCAGGGCGACCAGATCGGGGTGGAGTCGCGCTGCGAACCGCTCGAGCATCTCGGGTGTGTCGCGAGCCGGATCGAGGCTGACGAAGACGACCTGGAGATCGTCTTCGTTCGGATCCAGTTCGTCTTGCAGGCGGGCCAGCTGGGCCAGTGTGATCGGGCAGACGTCGGGACAATTCGTGTAGCCGAAGAAGACCGCCACGACCTCGCCCCGAAAGTCGTCGAGCGTGGTCCAGCGCCCGTCGGGACGCTGGAGTCGAAGCGGGGGCGCCGCCACGGGATCGGCGAAGAAGGGGTCGGGGGGTCCCGGTGGCCCGGCGGACGACGGGCCGGTTCCCTGGACCCCCAGGTAGAGAAGGGCGGCAAGGAGTCCCGTAGCCACACCGAGGGCGAGACGAAGAA
>CBDUEZ010000081.1:0-13896 GCA_965366355.1 uncultured bacterium
CACGGGCGTGCCCGCCCCAGTTGCGCGTCCCGTAGCGAGCGTCGACCTGCAAGGCGTGATCCAGGAGCGATTGTTGCCCCGGGGGGCCAGTGGGCGTGCCCTCCGGATACTTCGTCGTCGATCCCAGAAGCTGGCCCCTGATCTGGAGACCACGCACGGGGCGCACGAAGGCGTCGAAGCCGGCAACCGAATTCTGATAGTCACGCGCGGTACGGTGCGTCAGGATCGCACCCACTACGTTGCCCGATTCCGACGTGCGCGTAACCCGCCCGGCCATCGCGTCAGAAGGTGAATCCAGCGTAGTGAAGGTCGAGCCGAAACTCCCGGGGATCAGCAGATTGGTTGCGGCGTCGCGAGCGTACAGCGCGCCTCCGGTCCACGGTCCGAGTCGGCCGGCCAGCTTCGCCCCGGCCACCGGGTCGACGATGGAGCGGGTGAAGACGACCGGGAGCGGCGATTGGAAGGCCTCGGCCGATTCCAGAAAGAACGGTCGACGCTCGGGCACGAAGAGCGCAAAGCGAGTGTTGCTCACCAGCTGGAGCGCATCCGCCTCGACCTGAGAGAAGTCGGGATTGACGGTGACGTTCAGGGCGGATTGGCTCGACATGCTCCAGCGAAGGTCCAGGCCGACATCGGTTTCGAGGCCGGCGGCCAGGAGCGGCCCCTCGTCGGTGCTCCGGCTCAGGGAGTTGGATGCCGTGAGCGTTGGCGTGGCTTCGAGCTGAAAGGCGGGGGGGGCCAGCTGCCCGGGCTCGAGGTACTCCGCGTAGCACAGCCTGCACGGGTCGCCCTGGTCGTAGCGGGCCGAGCGCAGCGTATACACCTGAGTGCGCGGCCACTGCCTCTCGAAAAAGAAGCGCCAGGGTGTGGTCCCGTCTTCGGTCACCGGAAACCGGAGGGAGTGAAACGGAATGGCGAACTCGATCTCGTACCCCGTGGCTGTGATCCGTCCCGCTGATGCCCAGATCGTGTTCCAGGCATTGTCCAGATCGCCGCGGGCCTGGTCAAACACGCCGTCCGTCTGGACTCCCAGCGCCGAAACCGAGAAGACGAAGGCGCGCTGGGCATCATCGAAGGGGTCCAGATACATCAGGATTCGATCGTCTGCCGTGGACTGGTCCCGATCCAGGTACTGCGCCCGGATTCGATCCGGATCGGGATCGTGCGCCCGGCAGCCCACGTACATGCGATCGGCGTCGCGAGCGATGTGGCATTGCGTTGCGACCGGTGAGGGGCCGTTCGCTGCGGGGCTGGTCTCGTACGCCAGTGTGATGAGGGTGGCCCCCCGCCATTCTCCGTCGGCAAGAACGCCGTCGACCCTCGGGGGGGTCGCCAGTAGCGGCAACGGAACCGGCTCCGAGCTGAGCCCCACTCCTTGCGCGGACGCGCCCAGGGGGGCCAGGAAGACCAGAATCAGACCGGTCGTCCACAGCACTGCGTTCGGGAGAGCTGACAACGATACCTCCAGGGTGCTCGATCTTCGCCGCCGGAGACCCGTGTTCTGGGTCGATGTCCGGATCGAGACCTACGCTCGTTGCTGCGTTTCCGAGGTGCCATGGACGGGACCACAGGCGCGACAGGGGGAGACATGAGGAGCAGATGAGGAGCCGCAATCGCGCATCATCAGTGAATCCTCATCTTCAATGAATGGCGCTCACCGTGGCGAGTACTAGCGTAGTGTGGCACCCAGCCCGGCTCCCGCACCGAGAGGTTCGCGGGCCTTCCCCAAGAAGTGATCGCCCATGGCCTCCAACGCCTCACGACCCGGTGGACCAACCCGGCGAAGCACGCTCGCCGTTGTGGCGCTCCTGCCTCTGGTCTCGATCGCCTGCCAGGGCCCTCCGCCGCCGAGTCAGGAGCCCGGGGACGTGTCTTCTGGACCTCGCGTGGTCTTCTCGATCCCCGAGCCCGACCTGCTTCCGGAAAACGTCGCCTTCGATCCCGTGACCGGTGACTATTTCGTCGGCAGCACGCGCCGAGGAATGATCCTGCGGTTCAATGACGGGGCCGTGTCTGAGTTCAAGTCCCCGCGGGAAGACGGCCTGTGGATGGTGATCGGAATGAAGGTCGACGCTGAGCGTCGAGTGCTCTGGGTGTGCAGTTCCGAGGGCGAAAATCTGGAGGGGGGACCACCGGTCGGCGGACGCGCCGCCGGCCTCTTTCGATTCGATCTGAGCACCGGCACGCTGCTGGATCGATGGATCCTGAGCGATGCGGGCGCTGAGCATTTTCTCAACGATCTGACGCTGGCTCCCGACGGGCGGGCCTATGTCACGCACATGTTCGACGAAGGAGCCATCTGGGCGGCGCATCCGGGGGGAAGCTTCGAACCGTTCGTGACCCTCCCGGAGGAGAGCTATCCCAACGGCATCACCCTGTCCGCGAGCGGCGACGCCTTGTACGTGGCCGGGGCGCCTGGGCTCTTTCGGGTCGCGATCACCGACCGCTCCGTGGCCCGGGTCGCCGCGAGCGACGCAGCACTCACTCGCGGGATCGACGGTCTCTACGCCGTCGAAGGCGGCCTGGTCGGGGTTCGACCGGACGGGGTCGGGGTGTGGCACTACGCGTTGGACGCCACGGGGACGGAGGTGGTGGCCACGACGGCGCTGCTGACCGATCACCCGGCGTTCTACGGCCCGACCACCGGCGTGCTGGTCGGCGAGGAGCTGCACTTCATCGCGAATGCACAATTCGACCGCGTGGGAGAGGGCGGCACCCTGCCGCCACTCTCGGAGCTGGCTGATCCGATCGTGTTGGCGGTCGGGGTCGGGGCCGGGCGAGCCGACTCGAATTCGAAAGGGGGGGCGTAATGAGCGACGCACTGCAGGAAGTTCGGGTTCGACTGAGGAGCCTGGTACGATCGCCGGGCTACACCGCGGTCGTGGTGTTCACCATCGCGTTGGGGCTCGGCGTGAACGCCGCCGTGTTCAGCCTCCTGGACACGGTCGTCCTCCGCCCCCTTCCCTACGACCAGCCCGACCGCCTGGTACTGGTTACGCAGGCCCTGGGCCGGGAGGCCGGGCGTGGCGTAGCGGCCGTCGACATCGAGTACTTCAGCGAGAACGTCCAGACGCTCCCGGACCTCGCGTGGGGACTCACATCCGCTCCCATGACCCTGACCGGCTTCGACGCCCCGGAGGCGGTGATGGGCCGTGAGGTCTCGGCGAGTTTCTTCTCCATTCTCGGGGCGAGAGCGGCTCGCGGGCGCCTTTTCCAGGCCGGAGACGACCAACCCGGCACCAGCGACATCGTGGTACTGACGCACGATTTCTGGCGCGCTCGTTTCGGTGGCGACCCCGGGATCGTGGGGCGAACGCTCCAGATCGACGGCCGTTCGCGGACGGTCGTCGGAGTGACGGATCCCGAGTTCCGCTACGAGCTGGAGGGTGTGCAGGACCTCTTCATACCCCGCGTGTTCGATCCCGAGAGCGCCAACTACACGGACTGGCTTCGGGACCACGTGATCGGGCGCCTGGCCGACGGCGTGGGCCTGGAGGCAGCCCGCGAGGAGTTCCGGGCGATCGCCGTGGCGCTCGAGGAGACGGACCCCGTTCGGCGGACGGACGTCCCCATCTTCGTGAATACGCTCAAGTCCGAGCTCGTGAGCGACTCGGCAACCGGACTGTTCATCCTGTTCGGCGCCGTGACGATGGTTCTGATCGTGGCATCGGCCAATCTGGCGCACCTGATTCTGGCCCGCTCCGCCGCCCGCGCTCAGGAGCGCTCGCTTCGGCAGGCCCTCGGGGCCTCCAGGGGAGCGCTGGTGCGGGCAAGTCTCATCGAGGCAACACTTCTGATGACCGTCGGTGGGTTGCTCGGACTCGCCCTCGCGGGGCTGGTCCTGCCCGGGCTCACGGCGCTGAGTCCGACGGAGATTCCGGGGCTGGGTACCGCGCGCATCGACGGGCGAGTCTGGCTCTTCGCCGCCGCAACCGCCCTCGTCATGGCCGGCCTGTTCGGGTTGCTCCCGCATGTGAAGCGAGGGCCCGTGTCGGTCACCTCCGCCCGGCCCGGGGCCGGGAGCGTGGGCAGGCGCAGCGGTCACCTTCTCATGACCGCCGAGACCGCCCTGGTCACCGGCCTCCTCTTCGTCTCGATCCTGTTCGTCACAAGCCTGCGAGATGCGCTCCGTGTGAACCCCGGATTCGACGCGGCGCGAAGGGTGGCCGTGAAGATCACCAGTCCCGCGCAGAAGTATCCCACGGCGGCGGAGGTCCAGGTCTTCTTCAACGAGGTGCGAGACCGCGTGGGTCAGATTCCCGGTGTGGAGGCCGTCGGCGGTTTGGCGACTCTACCACTGGAAGGGGAGGGAATCACGATTCCCGCGCCGACACCCGAGGGCGTCGAACGGCAGGGCCCGGCCGTCGCTTCTGGAATACGGACCGGCTGGGACGCGGTCTCCGGAGACCCCTTCGACGCGCTCGGGATCCCGGTTCGGTTCGGACGGACGTTCACGGAAGAAGAAATGACGACCGTCGATACGCTCAGCCCGCCCATCATCGTGAACGAGGCCTTCGTGCAGGCCGTATTCGGAGAGCCGATCGACGCCGTGGGTCGCCGCGTCGGCTTCGGCACCCCGCCCTCGCTATGGATGGAGATCGTGGGAGTCGTCGGCGACGTGCGTCACGACGACCTGCGTACGCCCGGTCGGATCGCCTTCTACCAGCCAGCCGGGGCGGTCACCTTCGCCTGGCCCACGATGCACTTCGTCATTCGCACGCGTTCCGAACCAGGCCCCCTCCTCAGGGCCGTGCGCGAGGCCGTCTGGGAGGTCGATCCCGGGCAGCCCGTGCCGGCCATTCGCGAACTGGACGAGGTGGTTGCGAGTTCACTGGCCCGTGAGCGCTATCAGGTCGTGCTGACGCTTTCGTTCGCTGCGATCGCACTCATTCTGGGCTTCGTGGGCATCTACGGAATCGTCCGTTATTCGACGGTTCAGAGAACCGGTGAGATCGGGGTCCGTCTGGCATTGGGCGCGACCGGGACCGATGTGCGAGGAATGATCCTGAGGGAGACCCTTGTTCAGGTCGGGACAGGGATCGCGCTCGGTCTGGCCGGCGGTATCGGCGCGGGTTGGCTTCTGAGAGTGAACTTGTTCGGCATCAGCCCCACCGACCCCGTGTCGGCGATCGCCGTCGCAGTCGCGATCCTCGGCGTGGCCACGGCGGCGGCATTCCTGCCCGCGGCAAGGGCGTCGCGGTCTGACGTGGTGGTGGCGTTGAGGGGGCCGGGGTAGGCCGTCGATTTGGCAACCCGGAGCTACTTGGCCCGCGGCCCGATGCCGTGCCAGAGCAGGTCGACGAGGCGTTCGACGTAGTGGTCACCGTCGTCGTGGCCGCCCTGTCCGCCCTGTCCGCAGGCGGTGGCGGTGAGGGTCCAGCCGTGTAGGGCTCCGAGAATCGCGGACGCCAGGGTGCGGGAATCGCAGATGGCGAGCGACTCCTGCCTCTGGGCCCGATCCAGCCACTGCACCAACGCGTTATAGCCGCGCTCGGCAGCCGATTGCTCCCCGTTCGGGCCGGCCGTGCAGCCCCCCTTTCCGTGCTGCACCCCGGCCGCGCGCAGCAGCGAGAGGCCGGTCTCCATCTCCTCGTAGAAGGCCGAGATCACCCGGGCGTGCTCGACGAGCTGGTCGCGAACCGGGCGCGCGTCGGGCCCGGCTTCCAGCGCCTCCACCCAGGGCACGTCCCGGGGCGGCTCGAGCGCGGCCACCAGGAGTCCCTCTTTCGATCCGAAGCGATTGAACAGCGTCGTATGGCTCACCCCCAGATCGAGGGCGATCTCGGAGGCCGGCACTGCAGCCCCCCGTTCCAGGAAGCAGCGGCGTGCCGCCGTGATGATCTGTTCGTCGCTGACGGCCTTCGGGCGTCCCATATGGCTCACTCCTCACCGTCTTGACGGCGTGCTGCTGTTCTGGTTTATTTCTTTCGTGCAAGAAAACAATAACCGATTGTTCCTCTCCACCCAACGCCCCAGGCGGGAGACACTCCCATGACGAATCTCTTCACTCCCCTCGACCTCGGTCCCTACACCCTCTCCAATCGCCTGGTAATGGCTCCCATGACGCGGTCGCGGGCCGACGGCGACGGTGTGCAGCCCGACATCGCTGCAACCTATTACGCGCAGCGGGCGGGCGCAGGTCTCATCGTGACCGAAGGCGTGTTCCCTTCGCCGATGGGCAAGGGCTACGTGAGCACCCCCGGAATCGTCAGCGACGAGCAGGTCGAAGCCTGGCGGCGGGTGGCCGACGCCGTGCACGCCGAGGGGGGCCGGATCTTCATGCAGATCATGCACGTCGGACGCATTTCGCACCCGTCGATGCTCCCCGGCGGGGCCACACCCGTCGCTCCCTCGGCGGTGCGGCCCGATGCGAAGGCGTGGACGGAGAGTGGTCCGCAGGACCTGCCCACACCCCGCGCACTGACCCTCGACGAGATCGCCGGCGTCGTCGACGACTACCGGCAGGCCGCGCGTCGGGCGCTGGAGGCGGGCTTCGACGGGGTCGAACTGCACGCGGCCTCGGGGTATCTGCCCGAGCAGTTCCTCTCGACGGGCACCAACCAGCGCACCGACCGGTACGGCGGGTCGGTGGAGAACCGGGTGCGGTTCGTGCTCGAGGTGATCGACGCCATGGCCGAAGAAGCGGGGGCCGGCCGGGTGGGCATCAAGATCGCGCCGGCCATGGGCTTCAACGACATCGTCGACCGTGATCCGGTCGAGACCTACACCCACCTCGTGGAGCAGCTCCGGGGACGGGGCCTCGCCTACCTGCACGTGGCCGGTTCCTTCGACGAGGGCCCCGACTATCACGCGCTCCTGCGGGAGCGCTTCGATGGGCCGTACCTCATCGGGGGCGGACTCGATCGTGAGTCGGCGCAGTCCCATGTCGAGTCGCAGCGCGCGGATGCAGCGGTGTTCGGGGCGAAGTTCATCTCCAACCCCGATCTGCCCGAGCGCTTCAAGGAAGAGGCGCCGTTGGCCGAGCCGGACCGCGGCACCTTCTACGGGGGTGGAGCCGAAGGCTACATCGACTATCCGACGCTCGCCTCCAGTCTGACGCACTAGTCGTCGACCGCACGCAATCAATCTCACTCATCCAGGCCAACACATGTCTCAGACTCTCGATAAAAACAGCCTCCAGCACTTTTTTCTCGGCATCGCCCGGATCGTCTTCGGCCTCATGTTCATCCAGCACGGGGCCCAGAAGCTCTTCGGGGTGCTGGGTGCGGACGGCGCGGTCGAATTGATGTCCATGGCGGGGCTGGCGGGCGTGCTCGAATTCTTCGGTGGACTCCTGATCGTGCTGGGGCTCTTCACCCGCCCGGTAGCCTTCCTGCTCTCCGGCCAGATGGCGGTCGCCTACTTCATGGCGCACTTCAGCAGGGGATGGGCGCCGATCGGCAACGGCGGCGAACTGGCGGTGCTATTCTGCTTCTTCTTCCTCTACCTGGCCGCGGCGGGTAGCGGAGCGTGGAGCGCGGATCGGCTGTTGAAGGAGCGCTCCTGATCCGTGGCGTCTATCGGCTCGAGACGGAGCCCCTGGGCTCTGGCCTCGGACTTGCACCGGTATGTTACACCGCAATGATTCAGCGAACTTCCCATTTGGAGGCGCGATGGACACCCTGAAGCCCGGCGACCGGTTTCCCACCCTTTCGGCCCCTGCCATCGACGGCAGTCGGTTCACCCTTCCCGCAGACGTGGAGGGTCTTCCCGTCGTACTGGTGTTCTATCGAGGACACTGGTGAAGCCACTGCCGTCGACAGTTGGTCGACCTGCAGGAACACCTCGCGGAGTTCGAGTCGCTGGACGCCCAGGTGATCGCCGCGTCGTCGGACCCCGAACAGGGCGCCCGGCACGCTGCGAAGGAATGGGGACTCGAATACACGGTGCTGTATGATCTCGACGCCAAGGCCATATCCGACGCGATCGGCTGCTATACTGGCGAACACGACGGGCAACCCCATATCCAGCCGGCCAGCTTCGTGCTGGACCGCACGGGACACGTCGCTCACGCGGTGTACTCGACCGGTCGCGTGGGGCGCCTGACCGCCGCTGACGCGTTGACGATCGTGAGGGATCTCGGCACCTGATCGGGCGAGGTCTGAGGGCGTGACGTGGGCGCGGCGCGAGGCCGCTCTACGGCCCCGAGGGTGCCGTGGGGCCCCAAACGGGACTCACGGCATCATCGGCGTCCAACCAGAGGAACTCCAGATCGGCCCGGGCCTTCGCCGCGCAAGCCTCGTCGCCCGCCTCCGTGCATAGAATCGCCAACTCCCGGAGCGCCGGGCCCAGATAGGGCGCCACCCGATGAAGCCGCCGTGGATGGCGGAACTCGACATACTCGTGCAGGGTGCGGATCGCGTCGTCCCGACGCCCCGCGATTCGATACGCCCGAGCGAGGTCGGGCAGGTAGTCGATCCCATGAATCGTCGACCGAACGACCCTGTCGAGGCGAGCCGAAGCCGAGTCCGCCCACGAGAGGTCGCGCTCGGCACGGGCCATCTCCACGCGAGCCCTCGCCAATTCGGGAGAGAAGGAGTCGGGGTCGCTCCGAGCTTCGATCGGCAGGGCCTCCCACTGATCCGCCAGGGCCAGCGCCTCGGCCGTGTCTCCGACGGCCGCGAGGGCTGCGGCCATTCGAGGAGCCACGGTGGCGCCGGTCGACATGACGTCGATGTCACCTCGCCGAAGGACCTCCTGTAGCTGCGCTCTGGCACCGACCGGATCCTGCTTCAGATTGCGCGTGACGGCGCTTCTGCGCACGAGCTCCCGAGCCAGCTCGTCCATGGCCCCGGCTTCGAGGAGGTACTCCTCCAGGCGCTCGAACAACGAGTCGGCTTCGGCCAGGCGCCCCCGAGTCGCGGCGATGTGCCACAGGATTCGGGTCACCGCGGCTCGCACCGCCGGGATCCCCCCGCTGTGCTCGAGCAGGGTCCGTGCAGCGGCCTCGGAATCGTCCCAACGACCCGCTGCGGCCAACATGCGACTGCGCTCGACCTCCGCCGCCGGGCCGGCGGATTCGCTGACGAGACTGTCGAACATCGCCAGGCCGCCTTCGACGTCGCCCTGAAAGTACAGAGCGGCGGCGAGGTTGGACCGAACCAGATAGGGACCGCCGGGACGGAGGAACTCGCCGCCCTGCTCCCTGATCACCCGCTCCGCTTCGGCCGGTTCGCCTTGAAACAACAAGGCGAGGGCCAGGTTGTTGACGGCGGTCAGGTCGCCAGGAGCGACCGTCAGGACGCGGCGATATGCGGCAGCGGTCCGGCCCGGGTCACCCATCACCTGCCAGTGGTACGCGGCCTCGGCGACATAGCGCTCCCGATCGGCCAGCCTGGATCGAAGCCGGTACGCGGCCGTGGTGGCGGCCACGGTGCGGGTCCGGTCGGCCCTCATGTTCCACAGCGCCACCGAAAGGGCCCGATAGGCCGAAGCGAAGGTGCTGTCGAGGGCCACCGCCTCTTCGAGAAGAGCGGCAGACTCGGGCCCGTAGCCCCCGACCAGGACGAGGTCGACGGCCATGGCATACCGCTCCAGCGCGGGCAGCGATGGCGTGGCGACCTGCGGGAGCGGTGCAGCCGCGCTCAGCTGCCCAGCCGTCTCGCCGAGCCCGCCCCTGACCTTCTTCGAGAGCCGATCGAGGGCATCGATCAAGCCCGCTGAATCAGCGGCACTCTCGCGGAAGGCCGCCACGGTCCTCCCGCTGGTGGCGTCCCGCACCCGAGCAGCCAGAACGAAGCCCGTGCCCAGGCTCGCCGCTTCGCCCGTGACGACGGCCTCGAATCCGTCTCGTAGGGCGACTTCGCGAGCCGTCTCTTCGGAGAGTCCATCGCGGGGATCGTGGCTCATCCTCTGGAAGGCATCCATGATCTCGTGGTCCTCCACTACGCGCAGGACCGGGGACTGCCCGAGATCGATGCGGAGCGCTTCGGTGACGACGCGCCCGAGCGCCGCATTGCCCTCGCTGGCGCCGAAGTCGGCCAGCACGATCTCGGTCCGGCCGTCGGTGGGCAGAGCGCCGGCACTCCCCCCGCGGGCACCCGTGGGCACTCCCGTGTCGGCGGTGCCGATCACCCCCAATTGATCCGCTCCGAACGCGCCGACCGCCGCGATCACCAGCACCGCGGCAATCCACGCCCATCGGCGCGCCCCGGATCCACCCCCCGCCCCCGATTCGAGTCCCCGGAGGGCGTCCAAAACCTCGGCCCCCGACGGGAATCGCTCCGCGGGATCTTTGGTCAAACAGCCGTGCACGACCTCAGCCAGCCGTTCGGAACCCTCGGTCCAGCGATCCGCTGCGATCTGGTCGCGGAGAGGAGCGGGTTCGTCATTCCGCACGGAGTAGATGACCGTATCCGGTTCGTCGCCCGGGAACGGGCGCCGCCCGACCAGCATCTCGTAGACGACGACGCCCAGAGCCCACACATCGGCGGCGGGCGTGGCCTGTTCGCCCCGGGTCTGTTCGGGACTCATGTAGGCCGCCGTGCCTCGACCGCGGGCCAGGGTTCGGGTGGCCGATGTGTACCGGGCAATCCCGAAATCCACGATCTTCACGGTGTCGCCCGACAGGATCAGGTTTTCGGGTTTGATGTCGCGATGTACGACTCCAGCCGAGTGGGCCGCAGCCAGCCCACTGGCGATCTGCTCGGCGATGTCGAGCGCCTCATCGATCGGGATGGGCCCGGACTGAAGGCGCTCGCGAAGGGTGTCTCCCTCGTAGTAGGCCATCGCGATGAACCGGGTCGTTCCCGTCCCCTCACCCGAAAGGGGGTCGCCCAGCTGCCCCTCACCGATTCCGTAGATCGTGCCCACGTTGGGATGATCCAGCGCCGAGCCCGCACGGGCCTCGGCCAGGAGCCGTCGATCCGCCTCGGGGTCGGTCTGGGCGTCCGGTGGGAGCAGCTTGATGGCCACGAGCCGGTCCAGATCGGGGTCACGAGCCAGGTAGACCATTCCCATTCCACCGCGACCGAGAGGTCGGAGGATCTCGTACTTGCCCAGGGTACGGGGATGGACGTCGCTCGTTCCGATCAGCGTACCGGCCCGCAGAGGATCCAGGGTTTGGAGAAATCCGACCGAGGCGTCGGCCGCGCCGGCGGCCTCCGCGGCGTCCAACGAGGTGAGGGTGTCGTGAGCCGCGAGGAGCGACTCGACCTCGGTGCGAAGCGTGGGATCGTCCACCTCGTCCAGAATCGCGACACGCTCGTCCGGGTGAAGATCGCGGGTTCGATGGAACAACCGCTCGACCTGGTCCCACCGGGAGTCAGCCATGGGGGCCCCGGAGCTCGGAGAAGAGCCACGCTCTCGCCAGAGCCCAATCCGACTTGACGGTACGCGGCGAGACGCCGAGAGCGGTGGCCGTGGCGTCCACACTCATTCCTGCGAAGAACCGGCACTCCACCACCTGAACCTGACGAGGATTCCGAGTCTCCAGGTCGGAGAGGGCGGCGTCGAGATCGATGAGATCGGCGGCGTACTCGTCGACGGAGATGCTGGCCTCGTCGAAGGTGAGGTGAGCATCGCCCCCGCCCCGTTTAGCGGCCCCCCGCCGTCGCGCGGCGTCGATCAGCACCTGGCGCATGGCTCGGGCGGCCGCGGCGAAGAAATAGGCCTTGCCCCGTTTGGTCACGCCCTCGTCACCCACCAGCCGGACGTAGGCCTCGTGGACGAGTTCCACGGTCTCGAGAGTGGGGTTTCCAGCCTCGCGACCGAGTTGACGATGAGCCATTCCGCAGAGCTCGCGATAGATGCCCGGGACGAGCTGGTCGACGCGTGGGGCATCGGCGGCTTCGAGCGTCCGGAGGATCTGCGTGGTCGGATTCATGAAGAAGACCTGGACGTCGACTGCCCCCTTTCCTCGGCTTTTGCGCAGGAAGGGGTGAAGGGGCGGAAACGCCCACAATTCTAGCCCACTGAAGGAGAAAGATCATGTCCCGTCGCCCCCACCTGTTCGGCGCCCTCGCCCTCGGTGCCGTCGCCCTATGCCTCGTCGCCGGGGCCTGCGGTTCGAACGATCCCGCCGATCCGACGACGAACGACATCGAGCAGATCCAGCTCGCCACGGCGATCTACTCCGACGTCGATCAAGCCCTTTCCGACGGGTTCGTGCCCTTGAGCGAGTGCATCGCGGGGCCCGATGGGGCGATGGGATTCCACTATGGGATGCCGGGCCGACTGGAGGACTCGATCATCGATCCGGCGGCCCCGGAGGTGTTGCTCTTCGAGCCGACCCTGTCGGGGGGCAAGCGACTGGTCGGGGTCGAGTTCATGATGCACCAGGATGCCTGGGCGGGAGCCGGAAACACCTCGGCGCCGACCCTGGCCGGAGAAACGTTTCAGGCGCCCAACCCGAACCACCCCGACCCCATGGTCCGCCCGTTCTACACCCTCCACGTCTGGGTCTGGCAGGACAACCCGAGCGGAATGTTCGCGCCGTTCAATCCCACGGTGAACTGTAGCTGAGGTTGGGCCGGCGGGGGCTGGCTCGAGCTGGCCCCCGCACCTTCTCTCCCCCCACCCCCTCCGCAACCGCCCAGCCCGTGGCCCCGTACGCAGCCGCCCCTACACCTCCTCGACCACCCCCGACGGCACCCAGCCCACCTTCCCGTCGTCCAGCACGACCTCGGCCCAGTTGTCGGTGCGCTGGTCGATGCGCACGGCGGTGCCCTCGTGGATTTCGAAGAGAATCAGGTTGTCGTCCTGGGTCGGTGCCGAGCGGACGGGGACGGCGTCGGCCAGGATCACACCCCGGCTCACCTGCCCTAGCCCGAACTCGCGAACGGCAACGTTCACGCCGAGCACCACCACCAGCGCCACGCCCGAAATCACAGACAGCGTCCCCAGTCGCCGCATCCCCTCGCCTCGGGCCAGAATCCGACCGGCCACCCCGCCCCACAACAGCAGCCAGCCCAGCGCCACCGCCGCCAGCAGCACCGCCCGGGGCAGCAGATCGACCCACCACCGCCACGCGCTCACCAGCCAGAAGGTGGGCAGGGGCTCCACGTCGTCGACCGTCAGCGTTCGGGCGAGCTCGAGGTTCGAGCGCGCGTCAGCGAGGCCGCGGTCGCGGTCCAGCGCGCGCTCCCAACTCAGGATCGCGCGGCCCAGGTCACCCGACTTGAAGTAGGCGTTGCCCAGGTTGTAGTGCAGCGTGGCGCTCTCCACCCCGGCCCCCAGCACCGAGCGGTAGGCCTCCACGGCCTGCTCGTACTGCCCCTCCTGGTAGAGCTCGTTGCCCCGCAGATAGGCTTCGTCCTGGGCGGCTGCGGGCATCGCGACCGTCGGCAGGCCGGCCGTCGACAACGCGGCCCGGGCCTCTCCCGCGCCGATCCCCAGCGCCACGATCACGGCGATCACCAACCGCGTTCTCATCGCACCGCCCGGTCGAGGTCCGACATGATCGCCGAGGCCTCATCGAGAAAACGAGCCATCTCGGAGGCGTCGGCCGCCCGGGGCGCGAAGCGCTGCCGGTCGCAGTCGTCGAGGCAGGCGGCGATGCGGTCGACGAGCGCCGCGTCGACCCCCCGGGCCTCGAGGCCGGCCCGCACGTCGCTGCGCTGCAGGCCGGCGGCGGACCGATTCAGCTTGTCGGCCACGAACCCCTCCAGCGCCCGAGCCACCTCGGCGTAGAAGGCACGGGGGTCGTCGGCGTCGGCCAGCCGTCTCGCCTCGGCGAAGCGTTTCTTCGCCACCCGCCCCGCCTGCCGCCCCCGCGCCCAGGCCACGTCGGCCTGCAGCCGCTCCTGGTGCCGGGCCAACACCGCCGCCCCGGCCACCGCCATCATCGGAAGCAGCAGAAGCGCCCAGAAAGCCCAGTGCCCGGCCACCCCTCCCGCCGCGGGCCGAAGGGTCGTGGGGCCGAGCTGGATGAATCGCATGTCCTGGCGCAGCTCCGAG
>CBDUEZ010000082.1:0-13859 GCA_965366355.1 uncultured bacterium
GTGCGCAGCCCGATGCGGGGCACCTTGGCATAGGGCACGTGGCTCACCATGAGCACCCCGAGCAGGACCATGCCCATCGCCATGATCTGGGACCACGGCAAGTCGGTGAGATAGGCCTGGAAGAAGGTCGTCTGACTGAACGGATACCACGACGCGAGCGTCATGCCCGCGGCGGGGGAGGGCAGGCCCAGGAAGTGGCGCTTGGCCTCGCCTCCCTGCTCGACATTGAAGCGCGCGAGCCGCACGACCGAGGCGACGACGTAGAAATACGACAGCGTCCAACTCCACGACGTGGCATCGACGAAGAAGATCTCGTACATGATGATGCCGGGCGCCACGCCGAAACTGATGGCGTCGACGAGCGAGTCGAGCTCGGCTCCGAAACGCGATCCGGTACGGGTGAAGCGCGCGACCCGTCCGTCGAGCATGTCGAGAATGCCGGCGAAGACGATGAACCAACCGGCCCACTCGAAGTCGCCGCGGGTGGCGGCGATGATCGCGTAGATCCCGAAGAACAGATTCCCCAGCGTGAAGGCCGAGGGGAGAATGATGATTCCGCGCTGCAGGTTCGGCCGGGGGCGGCGGGGTTTGGCACCTTCGAGATCGAGCGACTCGTCCGAACGTTTGCGCAGGGGGGTCACGAGGGGGTGACCTCGGTGTCGAAGCGGGGAGGGACCCAGTCGCTGAGGGAGACACCCGTCAGTCGCTGGAAAACGTCGAGGTAGCGGGCCGTGGTGGCCGCCACCACCTCGTCGGGGAGATCGGGCGGTGGGGGATTGTGATCCCAGTCGGGGAGTGCATCGAGCCAATCCCGAACGGGCTGTTTGTCGAGCGAAGGCTGACCGCGTCCGATCGCGTAGTGTTCCTTCGGCCAGAAGCGCGAGGAGTCGGGGGTGAGCACCTCGTCGATGAGAAGAAGGCGTCCCTGCGCATCGATACCAAACTCGAACTTGGTGTCGGCGAGAATGATCCCGTGGTCGGCGCAGGTGTCGCGGCCGTGTGCGTAGACCCGCATCGACAGGTCCTCGAGGCGCTCGGCCATCTCGGCCCCCACGATCTCCCGCACGGCGTCGACGGTGATGTTCTCGTCGTGGTCGCCGTCCTGCGCCTTGGTGGCCGGAGAGAAGAGCGGCGTGGCGAGGCGCTCGCTTTCGCGCAGGCCTTCGGGGAGGGCCTCTCCGGCGAGCGTGCCATGGTCCCGGTACTCCCGCCAGGCCGATCCCGAGAGGTATCCTCGGATCACACACTCGACGAGAACGGGGGTGGTGCGGCGTACGAGCATGGCGCGGCCGGCCCAATCGGCCCGGGAGAACGCGAGTTCGGGATGCAGCGCGACGATGTGGTCGGCGTCGACGGCCAGAAGGTGGTGGTCGATGCCCTCGGTGCGGCCGAGTCGATCGAGCCACCACGCCGTGACCTGCGTGAGCACCTCGCCCTTGCGGGGCACCGGCTGGCGCATGACCACATCGAAGGCGCTCACCCGGTCGCTCGCCACCATCAGCAGCCGGTCGTCGCCCACCGCATAGACGTCGCGCACCTTGCCCTGGTGCAGCAACGGCAGGGGCAGAGCCGATTGAACGAGAGCGTCAGACACGAACGTCGGGCTCCCCTAGGCGGGCCTGGGCCGCGTCACCCAGGCGGGTGAGCACCGGGTCGACATGGGTCGAGAGAAAGCGGTCGACCTGCTCGGGGGCACGCCCCACAAATGCCGCTGCGTCGATCAGGCCGCGAATGTGATCGGCATCCATTCCGAAGGCGTCGTCGCCGGCCACCCGATCGATGAGGTCGGAGTCCCGACCCTCTTTCATCTCCCGCGCGGCGGCGTGCGCATGCACGCGAATGCGCTCGTGGAGCTCCTGGCGATCTCCTCCGCCGGCGGTGGCCTGCATCAGCAGGGTTTCGGTGGCCATGAAGGGAAGATGCTCGTCGAGGTTCTTCGCCACCACCGCCGGATTGACAATCAGTCCCGCCGAGACGTTTTCGGCCAACACCAGAGCGCCATCGAGGGTGAGAAACGCATCGGGAATCGACAAGCGGCGGTTGGCCGAGTCGTCGAGAGTGCGCTCCATCCACTGGGTCGCGGCCGTGAAGGCCGGATCGATGCTGAGGGTGATGACGTGCCGGGTCAGGGCGCAGATGCGCTCGGCCCGCATCGGGTTGCGCTTGTACGGCATCGCCGACGACCCGATCTGCTCCGACTCCCACGGCTCTTCGACCTCCCGCAGGTGGGCGAGCAGTCGCAGGTCATGGCCGTATTTCGACAGGGAGGCGGCCACACCCGCGAGCGTGGCCTGGACCGCCTGGTCGACCTTGCGCGTGTAGGTCTGCCCGCTGACGCCGTAGCTCTCGGCAAAGCCCATCTTCTCGCTGACGAGGGCGTCGAGTCGGTCGACGGCGGCGTGATCGCCGCCCAGCAGTTCGAGAAACGAGGCCTGGGTGCCGGTCGTGCCCCTCACTCCCCGAAAGCGGAGTGTCTCGAGCCGGAACTCGATCTCCTCGAGGTCGAGCGCGAGGTCCTGGAGCCAGAGCGTGGCCCGTTTTCCCACCGTGGTCGGCTGAGCGGGCTGAAAGTGCGTGTAGGCGAGAGTCGGCAGATCCCGCCACTGACGAGCGAAGGCGCCGAGCGCCGCCATGCACCGCACGACCCGGTCGCGAACCAGCTCGAGGGCCTGACGGTGCAGGATCAGATCGGTGTTGTCGCCGATGAACGCGCTCGTCGCCCCGAGATGGATGATCGCCTTGGCCGCGGGTGCATCGTCCCCGAAGAGATGAACGTGGGCCATGACATCGTGACGGAAGCGGCGCTCGTATTCCGCCGCCTTCTCGAAGTCGAGATCGTCGAGGGCGCCGCGCATCTGCGTGAGCGCCTCGTCGGGAATCGGCACGCCGCATTCCTGCTCGGCCTCGGCGAGCGCGAGCCAGAGGCGGCGCCAGGTTCCGTAGCGGTTGGCCGGAGAGAAGACGCGCTGCATCTCACTCGATGCGTACCGTCCGGTGAGAGGGTGTTGGTAGGTGTCGCTCATCCACGCCGCCAGACGAAATCGAGAAAGACGTAGCCGCCCCGTCGTTCCACGCCGAGTCTGACCCGGCCTGGGCGAAGCTGCTCGAAGAACCGCGCGGCCTCTTCGGCCGACCGCACTCGCACATTGTTGATTTGAACCAGCACGTCGCCGTCGCGCAGCCCGATCTGGCTGGAGATGTTGGGAGAGGCCGCGGTGACGAGAGCGCCGTCCTCGGAGGCGAGGCCGCGCTCCGCGCGAATTCGCGCATCGACGGTGATCATCTCGAGGTCGCCGAGCACCACCACCCGTTCCGCACTCAGCGACGGAAGGTTGCCGGCCTCGATCCGCACGGGTGTCGATCGGCCCTCGACCTCGACCGAAATCGAACTCCCGGGACGAAGGTCGAGCAACACGTCTTCCCAGTCGAGGGGTGCGGCGAGGCGGCGGCCGTTGGCGGCCAGGATCCGCCCACCGGCCACGAGTCCCGCCTGGGCGGCGGGGGAATCTCCGGCCACCCGCGTGACGAGAATACCCCGCGTGCGTCCCCAATCATCGGCTTCGGCCGGCTCGACCTCGACCCCGAGCCACGCCCGCCTCACCGCGCCGCTCCCGATGAGATCGCCGGCCACATGGAGCGCCCGATCGATCGGAATCGCGAAGCCGAGGCCCTCGCTCCCTCCCGACCGCGAGAAGATCGAAGAATTCACCCCGATGACCTGCCCCAGGGCGTTGACCAGCGGACCTCCGGAATTGCCGGGATTGATGGAGGCGTCGGTCTGGATCATTCCGAGGTAGAAGCCCTCGTCTTGTTGGGTCGGCACGATGTGGCGCCCCACGGCGCTGACCACGCCGGCGGTGACCGACGGCTCCGAATTCGAGAGCAGGTAGCCGAAGGGGTTACCGATCGCCACGACCCACTCACCGATGTAGAGGGAATCGGAGGTCCCCAGCGGTGCTTCGGGAAGCACCTCGTCGGTGTCGACCCGGATCACGGCCACATCGGTGACGGCGTCGGCGCCCACGACCGTCGCCTCGAAGGCGCGCCCGTCGGGGAAGGTCGCGAGGAGCCGCTCCGCGCCCTCGACCACGTGATTGTTCGTGAGGATCAGCCCCTCGGCGCCGTCGATCACGAACCCGGAGCCGAGCCCCGACACCCGTCGCGCGGCATTGGGCGGGAGAAAGAAGCTCTCCCACATACTCGACGGCCGCACGCGCTGGGTTCGCGCCGTGTTGATCGTCACCACCGCCGGAGACACGCGGGCCGAAGCCTGGACGATCGCCGTGCGCCGCGAGTCGTCGATCTGGGCGGCGGCATTCCGCAACGGGTCGGGCGCCTGCCCGGGAGCTTCCTGCGCGAGAGAGGGGGCCGCCGGCCGATCGGCGGCGTAGGCCGCCTCACCCGGTCCGCGGCCCTCGCAGGCGGCCACAGCGGTGAGCAGGGCAACGGCCGTCGCGAGGGACGCTGATCTACGTGTCGAAGTCACGATTCGGTTCCTCCGGACCGGACGTCTTCAGAGTTCCTTGCCGAGCTTCTTCCAGTCGGCCATGAAGCCGTCCAGCCCTTTGTCGGTCAACGGATGTTTCAACAGCTGATACAGCACCTTCGGGGGCATAGTGCCACAGTCCGACCCGATCAACATGGCTTCGACCACGTGCACGGGATGGCGAATCGACGCCGTCAAGATCTGCGTGTGGAAGCCGTAGTTGTCGTAGATCTGCCGGATCTGCGAGATGAGCTGCATGCCCTCGCCCGAAATGTCGTCGATGCGTCCCACGAACGGCGAGATGTAGGTGGCACCGGCCTTGGCGGCCATGACCGCCTGGGGGGCCGAGAAGCAGAGAGTGACGTTCGTGCGAATGCCCTCGGCCGTGAGCGCGCGGCAGGCCCGCAGTCCCTCTTCGATGAGGGGGAGCTTCACGACGATGTTGTCGGCCAGCTTCGCCAGCCGGCGACCTTCGGCGACCATCGCGTCCTTCTCGAGCGCGACCACCTCGGCGCTCACCGGACCATCGACGGCCGCACAGATGTCGAGAAAGAGGTCGGCCGGATCGCGATCACCGGCGACCTTCGCCATCAGCGACGGGTTGGTCGTCACGCCGTCGATGAGACCGGCGTCGGCGGCGCGCCGGATTTCGTCGAGTTCGGCGGTGTCGAGAAAAATCTTCATGGGTCGGCGATGCTCGGTGCGGGAGTGGATTCCGACGAATCCGGATACCGGACGCGTTCGAGGTAGAGGCCCTCGGGAGGTGCCGGAGGCGAGGTCACGGCCTCGGTTTCCGGGTCCTCGAGGAGGGCCACCATCTCACTCAGATCACGCCGACCACGGCTGACGTCGACCATCGTACCGACAAGGTAGCGAACCATGTGGTGCAGGTAACGATTCGCGCGAATCGTGAAGGCGTACCCCAGGTCACCCCAGGGTGCCCATCCCGCCTCGACGACGGTGCACATCTCGCCGCGCTGCGGCTGACCCGACTTCGCGAAGGCTCGGAACGAATGCCGCCCCGGGAGGATCGCGGCGGCCGCCGCCAGCCGGTCGGAATCCAGCGTTTCACCGAGCGCCCAACACAGCGGACGATGAAAGGGCGACGCGGCGGCGGGCGACGATCCCACGCGATACCGATACGATCGCTCCACTGCATCGTACCGCGCGTGGAACGACCACGGGACCTCCCGAGCCGATTCGACCCAGATGTCGCGCGGGAGGAGGGCGTTGAGCGCCTTCCGCACCCGGGCGGCCGACCACGACGCGGGGAAGGGCACCGTGGCCACTTGCCCGGTCGCGTGCACGCCGGAGTCGGTGCGGCCCGAGCCGAGCACGGGGCGGCGTTCGCCCAGGAGGCGCTCCACGACGGCCTCGACCTCGCCCTGCACGGTGCGCACGTGTGGCTGAACCTGCCACCCGTGGAAGTCCCTTCCCTGGTAGTGCAATACGAGCAGGACGCGGACCTCGTCACCGGCATTCACGCCGGAAAGTAAAGAGAGCGGGAGGGGTGTCAAGCGACCCTCGGCCCCGGTACAATTGACCGCACTTCAACCCCCTCGCCGCTCTCCCCGACGCCATGACCGAGACCCCTTCACCCGCCGGGACCGCCGCCGCCGAACCCCTCGACCTCCGGCCGTTCCTCAGCGCGGTCGCTCGAGGACGCCCCCTCTCCGAGGCCGAGGCGGAGGCCGTCTTCGGCGCCTTCATGCGGGGAGCGGCGTCGCCCGTGGAAATGGCGGGAATTCTGATGGGACTCCAGGCGCGCGGCCTGGTGGCGGCCGAAGTGGCCGGAGGTGTGCGCGCGCTCCGGTCGGCCATGATCCCGGTCGCGTCGAGCGATCCCGACCTCCTCGTCGACACGGCGGGCACCGGGGGCGGGAGCGTCACGACGTTCAACATCTCGACCGCCGCGGCGCTCGTGGCTGCGGGCGCCGGCGTGCGCATGGCGAAACACGGCAATCGATCGTTCACGAGCCGGAGCGGGAGCGCCGACGTACTCGAGGCGTTGGGCGTCACGATCCAGCTCAGCGCCCAGCGCATGAGCGAGGTGCTCGACGAGGTGGGCATCGTCTTCATGTTCGCGCCGCTGCTCCACCCCGCCATGCGGCACGTGGGGCCCATTCGTCGCGGACTCGGCGTGCCGACCATCATGAACCTTCTCGGGCCGCTCACGAATCCCGCTGGCGCTCGGCGGCAGGTCGTCGGTGTCTCCGACCCCGAGCTGATGGAGCTCGTGGTGGGTGGACTTCAGGCCCTCGATCACCTCCACGCCCTCGTGGTGCACGGCGAGCCCGGTATGGACGAGCTCAGTCCCGCCGGTCCGACCCGCGTGCTGGAACTGCACCGGGGCGAGGTGATCGACCGGGTGATCACGCCCGAGTCGATGGGCCTCGAGGCGGGCCCTCTCGGCGAGTTGGCCGGCGGAGAGCCGGACGACAACGCCCGGATCATTCGCGACGTACTCGGCGGCCGCCTCCGCGGGGCGGCTCGCACCGCGGTGCTCATGAACGCGGGCGCCGCGATTCATATCTCGGGACAGGTGGTCGGCCTGGAAGCCGGTGTGGTTCGCGCCGCCGAGAGTGTGGATTCCGGGGCGGCGGTCGACGCCCTCGACCGCCTGGTCGACGCCACGGGCCGCTGACTACAAGACGACCTCGAATTCCTCGTCGGCGAGGTCGTCGGGCGACTCCCACCCTCGGCGGTCGTACCAGTCCAGGAAGCTACAGGCGGCCGCGTCGCCGAACCCGACCGGTCGGGCGCCCCGTTCGCGGAGCCACGCCTCGTCGGCGGCCTCGAAGGCCCGCACGAAGATCGGCACGCCCTGGGCCTCCTCGAGAAGCAGTGTGTGATCCTCCGCCCGGCCCATCGTGGACACGATGATGCGGGCCCGGGCGGCGCCGACTCGCCGAAGAAGGCCCGGGTCGGTCGCGTCGCCCCGGTAGGCATCGATTCCGGCGGCGCGCACGCGGGCTACCACGCCGGGGTCGTCGTCGACGACCACGATGGTGTGAGGACCGATCACCAGGGTTTCGAGCAGCGACGTCCCGCTGGTGCCACACCCCACCAGAAGCAGGTGATCCCGGGGGGGCTCCGCATCGGTTCGCCTCCGCCGCGAGGGATGCAGGTGCAGAAGCCGGAGCACTACCGCATCGCGCACCAGGAGCGGCGTGAGGACCATCGTGCCGAGCGTCACCAAGGCGATCACATGGAAGGCGCCCGGAGCGAGTTGGCCGAGGGCCACGCCCTGGAGCCCCACGACGAGTGAGAACTCGCTGGTCTGTGACAGCAAAAGGCCCGAGACGATCGCCGGCCGCGCCGAGAAGCCCGATCGTTCTGCGATGGCCGCCACGACGAGCGGAGTGACGATGATCACGACCAGTCCGAGCACGGCGGCCTGCACCACCTCGTCGAGCGTCGGAATGCCGAGGGTCGCGCCGAGTGCGGCGAAGAAGATCGCCGTGAAGAAGTCGCCGATCGAATCGAGTTGCCCGCGCACCACACCGTTGAGCGGAAACGACGACAGGGCGACACCCGCCACGAATGCGCCGGAAACGAGAGGCACTCCCAGCCGGTCGGCGACGAGGAGAAACGCGAAGAGATGCGACAGCACCACGAGAAGCAACAGCTCCTCGTCGAGGGCGAGCTTCTGGAGAATTCGCGGCAAAACGGCCCGCAGAAGCAGCCATGCCGCCCCGGCCAGGAACAGGGTCGAACCCACGCCTCGCGCCACGGCGGCCACGCCGTCCGGCGCACCGGTCAGGACGGGGATCAGAAGGATCACCAGGAGGTCCTGAAACAGGAGGACCCCGATCACCAGTCGACCGAAGGGCTCGAAGAGCTGTCGACGTTGCTGAAGAAGGCGCACCGCGACCAGAGTCGAACTCGCCGTGAGCGCGAGGGCGAGGTAGGCCGCCGTCTGACCCTGAAAGCCGAGCCCGAGGGCGGCCATCCATCCCAGGCCGCCGAGGAGCAGGAACTGGGCGGCGCCGACGGCGAGTGCCGCCCTCTTCTGCTGACGCACGCGCGACAGATCGAGTTCGATGCCGGCGGCGAAGACCAGAAAGGTGATCCCGAGCACCAGGGAGTCCTGGAGGAACGCTTCGTCGATACCGGCCGTGAGTCCGAGGCCGAAACCCGCGAGCACGAGAAAGGGGACCGCCGGGAGCTTCAACCATCGAGCCAGGCCATGACCCACCGAGGCCGCGAGCAGAAGGAGCGCGATGCCGGTCATCCGTAGACCCCCTCATCGTGCAGCGCCTGGCCGAGCCGCCGGGTGCCCGCCGTTTTCGATTCCATGAGGTGTGTGGCACCGATCGACCGCAAATCGTCGACGACCGATCGGTCGAAGGCATGGATCGCGCATGCCACGCCCAGCGACTTGCAGCGATAGGCGAGGAGGTTGTTGGCGCTTTCGATCTGCAAGGCCGAGACGAGCAGGCGCGCCCGCCGGATCCCGGCCGCTTCGAGAACGGCGAGGTCGTCGGCGTCGCCGATCAGGCCGGGGGCCGACAGTCGTTCCAGTTTGGCGGGATCCGTATCTACGGCGAGCACGCCAACGCCTCGCCCCGCCAGTCCCTGAACGATCTTGCGACCCATCGTGTTCATACCGACCACGATGACATGGTCTCTCAGGTCGTCGGCCGGTCCGTGGTGGGCGCCGGCCCGTTCACGATCGCGAGGACCCTCGTGCGGAGCGCGGAAGACCCGTAGGACCCCCGACGCGCGCAGGCGGGCGTATACGCGCCGCGAACTGAGGATCAGCCCGGAAGACACGCCCATGCTGCCCAGCCCCACGACCCCGATGAGCGCCACCGCGTCCGGCCCGATCAAGCCTCCCGAGAGCCCCAGACCCGCGAGAATGAACGAGAACTCCGAGGTCTGGCCGAGTGTGATCCCGGTGAGAGCGGCCGTGCGTTCCCCGAAGCCGAGCCTCGGAATGAGGGCGAGGAGAATCGCGGGTTTCCCAATCAGCACGAAGACCGTCAGCGCCAACGCCGCGGGCCAGGCCCCGAGTGCCGCGACCGGATCCATGGCGACTCCCAGTCCCACGAAGAAGACCGCGAGAAAGAAGTCGACGAGAGGCGCCACCCGACGCCTCAACTCCTGGTTGTACGGCAACTGGGCGAGGCTCACGCCCGCGAGAAAGGCGCCGAGTTCGACCGAAAGCGAGAGAGCCTTGGCGGCGAGGATCAAGAGGAAGCAGAGGCAGAGGCTCCACACCAACAGGGCTTCGGGCGATCGCGCGATCCATCCCATGGGCCGGGGAAGCAAGCGGCCGGAGACACCGACCGACACGCCGACCAGCAGGGCCATGCCGGCGAAGGCCTGCCCGATGTCGCGCGCCAGGGCCCAGCCGCCCGCCTCGGAGGCCCCGCCGAGACCCGCCACCAGGGTCAGGACCACGATGACGACGAGATCCTGAACGAGGAGGATTCCGAGCGTGACCTGGCCGTAGGTCTCGCTCAGGTCACCCCGTTTCTCCAGCAGCTTGACCACGATGACCGTTGAACTGAAGGCCAGGGCGACCCCGAGAAACAGGGCGGTGGCCGGGGGATACCCCAGGGCAAAGGCGATGCCCGCCCCGATGGCGCCCGAGACGGTCGTCTGCACCAGTCCGCCGATCACGGCGACCATCCCGACCGCCCGCACCGTCGCGAACGAGAGCTCCAGGCCGACCAGGAAGAGAAGGAGCGCGATGCCGACCTCGGAGATCAGCGCGATCCCCTCGACCTCTGGCCCGTGGTGCACCTCGACGAGCCCCGTCGCGGGTCCGAGCACGAGACCCGCCACGATGTAGGCGACGATGCCGGGCACTCCGAGTCGGCGCCCGACCAGGGCCAAAAGCGAAGCCGCAACAAGAATGAGGCCGAGATCGCGAAGGAGGAGGTCGTCGGTCACGGAGGCCTGGCACTACGGGAAAGGGGTCAGGGCGCCCGCGATCTACCCGCGGCCGAGGCCGTGGGTCCTCTGAATCAGGGGGTGTTACCGAATGATGCGCAGATCGGGGCCGGCCACTTTGCGCTCACGTACCACGGCCTTGAGGCTCCACGGGCCGGGAAAGGGAGGGGCGTCGTGCCCGTCGATCAGCTGAAGTTCGGAGGTGGCCCGGTCCAGGCGCCCGATCGCGAAGGTGTGACGGGCTGGGCAGGGGGATGGCAGGGGCATGGTGTCTCTCCGGTCAGTACTTGCGAATGACGCCGACCACGACGCCCTGAATCTGCACGTCGCGCGCATCTTCGATGATGGCTTCCATGGCGGGGTTGGCCGGCTGGAGGCGAACTCGCCCCCCGCGTTCCCGATACAGCTTCTTCACCGTCGCGGAGTCGCCTCGCACCAGCGCCACGACCATCTGGCCGTCGTCGGCCGTGTCTTGAGCGCTCACGACGATGTAGTCCCCGTCTCGGATCGACTCGTCGATCATCGAGTTTCCCTGAACCTTGAGGACGTAGTTCTCACGATTGCGCCGCACCATGTCGGGCGGCACGGCCAGGGTCTCGGTATCGGCGATCGCCTCGATCGGTAGGCCGGCTGCGACCGTCCCGAGGAGGGGCAGTTCGATCGAGGCCGGCCCACCCGCGTCGGGCTGGACCAGTTCGATCGACCGACTCTCGTTGTAGGCCTTCCGGATGTAGCCTTTACGTTCCAGGTTGCTCAGATGCTCGTGGACGGTCGCGAGCGATGAGTAACCGAAGTGTTCCGCGATTTCTTCGAAGCTCGGGGCGTATCCCCATTCCTCGATGTATTCGCCGATGTGGTCGAGAATCTGCTTCTGGCGCCGGGTCAAGGGCATCGATATTCTCCAAGCTGGGAACCCGAACAGGTACCGAAACAAGGATACCCGAACGTTGCCCGAAACGCAAGCAGAGTCCGAGACGCCCGATATCCTCACCCGGATCGTGGCGACGAAAGAGGCCGAGATCGACGCGCTGCGGCCGCGCGCTGCCGAATTTCGGGATCGTGCGCGCGCGGCGGCACCGTCTCGGGACTTCGAGCGGGCGCTCGCGCGGCACGACCGCGTGCGTGTGATCGCCGAGGTGAAGCGCCGCTCCCCGGGGGCCGGAGACATTCGCCCTCGGCTCGATCCGGCGGGGCTGGCCCGCACCTATGCCGAGAACGGGGCGGCCGCGCTCAGCGTGCTCACCGACACACCGTGGTTCGGCGGCCGGCTCGACGACCTGGTGTCCGCCCGCGCCGCCGTCGACCTGCCCGCACTCCGCAAGGACTTTACGCTGGACCGCATCCAGATCGACGAGGCGCGCGCGGCGGGAGCCGACGCGATTCTGCTGATCGTTCGGATCCTGGATGATGCTCGCCTCTCCGACCTTCACGGCTACGCGCTCGAGCTCGGCCTGGCCGCTCTGGTCGAGGTCCACGACGAGCGGGAGCTCGAACGGGCCCTCGCAGTCGGGGCTCGGATCGTTGGCATCAACAACCGGGATCTCGCGACCTTCTCGACCGATCTCGCGGTGACGGAAGGCCTTCTCGATCGGCTCCCGGCCGACACGGTGGTCGTCTCGGAAAGCGGCATCCGCAACTCCGACGACGTCGAGCGGTTGGGTCGGAGCGGAGTCGACGCCGTTCTGGTGGGCGAGACGATTCTCCGGGCATCGTCACCGGGCCGCATGGTGGCCGACCTCGCGGCCGCGCCGCGGTCGGCCGAGGTGCGGCGGTGACCATGAGCGGAGCGGGTAGGTCGGGAGGCGACGGGGCCGTCATGCCGGTGCGGGTGCGAACCAAGATCTGCGGCATCACGCGGGTGATCGATGCGGGACTCGCGGGGAGGGCGGGCGCCGACCTCGTCGGCGCGATCCTCACCGATGGGTTCAGCCGATACGTGCCGGCGGCGCTGGCCGCCCGCTTTCCCGAGGCATCGGGCCGATCGCTGGTCGGTGTGACCGTCAACGAGACCCTGAAGGACCTGGTCTCGCTCGCTCGACGATCGCGTGCCCATGTCTTGCAACTGCACGGTTCCGAACCTCCGGAGTTTCTCGAGGCCCTCGCGGCCGAAGGGGAATGGGAACTCTGGAAGGCCCTGCGGGTCCGTTCCGCCGACGAGGTTCTGGAGGCTCTCGACCGCTATGGTGGCGTGGCCGACGGAATTCTCCTCGACGGGTGGCACCCCGAGGTGGAAGGCGGCTCCGGCATTCGTTTCCCCTGGGATCTCGTCGAGCCGATTCGTGAGCGGTTTCCCGCGAGCCTTCAGTTCGTGGCTGCGGGCGGTCTCCAGCCCGAAAATGTGGCGGAGGCCGTGCAGCGACTCCGGCCGGATGTGGTCGATGTGAGTTCGGGAGTCGAGGTCAGCCGAGGAATAAAGGACGCGGCCCGAGTCCGGGCCTTCATTCGGAACGCACAGCGGGACACCACATCGTGACGACCAGCGTGAACGCTCCGGGCCGGTTCGGCCGTTTCGGGGGGCGATACGTGCCCGAGACTCTCATGGGGGCGCTCGACGAGTTGGAGAGCGCGTACGCCGCCGCCGGTCGGGATCCCCAATTCGGCGAAGAACTGGGCGCTCTGCTTCGAGACTACGTGGGCCGACCCACGCCCCTCTATCGGGCGCGCCGGCTCGAGGCCTCTGCGGGCACGGGGCCGATCTATCTCAAGCGGGAAGACCTGAACCACACCGGTGCGCACAAGATCAACAACACGATGGGTCAGGTGCTGCTTGCGCGCAGAATGGGCAAGCGCCGGATCATCGCCGAGACGGGCGCCGGGCAGCACGGGGTGGCCACCGCCACCGCCTGCGCCCTCTTCGATCTGGAATGTGTCGTCTACATGGGTGCGGAAGACGTCGAGCGGCAGTCCCTCAACGTGTATCGCATGGGACTGCTGGGTGCCGAGGTCCGACCCGTCACGTCCGGAACCCGTACCCTCAAGGATGCCACCAACGAGGCGATCCGGGACTGGGTGACGAATGTGGGCGACACCCACTACATCATCGGATCGGTCGTCGGCCCCGACCCCTTCCCGCGCATGGTCCGGGATTTCCAGGCGGTCATCGGCCGAGAGGCGAGGGAGCAGCTGCTTCAGGTGACCGGTCGACTGCCCGCGTCGGTGGTCGCCTCGGTGGGCGGGGGCTCGAACGCGATGGGCATCTTCCACGCCTTCGTCGAAGATTCCGATGTCGAGCTGATCGGCGTCGAGGCTGCGGGCGAGGGGATTGCTTCGGGACGGCACTCCGCGACGCTTTCCGCTGGAGAACCGGGTGTGTTGCACGGAGCCATGAGCTACCTTCTTCAAGACGCGGATGGTCAGGTCGCCCCAGCGCATTCGGTGTCTGCGGGCCTGGATTATCCGGGGGTTGGACCGGAGCACTCCTTTCTGAAAGACAGTGGACGCGCTACATACGCGTCGGTGACCGACGCGGAGG
>CBDUEZ010000083.1:0-13797 GCA_965366355.1 uncultured bacterium
GGCCAGCAACAGGGCGAGCCCCGCGACCACCGCCACGATGACGCCCAGATTTCGGGTCTCGCCGAGGGTGGCGGCCATACGGCCCTGCAGATCGGCGACCGTCGCGACGGGTAGCGCCGGGTCGACGGCTGCGATCCCGCGTCGCAGGGCCGCGACGCCGGCCGCGGGGTCGACTCCGGCGCGGGGCCGGACGTGGACGGCGACCGACCCCACCGTGACCTCCGAGAGGGGTTGGTACACGGTCGGGGCCGGCGCCCGCCGAAGGGACCGGGTGCGGGCGGCGGGCACGACTCCGATCACGCGTGAGGCGGGGTCGGTGTCGAGATACTGGCCGACGGCGCTGCCCCCCGGCCAGAACATCGCCGCCAGCGTTTCGTCGACGATGACCACGGGTTCGGGCTCTCCGTCGGGCGAAAAGGCGCGGCCGTCGAGCAGGGGCATGCCCATCATCTCGAACCAGGCGGCCGTGGTCCCGAAGAGGTCGGCCTCGAAGCTGAGCTCGTCCCCACCACCGAGCGGCCTCTGGCTGCTGCGCGGGAACGGGCCTACGAAGGCGGCCGAGGTCGATAGGGCGACGTCGGCGATCGCGGGGTCGGCGTCGAGCTCGGCCGTCAGGCGATCGAGAAAGGCCGCCCGAACCTCGGGCTCGTCGTAGCGCCCCGTGAGCTGGAGGTTGAGCGAGGCCGCCAGGACGCCCTGGGGATTCAGGCCCGGGCGGGCCGATAGCGCCGCGGACACACTCCGAAGCAGAACGCCGGCCCCGGAGAGCAGTCCCAGGGAGAGGGCGACCTGAGCCACGACGAGCGCGTGTCGAACGGCGTGGGTCGTGCGCGTGCCCGTCGAGCTGCGCGCCGCGCCCATGCCGCGGGCGGGGGCGCGCCTCGCGGCGATGAGGGCGGGGGCGCCGCCGAAGACGAGGCCGGTGCCCACACCCAGAAGGAGCAGCACGCCGTAGACGCGCGGATCGGGCGTGAAGTCGAGCGAGACGGCCGAGGGGATCAGCGTCGCGATGTGTCGCGTGCCAAAGTGCAGGAGCGGTGCGGCCAGCAGCGTGGCGAAGCCCGCCAACACGGTGCTCTCGATCAGGAGCTGACGGGCGATTCGTCCGCCGCCTGCTCCCAGCGTGCGGCGTAGCGAAAACTCCGACTGGCGGTCGACGGCGCGCGCTAGGAACAATCCGGCGACGTTGGCACAGGTGAGCAGGAGCACCAGGCCCGCGACCACGCCCATGAGAAGGGCCAGTCCCCGCGCCTCGGCCCTTTCGGCGGGCGAAAGCCCCACGCCGGGCTCGAGCAGGACGCGAATACCCTCGGTTTCACTCCCGGTCGTGCGAAGGGACTGCGTGACGCCCTCGAGACCCACTCGGGCGGCCTCGGCGTCCAGGCCGGGGCGGAGTCGCGCGATCGTCCAGAGCCAGCTCAGACCCCAGGCGGTGCGTGGAGTCAATCCACTCCCCATGGGTCCCGAGAAGAACGACGTGGTGAGGTAGACGTCGGGGGAGGGGGCAAGCTTGTCGACGCCGACGAAGCCGACCGGCGCGACCCCCACCACCTCGTAGGGTGTTCCTCCGATCCGAAGGGCCCGCCCGACCGCAGAGTCGTCCGATCCGAACCGGCGTTGCCACAGGGCGTGGGAGAGCACGACCGCACCGGGTGCACCCTCTGCGTCGTCGGCCGCCTGGAGCAGTCGTCCGAGGTGGGGACGTACGCCCAGCACGTCGAAGAAGTCGCCCGTGACGTAGGCGCCCGAAACCAGCTCCGCGGCCGTTCCCTCGCCGATGAGGAGGGTGCGCCCCGTATAGGCGGCGACCCCCTCGAACAGATGGTCCGCTTGTCGGATCTCGTCGACCACGGGCCACGAGAAGTTGTCCCACCGCGGGGCGTCGTCGTAGGAGCGTGCCAATTGAACCAGCCTCTCGGGTTCGGCCACCCCGGGCGAATCTTCCAGCAACAACCCGTCGACCAGGCTGAAGAGCGAGGCGTTGGCCGCGATGCCCAGTGCGAGGGTGAGGGCGGCCACGATCGAGAATCCCGGGCGTCGGCGCAGGGTGCGCAGTGCGTGACGCAGGTCGGAGTCGATGCCCCGAGCGGTGACCGGGGGAATTCGAAGGCTGATCACGTGGGGCAGGGCGCCCAGTGCGAAGGTGAGGCGCCGCCGGATCGGGGCCCCGGCGCGCTCCAGTGCCGCGAGTTCGCCGAGCCATTCCGCGGTCCAATCGTCGCGGTCGTTCCGTGGGGCGAGCCGGGCCAGCGCTCGCAGCCAGAGCGGCGTCGGGGTGCCGTGTGTCCCGCTCACGCCTTGGCCCTCCCCTCACCCCCGCGCACCGTCAACGACACGACGTGGGCGAGTTCTTCGGTGAGCACGGCCCGGCCATCGGGCGTGAGACGGTAGTACTTGCGGCGGGGACGCCCCTCGGCGTCGGCCTGCTCCTGGGCCTCCCACACCCCCTCGATCCATCCCCGTCGCCGGAGCCGACCGAGCACGGGGTAGACTGTGCCGCTGGAGAGGCCAGTCCGCTCGACGAGGTCGAGACCGTAGCTGTCGCCGTCACGGATGGCGGCCATCAGGGTCAGCGTGGTGGATCCTGGGCGGCGCGGCGACATGGCGACTCCGTAACGAGGAAGTGTAAGGTAGCATACACTACTGAGATGCCACGATGAGGAAAAGGGTTGCGAATGTCCGCTTTCGACGCCGCGCGGCGCGACTTGTGACAGATGGCCGACCCGTCCCACTGACCGAGAGTCCCCCACACACGTGACACCACGACGCACGTCTCCCATCGCGATGTTGTTGGCTGCCTCCGCGGGCCAGTCGAGTGTGACTATCTCGCCCATGCTTCTGGGCGCGATCGGGCGAGGCTTCGACAACGAGCGATTCGGGGCGTTGTGTGTGGCGATCGAGATCGGCGGGATGGCGCTCGCCGCCGCGGCCCTCGTGACGACCCATCGTCTCGGCCGTCTCCGCGCCGTATTTCTTCTGGGGGCGGTGCTCACGCTTGTGGGCAACGCCCTCTCGATCGTGGCGCGCGACCCGACCGTCTTCATGGTGGCCCGGCTTCTGACGGGCATCGGGGAGGGCACCCTCATGGCCGCTCTCGGGAGTGCCGCGACCCGGGCGGAGGGCTCGACCGCCCTGTTCGCCTTCTTTTTCGTCACGGGGGCGGGCACCGGCGTCGTCCTGACCCAACTGCTGCCCGTTCTCGAAGCCTCGTTGGGGGTCGCCGGCCTCTTCGTAGCCCAGACGGCCCTCGCCGCGGTCGCGTTGGGACTGCTCGCCCGCCCGCACTCGCTGCCGCCGTTCTCGTCGGTGGCCCGGCCCGGGGGACGCTACCGTCTCTTTCCCCCTCTGGCGCGCGGGGTGCTCGCCGGGGTAAGCCTGCTCTATGTCGGCAACGTGGCGCTGTGGACGTTTCTCGAACGTATCGCCGTCACGCAGGGCCTGTCGGTCGTCTGGGGCGCGCGCGTGATCGGCCTCGCGGCGGTGTGCGGAATCGTGTCGGGGGGCACGGCGAGCACGCTGCTCGATCGCATTCCGCTCACCCGCGTGTTCACCGTGGGTTTCCTGCTCATGTCGGCGCTCAGCTGGATCGCGACCCACGGGGCGGGTGGTCTCGGCTTCTCTCTTTCCGTCCTCGGGCACAACGCCGCACTTCTCTGGTTGGCTCCTGCCCACCTTGCCCTGCTGGCCCGCATCGACCCGAGCGGTCGCATGGGGGCGCTGGCGATCGTGCCGATCACGTTGGGGTCGTTCACCGGCGCGCTGCTGGCCGCCACCCTCACCCCCGACTTCGGCTACGGGGTGATCGGGATCGTGGGTGTCGGTTCCTACCTGGTGGCGCTGTTGCTCACCGGGAGTGCCGCCCACCGTCGAGCGCGGCCGACCCCGGCCCTTCGCGAAGTCGGGATCTGAGTCGCCATGCGGTCGTGGCGAAACTGGTGCGGTAGCGTCGAGGCCCACCCGAATCGGATCGTGCGCCCCACCGACGCGGGTGAAGTGGTCGCGGCCCTCGACAGTCCGGGGCGTATCCGGCCGGTGGGTGCGGGGCACAGCTTCAGCGCCCTCGCGCTGGCCGAGGAGACGCTGCTGGATCTGCGGGGTCTCGATCGAATCGTGGGACTCGATGCGAATCGCGGCACCGTTCGGGCCCAGGGCGGCGTCACGATGCGGGCTCTCACGGCCTGGCTGGCCCGGCGCGGGAAGATCCTGCGGCAAATGGGCACGAGCTGGTATCCCACCCTGGCGGGTGCGACGGCCACCGGCACCCATGGGACCGGGGCCCGGTGGGGATCGGTGTCGGACGCCGAGTGCCTCCGGGGGCTGACCCTCGTCACCCCCACGGGAGAGTGTCGCGATCTTCGAGACGACCGGGCCTCCGACCACGAACTTCTCGAGGCGGCCCGCACCCACCTCGGTGCCCTGGGGGTGGTCGTCGATGTGGAACTGGCCGTGGAACCGGGGCGCTTCGTCGAGGTGAGGGAGGAGCCGCTCGGAGTCGACGAGGCGCTCGATCCGTCGCTGCGCGCGGCGTCGGAGCACTTCGAGGCCTGGTGTTTTCCCTACACGGATCGGGCGGTGGGCATCTGTCGCAACGTGGTCGACGACCCGCGACCCGGACGACGGCCGCTACCGCGCTTTCTGCGCCGCGTGGTGGGCGAAGACCTGCCGGTGTCCGCCCTGTTGAGGGCCATCCGGGCGCGTCCGGCCCGTGCCCCGGCGCTCATGGAGCAGCTCGCTCGATTCGGCGCCCGCTCCAGCACCTCGGTCGGCCGCTGGGACCGCATGATGGTTGGGCCGCGCTGGCTGCGCGGGAGGTCGATGGAGATGGCGCTACCGGCCGCGGAAGGACCCGAAGCCGTGCGGCGGATCGCCCGGTTGGCCGCCGAGATGCGCGTTACGGCCCCGCACCATCTTCCGATCAACCTCCGATGGGCGCGGGGCGATCGAGGCACCCTCCTGAGTCCCGCCGCGCTGCGGGATACCGTCTTCCTGGATTTCACCTGGTGGGTCGGAATGCCGGGCTGGCACGATGCCCTCCGGGCGGTCGAGACCGTGCTCACCCCCCTCGGAGGTCGCCCCCATTGGGGCAAGATCGCGTTTGCAAACCCGAGTGCGGCGTATCCCGGGTTCGATCAGTGGTCCCATATCCGCAGCCGACTGGATCCCGAGGGACGCTTCTTGAATCCCTTTCTCGAGCGGCTCCTGGACGGCGGTGCCCTGATTCAGTCGTAGCCCCAGGCGTCGAAGGCGAAGGCCCAGCGTTGTTCGATCTGCGCGACCAGAGCGGGGTCCATGGCATAGTCGTTCTTGCGGTAGCCCTGGGTCTCGTCGAGGTAGCGGCGAAAGTGCGGCGCCGCGTCGGCGAAGCCGGGCAGGGCGAGCGTGCCGTAGATGCGCTCGAGCTCGGGGAGCGGGTGCCTCTCGAGATCTTCGAATCGAACCTCGACCAGCCGTCCGGGAGGAAGGGCGTCGCGATCGCGTAGGTAGGCCCGGAGCATGTGCTCGTAGGTGTCCCACACCATCGCTTCGAGTTCGCCCTCGGTCCAGCGTTGCATGGAGAACTCCTCCAGCGTCTTTCGATAGAAATTTCGAATGCTGAAGAACATCGTGCGGGGGTCGCGAACCACGTAGACGAAACGCGCGTCTGGAAACACGCCCAGGACATGGCGAAGACGCCCCGTATCCGACGGGTTCTTGACCACCGCCCGGCTCCGTCCGGTCAGGGCGCAGGCCAGCCGCAGCTGAGTCCGATAGAGGTCTGCCCACCGGGCGATGGTCCCCTGGCTTCGGCCCTCGAGAGCCACGTTGGCGCGGTAGTGGTGGGCGAACGAGCGGGGAAAGGCGAAGCCGTGGTAGAACGAAAAGATCGACAGGGCTCCGAGGGCGTGGTCGGGCTCCTCGGGAAGGTCGATCCCCATCTCCATCTCGTCCATCGCCCGGGTCGGGGGGAGGACCGCGGCCAGGGCTTGTTTCCAGGGACCGGGGGCCAGCGTGAGTTCGGGGGCCAGCGCCTGCGCGGTGCTCATCATGCCCCACTGGGGATCCCGCGTCAGCAGGTTCTGGAGATGGGTCGTTCCCGACCGGTAGTGGCCGAGGATCAGGATCGGGTCGTCGGTGGGTCCGGCGCGGTCGAGCACGGGCGCCAATCGCAGACGATGCATGGCCCGCAGGGGGGTGAGAGCCGCCGACGACGCGGTGGCGAACAGGGCGCGCAGGGCAAAGGCGGCGTCGACCCGTCCGCGATTCGCGCGCAGAAGTTCGAGCCACGTCGTGAACCGGCCCGCAGCGAGGGGAGTGGTGGTGGGGGGAGCCCCCATCGGGCCGAACGCCGGGCCGAGGGGCGGGCGGGCCGTGGGGCGCTCGGGCGCGGCCGGTGGGGCGGCGTGGGTCGCTGGTTCTTGAAGGGGCGTCATCGCCGGAGGGCTCAGGGACACGGGACTGCTCGCTTCCAATCGCGACATCGCGGTCGCATTGCGGCCACGCGATGTGACGATGTCCGCTTTCTGGGCTTGATGGCGCGAAGTGGATGAGGACCCAAACCGAAGGAGTGCCAGGTGCCCCGACCGACGCAGACGAGACGAATCGCCATCACGGGGATGGGGACGGTGAACCCCATCGGGAACAGCGTGGGCGAGTTCTGGGAGAGCCTGCTCGAGGGGCGGAGCGGCGTGCGTCGGGCGACGCGGGTCGATCTGGAGGGTCACAGCGTCCAGATCGCGGGAGAGGTCGACCTGCCCGACGTGTCGGAGCATATCTCTCCGAAGATGTCGAGGCGCCTGGGGCGTTTCATCACCCTCGGCCGGGTCGCGGCGGGACAGGCCTGGGACGACTCCGGCTTCGACACCGCCATGGTGGAGCGCGCGCCCGACCGGTTCGGGGTCATCGTGGGCACCGGCGACGGCGGGAACGACGTGCACTACCGCATGATCAGCCGCATCGAGCGGGCCGGCTCGCTCGACGCGGTCTCGCCGTTCTATTCCGTCGGCTGCATTCCCAACATGCCTCCCGCCCTGTTCGCCCTCGGGAAGGGCCTCCAGGGTCCCAACTTCTCGGTCAACTCGGCCTGCGCCTCGAGCAATCACGCGATCGCGGTCGCGGCCATGACCATTCAATGCGGGCTGGCCGACGTCATTTTCGCCGGCGGTACGGAAGGGGTGGTCTCGGTGCCCGGTTTCGCCGGATTCTCGATCATCGGAGCGCTGAGCGAGCGCAACGCCGATCCGGAGACGGCCAGTCGCCCGTTCGATCGCGAGCGAGACGGCTTCGTGCTCGCGGAGGGCGCGGGAATCCTCTGCCTCGAGGAGATGGAGCACGCGCGGCGGCGAGGGGCCCGCATCTATGCCGAGCTCACGGGCATCGGCTTTTCGTGCGACGCCCACGACATGGTGTCGCCTCACCCCCAGGGGTTCGGGGCCGAGCGGAGCATGCGGGCGGCTATGGACTACGCGGGCCTCGTGCCCTCCGACATCGGACTCGTCAACGCGCACGGCACCTCGACCCCACTCGGTGACGTAGCGGAGGCCCGCGCTCTGCAGCGCGTGTTCACGAACGGGTGCGGCGATGTGCCCGTGCACAGCACCAAGTCGATGATCGGACACCTCATCGGAGCCGCCGGAGCCGTCGAGGCCATCGCCGGCGTTCTCGCCCTCCAGGAGGGGGCCAGCCACGCGAGCATCAACGTCTTCGAGCAGGATCCCGAGATCGACTTGAATCTGATCCGCGATCAGCCGCGCGAAGGCCGGGTCGATCACGTGCTCTCGAACGGCTTCGGGTTCGGCGGGCAGAACGGGACCCTCATTCTGTCGAGATTCGCCGAATGATCCGCTCGGCCCAGAATCCCGATGCGGGTCGGGTCGTCGTGACCGGGATGGCCTCGATCAACCCCCTGGCCGACACGCTCGACGGGCTTTTCGACGCCCTGGTCGAGGGTCGGTCGGGCATCGGGGAGTGGCAGACGATCGACGTGTCGGGCGTCGAGTGCCGGGTGGGCGGTGACCTCGGCAACTACGACCTGAAGGCGGCCCTCAGCCGGATCGGCGCGTGCCTCGGCCCCGACGAGTTCAAGGCGCTCCGGCGCCTCTTCCGGGCGACCACCTTCTCCACCCGCATGGCGCTGCTGTGTGCGCTCGACGCCTACCAACGCTCGGGGCTCCTCGCGCACCGCCCCGACCCCTTTCGGGTCGCCGTCCCGGTCGGAGGGCACAACTTCAACTCCCGCTACGTCACCGACAACAACGACCGTTTTCGCGACGATCCCGACTTCATCGACCCCCTCATGGGGGTTCACGGCCTCGATCCCAACGCCGCCTCGTGTGTCGCCGAGGTGTTGGGGGCGCACGGGCCGACGCTCACAGTCGGAGGGGCGTGCGCCAGTGGCAATCTGGCGCTCCGCGAGGGGTATCGCTCGATCCTGTCGGGCGAGGTCGACGTAGCCGTCGTCTGCGCCGGGCCCTTCGACATGACCGAGGTCGATCTGCACGCATCGGTGATCCTGAACGCCGTCGTGGTCGATCCGGAGCTTCAATCGCCCCCCGAAAAGGCTTCGCGCCCCTTCGATCGGAGAAGGGCCGGCTTCGTACCGTCGCACGGAGCGGCCGCGATCGTCATCGAGCGCCTGGACCACGCCCTCGCGCGCGGAGCCCCCATCGAGGCCGAACTGCTCGGCGTTCGGGCCAACGGCAATGCGTCTCACCTCCCGGCCCCCGCGGCCCATGTGCAGGCGCGGCTGATGGGAGAATTGCTCGAAGGGGCCGGGGTGAGCCCCTCGGAGGTCGACTACGTGAACTGCCACGCCACGAGCACTCCGGTCGGCGACCGCGAAGAGGTCGGGGCGCTGCGAGCGGTGTTCGGAGACGCACGACCGGTCCTCAATGCACCCAAATCCATGCTCGGCCACACTTGTTGGGCCGCCCCCCTGGTCGAAACGATCGCGGGAGTCCTTCAGATGCAACGCTCCACCCTGCACCCGACGATCAACGTCGACGACCTCGACGACGGAATTCCCTTCGACGTCTGTCGCGACGGTCCGAGGGATCACGACGTGCGCATCATGCTGAAAAACTCCTTCGGCTTCGGGGGCATCAACTGCTGCAGCCTCTACCGGCGCTGGGAGGGGGTCGCCGGATGAACGCTTTCGTCACAGGGGGCTCGCGCGGCATCGGCCGGGCCATCGTACTGCGGCTGGCCGCCGCGGGGTGGGGATGCGCCTTCACCTATGTGGAGCGCGAAGACGAGGCACAGGCCACGGTCGAGGCGGCACGGGGCGGAGCGGCCCAGGCCGGAGCGGGGTCGCCCCTCGTGCGGGCCTACCGTATGGACCAACGCGATGCCGAGGCCGTCGAGGCCACGGTCGACGCCGCGTTGGGCGACTTCGAGTCGATTCACGCCGTCGTCAACAATGCGGCCATCGTGCGCAACAATGCCGCGGCGTGGATGACCGACGAGGAGTGGGACGAGGTCATGCGCACCGACCTCTACGGCCCTTTCTACGTCACCCGGGCCTTCCTGCAGCCCTTCATGGCCCAGCGCTTCGGCCGCTTCGTCAACATCGGCTCTCTGGCCCAGGACGGCTCCAGCGGGCAGGCCAACTATGCCGCCGCGAAGGCCGGTTTGATCGGCCTGACCAAGACGATCGCGAAGGAGTACGGGTCGCGCGGAATCACGAGCAACGCCGTCACGGTCGGTTATGTGGAGACCGACATGACGCGCGACCACATGGCCTCGACCCTGAAGGACTTCTGGGTCAAACACTGTCCCACACAACGCACGTCGGGGGCCGACGAGATCGCCGCCGCCGTGCAGTACCTCGTGTCGCCCGGGAGCGAATCGGTCAACGGGCATGTGCTCTGTGTCTCCGGGGGACTGACCTATGCACCGTAACGTCGGGATCGAGTCGATCAACCTCTACGGAGGGTCGCTCTACCTGCGCCAGGAGTGCCTCGCCGTCGCCCGCGGTCGGGATCCGGAGCGGGTCGTGAGCGACTATCTGATCGAGCGGCGATCGCTGAACCCGCCCTTCGAAGACACCGTCACGATGGGGGCCAACGCCGCGCGCCCGCTCGTCGACGCCGAGACGGCTTCGGAGATCGGACTCCTGGTCGTGGGTACCGAGGGCGGCCTCGACTTCGGCAAGCCGATCAGCACTCTGATCCATCACGCGCTGGGACTGCCGTCGTCGGTACCGAACTACGAGGTCAAACACGCCTGTTATTCCGGGGTCGCGGCCCTCGACACGGCCCTCAACTGGATCGCCGCGGGTCGCAGCCGGGGCAAGAAGGCCCTCGTGATCGCGACCGACTTCAGCCGCAAACATCTGGGCGCCGACCACGAGTTCGTTCTCGGTGGTGCGGCCGTCGCGATGATCGTGTCCGACGAACCCCAGGTCATCGCCTACGACCTCACGCGTCGCGGCACGTGGACGGCCAACGTCTACGACACGTGGCGCCCCACGGCCACGGCCGAGGTCGGAAACAATCAGGTGAGTCTCTTCACCTACCTCGACGCCCTCGAGGGGGCGTTTACCGACTTTGCCGAGTGTGATCCCGAGGAGTTCGACTTTCAGGGCGCCTTCGCCCGCAGCGTGTATCACATGCCCTTTCCCGCGATGGCCTTCCAGGCGCACCGCACCCTCTGGAATCTCACGGGAGGGCGGGGCCGGGCCGCGCTCAAGGCCGACTTCGATCGGCGGGTCGCCCCCTCGCTCACCTATGCCCGCGAGGTGGGCAGCCAGTACGGATCGAGCAACTTCGTGGGACTCCTGGGACTGATCGACGCCGACCCCACGCTGGCCGCGGGCGACGCGATCGGCTTCTTCGCCTACGGCTCGGGTGCGATCGGCGAGTTCTACTCGGGCACGGTATGCGCCGGTGCTCGCGAGGCGGTCGGCCGCATGGAGATCGCCCGCCGGCTGGCGGAGCGGAGCGAGGTGAGCCACGCCCAGTACGAAGAGATCGAAACGCTGCGCGAGGCGTCGATCGAACGTCGGGAATACACGCCGGACTTCGACCTTCTCGGCGGCCTCTACCGGACTCACTACGAAGGCCGCGATCGCCTCGTATTGGAGTCGGTACGGGACTACGCGCGGACGTACCGATGGGCATGAGCGCCGTCACCTACCGACTCGAAAGCCGGGTGGCCGTCGTCGTGATGGCTCGCGGCGACACGGGCAACGCGCTCAGCACCGAAATGCTGGCCGATCTCGGTGCCGCCCTGGAACGGGCCCGGAGCGAGGGGGCCGGGGCCGTGCTGATCCGGGGCGAAGGCGAGGAGTTCTGTCGGGGACTGGATCTCGACGAGGCGTTCGGAGAGGCGTTCGGAGAGACGTGGTCCGACGCGGCGCGCGCCCCGGCGCTCGGCGCCGGCCAGGTGGCGGAGCGGGTGGAGCGGTACGCCGCCCTGCTCGACACCATTCGCACCATGGCGCAACCGGTGGTCGTGTTGGTTGAGGGGGCCGCGCGGGGCGGGGGTGTGGGGCTGGTCGGCGCCGCCGACGTCGTGCTGGCATCGAGCCGGGCCTCCTTCCAGCTCACCGAGGTGTTCTTCAACCTTCTGCCCGCCGTGGCCGCCGCCCACCTCACGCCCGGGAGGGTCGCCCCGGGTGTGCTGCGGAGTCTCGCGCTCACGGGCTCTCCCCTGGACGCCGATCGCGCGCACCAGCTCGGTCTTGTGGATCGAGTGCTGGCGGAGGGGAGCGAGGAGCGGGGCACCCGCGCGGTGCTTCGGTCGCTGCTTCGGGGGTCACCCGAGGCGCTGCGCAGCGTGAAGGCCTTCTGGTCCAGCCACTTCGAGAGGGGTGCGGCCCCGGCGGGGCGCGCCGGAGTGCTGGAGACGGCGCGACTCGTCTCCGACCCCCACACGGCCCAGGCCGTGGCCGACCTGCGCGACGGACGCCTGCCGACCTGGAACCGGCCGTTTCGACCACAGGCCCCGCTGACGGCCGCGGGACGTGCGCTCGCAGATGAGGCCGCGACCCTCGCAGATCGGGCCGCCTCCGCCGCTCCGATCCCGATCTCACCCGTGATGGTGTCGGGCCCCGAGGCGGGTGTGCTGCACATTCGCCTGTGCGACTCCGAGGGCCGCAACGCCCTCTCCGAGGCGGTCGTGAACGCCCTGATGGCGGCGATCGAGGGAGTCGACGACCGCCCCGACGTGCGCACCTGCCTGCTCACCGGTCTTCCCGACGTGTTCTGCTCCGGCGCGTCGCGCGAGACGCTGGAGGGTGTCGCGAGCGGATCGATCGCGCTCGCCGAGGCGGAGCTGGCTCGGGCCCTGCTCGCCTGCCCGGTGCCCGTCGTCGTCGCGGCCGAGGGCCACGCGGTGGGCGGGGGACTGGTGCTGCTCGCGGCCGCCGATGTGGCCATCGTGGCCCGGGAGGCCCGCTTCGGGGCCGTCTTCATGGAGCTCGGACTGACGCCCGGCATGGGGTGCACGTCTCTGCTCCCTGAACTCATGGGCCCCTACCTGGCCCGGGAGATGATGTATACCGGGGGCACCTATCGCGGTGCGGAGCTGGAGCGCCTCGGTGCCCGCATCCATCGGGTGGTGCCGGCCCGGCAGGTGGAGGAGACCGCCCGCTCGGTGGCCGGCCGGATCGCCGAGAAGTCCCTCGACTCGCTCCGCCTGCTGAAGGCGGCCCTGGCCGGCCCTCGCCTCGCCGCGCTGACGGAGGCCCGCCGCACCGAAGACGCGATGCACCACTCGCTGTTCTCCGACCCGTCGTTCGCGACCGAGGTCATGGCCCGGTTCGCCCCATGAGCGGCGTGTCGGTCGACCTCTCGGGGCAGTGTGCGATCGTGACCGGAGGCACGCGTGGGATCGGGCTCGCCATCGCGACACAACTCGGCCGGGCCGGGGCCCGCTGCTACCTCACCCACCGGTGGGGCTCCGCCGACCCCGAAGAGGTGAAGGCCGGATTCCGCGAGGTCGGCGCCGCCGACCCCCGCATCGTGGAGGCCGACGTCTCTCGAGAAGACGACACCGAAGCCCTTCTCGACGACATCGAAACGGAGTTCGGAGCGGTCGACATTCTCATCGCCAACGCGGGCCTCGCCCAGCGCGTCACCGGTCTCGACGACTACAAGAAGTCGTCGTTCTTTCGCACGCTCGAGTACTCGGCCTGGCCGCTGATCGACTACACGCAGCGCATTCGCTCCCGGTTCGGTCGCTGCCCCCGCCGGGTGATCGGCATTTCGAGCAGCGGTCCCGACCACTTCTTTCGCGGCTACGACTACGTCGCCGCCTCGAAGGCCCTGCTGGAGCTCTTCGCGCGCTACCTCTCGGCGCACGCCTTCAGCGAGGGCACCCGCGTGAACGTCGTGCGCTTCGGCACGATCGACACCGAGTCGTTCGACGCCTTCTTCGGCCGGGCCTTTTTCGACTTCATGCGGGAGTCGGGCATTCCCGACGACGTGATGTTGAGCCTCGAAGACGCGGGAAACGCCGTGCTCGCGCTCTGCTCGCCTCTCATGAACGGGGTCAACGGTCAGGTCCTCACCGTCGACAACGGACTCGGCCTTCGAGGCAACCTCCTGATGCACTACCTCGACCGGTCACGGGAGCGTGATCCGTCCCCCGTCCCCTCTTCGGGGACCCACCCACCACTCCACAGCGAGACCCTACCATGAGCCGTGAAGACATCCTTCAGACGATCCTGAGCAACATCGCCGACAACCTCGACGACATCGATCCAGCCGACATCGATACGTCACTTTCGATGGCCGACTACGGCGCCAACAGCCTCGACGTCATCGAGATCGTGTCGTGCACCATGCGCGACCTGCGCATCAAGATTCCCCGCGCCGA
>CBDUEZ010000084.1:0-13691 GCA_965366355.1 uncultured bacterium
CCGCTCATGCCACCGTTGAGCACGTACCACCCACCCCCGAGCAGCCGCCCGAGCTGCGCCGAGAAGACCTGGTCGTCTTCGACTCCGATTCCGAACGAGAAGGAGTCTCCGAGCACCGCCACCACGGCCTTGCCGGTCAACTGATCCGGAGGCACGTACGGGCCACGGCGCCCGATCTCGTTCGTGCGGTACGTGAAGGTCCACATTCGGCCGCGGCGGTGACGGATCTCGGCGCCGGGGGCCATCTCGATCTCGTAGTCGGTCGAGGTCACGTATCGTGGGAACATCGTGACCTGGGGGGCCGCCAGTCGAACCAGGAACTCCGCGAGGACGACCCCGAGGAGCAGCGCCAGTCCGACGACGATGCTCCGTGCGAGCAGGCGCTTCAACACACTTCTAGAAGATCGTGTAGATGAAGGGGGCGAGCGCCGACGTCTGCGCGAACACCAGCAGGGCGCTGACCAGCACGAGCACGATCAGGATGGGGAGCAGCCACCATTTCTTGCTCTCCTTGAGAAAGAGCCACATCTCGCCGAACACGCCTGTTCTCTTGGCCATACTTTCGTCCGTTCTCAGAACTGTCGATTGAGGTCACCGCGCTGCTTGTTCTCCGGCCGGATCCGCCAATAGCTGTCGTCGACCGCGGTGTGATTCATGGGATTGCTTCCAAACGTCCGTCGCGCGATCCCGATCGGGGTCAACACCACGAAGTATACCACACCCATGAAGATCGGCGTCGTCACCTTCGAAATGGCATGGGCGAGGCCCATCCAGGCGCGGTAGACGGGGCCCAGTCGTGTCGGCACGAGCGCACCCGCCACGAGCAGTAGCCCAGACAGACTCCCGAATACCTGCATCGCGAGGTCGTGCCCTCTCCACCAGGTGATCGCCGTCAGGATGAGAAACGCGATCCCGACCGGGAAGGCGAACGCACGCCCCTCCTTGGCCGTCAATCGAGTTGAAATTCGTCTCTCCAATCTCCTTCCTCCGCCCACTCGGGCTGCTGGGACTTCTCCATGACGTAATTGCCGACCACGAGCATGTCCATGTCGGTGCGCATGAAGCAGCGGTACGCATCCTGGGGACTGCACACGATCGGCTCGCCGCGCACGTTGAACGAGGTGTTGACCACCACCCCACAACCGGTGAGGCGCTCGAACTCCGAGATCAGCCGGTGATAGCGGGGATTCCGCTCGCGATCCACCGTCTGCACGCGCGCCGAGTAATCGACGTGTGTGATGGCCGGAATATCGGAACGGGGCACGTTGAGCTGCTCGATCCCGAACAGCGTGCGCTGGTCATCGGTCATCGGGATCTGACGGGACTCCTTCACGGGCGCCACGAGCAGCATATAGGGCGAGTCGCCGTCGAGTTCGAAGTAGTCGGCCACCCGCTCGCGAAGCACCGAGGGAGCAAAGGGCCTGAAGCTCTCCCTGAACTTGATCTTGAGGTTCATCTTCGACTGCATCGCCGGACTCCGTGGATCGCCGATGATGCTCCGCGCACCCAGGGCACGCGGACCGAATTCCATGCGTCCCTGAAACCAGCCGACCACATTCTCATCGGCCAGCGCCGCGCCGACTCGCGGAAACAACTCGTCGTCGCCGAGCACCTCGTACGAAGCGCCGAACTCGTCGAGAGCGTCACGGATCTGGACGTCGTCGTAGGCGGGTCCGAGATAGGCACCCTGCATGGCGTCGGACCTCGAACCGTCGACGACGCGCTCGCCCCCGCAGTGGCGGGTCCATGCGAGCATGGCGACCCCGAGGGCACCGCCTGCGTCCCCCGCGGCCGGCTGGATCCAGATGTCGTCGAAGATCCCCTCCCGCAGAATCCGGCCGTTCCCGACGCAGTTGAGCGCCACTCCGCCCGCCATGCACAGGTTGGGCAGCCCCGTCAGTTCGCGAGCCGTGCGAGCCATCCGCAGCATGACTTCTTCACAGACCTCCTGGACGGAGCGCGCCAGGTCCATCTCCCTCTGGGTGATCCGCGTTTCGGGACGCCGGGCGGGGCCTCCCATCAGATCGTCGAAGGCCCGACTCGTCATCGTGAGGCCCCCGAGATAGTTGAAATATTTCTGGTTCAGGCGGAACGACCCGTCGTCCTTGAGATCCATGATCTCCGAGTAGATCAGGTCGACGAACTTCGGCTCCCCGTAGGGGGCGAGGCCCATCACCTTGTACTCACCGGAGTTGACCTTGAAGCCGGTATAGTAGGTGAACGCGGAGTAGAGCAGTCCGAGCGAGTCCGGCCAACGCAGGTCGCGGAGAATGTCGATCTCGCCACCCTTCCCGACGCCGATCGACGCGGTGGCCCACTCGCCGACCCCATCGATCGTCAAGATCGCGGCCTCTTCGTAGGGCGAGGGCAAGAAGGCGCTCGCGGCATGCGACTCGTGGTGCTCGGAATAGAGAATCGGACCCTCCCAACCCAGGGGGTCTCGCACCAGGCGGTCGGTGTAGAGTTTGTCTTTGATCCAGAGCGGGCCCGCCCGCAAGAACGAGCCGAAGCCACCCGGGGCAATGCCGAGGTAGGTCTCCAGGATGCGGTCGAATTTCAACAGCGGCTTGTCATAGAACGCCACATGATCGACCTGGTCCATCTCGATCCCCGCGTGCGCCAGGCAAAACTCCACGGCGTGAATCGGGAACGAGGCGTCGGCCTTGATTCGCGTAAAGCGATCCTCCGATGCGGCGGCAACCACTTCGCCGTCTCTCACGAGGCAGGCGGCGCTGTCGTGGAAGAACGCCGAGATCCCGAGGATGTACGTGGGAGAACTCTTGGCCATGAACCCTTTCTCTTCAGTGCGACTGCCGAGACGAAGTCTACCTATTGGGAGCGTCGGCACCTCCCCCTACTTGCTGAGCAACCAGAGCTCTCACGCAAACCCTTGACCCTGGGCGTCGATCGTCCGATAACCCAGACAACCAGCCCGGACCCTCGGCCCCCGAAGGGTCACCCCCCGCGGAGCCTCGCGTGACATCCTTGAAGATCCTTTGGCTCTCCCACCTTGTCCCCTACCCGCCAAAGGCCGGCGTGCTCCTCCGAAGTTACCACCTCGTGAGGGAGATGGCGCGGCGAAACGAACTCGACCTGCTCGCGTTCGTGCAACGAAACCTGCTGGCCCCGATGTATGCCGATGTCGACGAAGGCCTTAACGAGGCCCATCGCTCGCTCTCGGAGTACTGCCGCGAGGTCGACTTCTTCCCGCTCGACTCCGACCGGCATGCCCGAGGACGAGAGATCCTCGCCCTCAAGGCCCTCCTGAAGCGGAAAGCCTACAACGAACTCTGGGCGACCTCCGGTGCGTTCCGGCAGCGGATCGCCGCGGCGATCGCGTCGACCGACTACGACGTCGTGCATTTCGACACGATCAGCCTGATGCAGTACGCCGATCTCGTGCCCGAGGGCTGCGCCACGGTTCTCGACCACCACAACGTGGAGTCGCACATGTTGTGGCGCCGGGCCGACAACGAGGGCAATCCGTTGAAGAAGGCCTATTTCTCGCTCGAGGCTCGGCGGGTCGAGGCGTTGGAAAAACAGTGGTGTCCCGCCGTGGACCTCAACATCGTGTGTTCCGACATGGACGGAGATCGGCTCCGCGAAGTGGCGCCCGGATCCCATGTCGTCACCGTCCCCAACGGCGTCGACATCGGCTTCTTCGACGCCCCGGCCGGCCAGCCGCGCGCCCGCCGGATCGTGTTCGTGGGAACCCTCGACTGGTATCCCAACACGGCGGCGGTCCGGATCATCGCACACGAGATCTGGCCGCGCCTGCGGGAGCGCGACCCCGAGATCGAGTGCGACATCATTGGCGGCCGGCCCCCGGCCGATCTGGTGGAGCTCGCCGACCGCGACGACCGCTTTCACGTGCACGGCTTCGTCGACGACATTCACCCCTGGATGGATCAGGCGCTCTGTTACGTCTGCCCCATCCAGGACGGTGGGGGAACGAAACTGAAGATTCTCGACGCCCTCGCGATGTCGAAGGCGATCATCGCTCACCCGATCGCGTGCGAAGGTATCGCCGTGACCAACGGGCTCGACGTGATGTTTGCCGAGACGCCCGACCAGTACGTCGAGGCGATTCTTCGACTCCGGGATGACGGGCCGCTACGCCATGGACTCGAGCAGAACGCCCGGCGCCTCGCCGTCGAGAAGTATTCGTTCCACGCCATCGGTGACCACTTCCAGAATACGCTCGAACAGACTCAGGCGTCGGCTCGACCGTAGCGATCTTCGAACCGCACGATATCGTCTTCGCCGAGGTAACTTCCGTATTGCACCTCGATGAGGACGAGAAGTTCGTCACCCCGGTTCTCGAGCCGGTGAATGGCCCCGAGCGGCAGGTAGGTCGACTCGTTTTCCTGCAGGTCGAATTCCCGGTCGTCGCACAACACCCGCGCCACACCCTGGACCACCGTCCAGTGCTCCGCCCGATGATGATGCTTCTGGATCGAAAGCGCCGCACCGGGCTGCACGGTGATCCGCTTCACCTGGTACCGCTCCCCACGATCGAGGCTTTCGTAGTCACCCCAGGGCCGGGGCACGCGGGGGGGCAGGCGAGCCTCGTCGCGCTCCGCCGACTTGAGTCGCTCCACGATGCCCTTCACCCCTTCGGCACGATCTCTCGGCATGACCAGGACAGCGTCGGACGTTTCGATGACTACATGATCACGAACGCCCACGAGGGTCACGAGTCGGTGTTCGGCCCGCACGTAGGAGTCGTGGGTGTCGATCGCCGAGCAGTCCCCTTCCAACACGTTGCCTTCTTCGTCGTGCGGAGACACCTCCCACATCGCGGCCCATGACCCGATGTCGTTCCAATCGGCGTCGAGTGACACGACACGCCCGGCCTCCGTGTGCTCCATGACCGCATAGTCGATGGATTCGCCCTGGATCTCACCGAACGAGTCGGCCCCGAGATTGGAGAACCCGGCCGTATCATTTCGCGATTCCCAGGCCTGGGTCACGCTGGAGCACATCTCCGGCCGAAGTCGCGCGAGCTCGTCGAGAAACCGGCTCGCCCGAAAGACGAACATTCCACTATTCCAGAGATAGCGCCCTGACGCGACGTACTCCTCTGCTGTGGCCGCGTCGGGCTTCTCGACGAAGGCAGCCACATCGCTCACCTCGGCCCCGACCTCCGACGCTCTGATGTAGCCGTATCCCGTCGACGCGGCAGTCGGCACGATGCCAAACGTGACCAGCGCACCACCCGCTGCCTCGCGAGCCGCGATCGCCAGAGCCTGCCCAAACGCCTCTTCGTCGCCGATGAGATGGTCGGACGGGAGCACCAGCAGGATCGGGTCTTCACCACCGGCACGGGCGGCCAGAGCCGCCGCCGCGATCGCAGGCGCCGTATTGCGGGCCACGGGCTCCAGGAGAATCGTCGGCTCCGTCACCCCGGCCCGCCGCAGGTCTTCGGCCACGAGAAACCGATGGTCGACGTTGGACACCGCAATCCAACGATCACCCGCCCACGGTGCGACACGCCGAGCGGTGCGCTGCAGGAGCGACGTGCCCTCGGCCAGGTCGACGAACTGCTTCGGGAGAACGGCGCGGGACAAAGGCCAGAGCCGCGTCCCGGAACCACCGCAGAGAAGGACGGGAAGGATCTTGGAATCGAGAGTCATCTCAACAGGTGCTGAGGGTGGACGTCGCACGTGGGTGAATACCGTCTAGCATCGACCCGGCACCCCTTCACTTGAGTGAGGAGGTCGTCGTCGCGTGAAGGGTCTCGATCAGCGGCCGGCGCCGAGAATCACGCGAGGGCGATCCTGAACCCGTGGCGCCGTGTGGGCCTTGCGGGGCCGACGCATCCGGCGCCCGGCAGGACGAGCAGCCCCACGTCCGAGAGCGATCATCTGCGGCTCACACCACTGGTACCCGGCGATCAACGCCATCAGGAAGTACAGGAACGGCGAATATCCCCACGATAGGAAGAAGCCCCCGACGCAATAGGCCAAAAGGCTCGCCGTGAGAAGATCCGCGAGCAGCACCCAGGCATCGGGAATTCGGTGTCGAACCATTCGCGCTCGACTGCGATTCAGCGATACGATGGCGAAGATGATCATCGTAATGAACAGCACCAGGCCGACCACGCCCGATTCGGCGCCCACCTGCACGTAGATGTTGTGCGCGGCATGCCCCCGCCAGTACCGCTCGGTGCGCGCCTCTTCGGCGAGCACCATTTCGGCCACGGAGAAGTTCTCCATCCCGACACCGGCGACGGGGTGGCTGATCATGTACCCGATGCCGCGCTTCCAGATCTGGACGCGCCCGGTGTTTTCGGTCCGGTTGTAGTCCTCTTCGGTTTCGAGGAGCGTTTCGAGCCGGTCCTTCACGTTCTGAGGCAGGAGAAGAAGCCCGACGCCGAACACGACCATCGGGAGGAACCGCTTGTAGAACTTGACGCCGCGAATTCGGAACGACAGGAACAACACCACGACGGCGACGGTCAGGAAGCCGCCGCGGGACTGCGTGAGGATCGTACTCGAGGCCACGGTCACGGCGAGCGCCCAGGCCGCCCATCTCGCCCACCGCTGCTTCTCGGTCAGGGCATAGAAGACGCAGAGGGGCGTGGCCAGGTTGAACATCAGCGCCAGGTCGTTCCGGTCGACACCCGCCAGAGGCGTGAAGTCTGTGGGGAAGCCCTGCTTGATGTAGTAGAAATTGATCACGAAGACGCCGATCAGGTGCGCGGCCACGGCCAGCCGAATCGAGGCGAGGCTCGACAGCGTCGACAGCACGAAGACGAACATCAGCGTGTTCTTGAGGTGGTAGTCCGACCAGAAGACCCACGCCTTGTCGCCATCGAGGGCAAAAGCCACCGATAGCCCCAACCAGGCGGTCCAGATCAGGAACACCACCACGTAGGGGCGGCGCAACGCCTTTCCCAGGACGTTCCCCTGCAGGTGGAAGATGAGGATCCCGATGGCCGCGAGGCTCAACAGGAGGGCCAACCTGAGCGGCGAGAGCACCTCTGCGAGATCCTGGAACCGCCACAGGTAGGTGACGATGAGCCCCATCATCACGGCCGTCCGAAACTCCAGCCCGTGAAACAGACGAGCCAGGGCAGACACCTGTCCCGGCGGTCGGCCGCCGCCGGGTCGGCGCAGGGCCCGTGATTGACTCACCGTACATGACTCCGTGCAAAAATAGGAGCGCCCCGCTTCGGGGCCACTTCTACACGATATCGGCCATACTCCTGAACTTCCATCGTCCGACTCAAGCAGCGCCGGCCGGAAGCGTGGCCACCTCGATCCGAAGAACGCCGTGGTCGAGGTGCCAGACCTCGTCGGCGATATCGCGAATCGCGCGCTGATGGGAGATCGCCAGTACCGTCAATTCGCCGCGAAGGCCCGCCACCGTGCGACACACTTCCGCTTCGGAGACCTGGTCGAGCGCCGTCGTCGGTTCATCCAGAATCAAAAGGGACGGCTTCTTGAGCAACGCCCTCGCAATGGCCAGGCGCTGCCGCTGCCCGCCGGAAAGATTGGTGCCCGATTCGCCGATCCGATGATCGAGGCCGTCGCTGAAGGCCGAGACAAAAGCCCACGCATTCGCCTGGCGAAGCGCACCTTCGATCTCCTCGTCGGTGTACTCCTCCTCACCCATCGCCACATTGGCGCGCACGGTGTCACTGAAGAGCATGGGCTCCTGCGGTACGTAGCCGATACAACGGCGCCAGTCGCGCAGGTCGACCTCCGCGAGATCGACATCGTCGATCAGAATCCGGCCACTGGTGGGCCGGATCAGTCCCGTTACGAGGTCGGTGAGCGTCGTCTTGCCGGAGCCCGAGGGTCCGACCAGGGTCACGAAGCGTCCCTTCTCGACCACACCCGAGGCACCCGTGAGCACGACGTGGTCGCCGTAGCTGAAGCCCACATCTTCGATGCGTAGTTCACGCTCGAGGCTCATGTCCCGCCGCTCGGCATCACCAGGCCACTGCTCCCGGGCACCTTCTGCCGCGTCGATGTGCTCCATCATCGACTGGAATGAGGCCTCTCCCACGGCGACGGAGGCCCACCGGGTCTGCATGTTGGTGAGGCTCGTGCCCGTGCGATAGAAGAGCGCGGCCAGAACGACCATCTGTTCTGCGGGAATCGCGGCGAAGGCCACGACGAACCAGAGTCCCAGGGCCAGGAGCGCCACGAGAATCGGCTCCCGCACGCGGGAGATGAACTCATGAGCCGTGATTTCGTGACGCTGCGCGTCGAAGAACGCCCGCGTCTCGCTCTCGAGCCGGGGAAGAAGATAGCGCTCCATTCCCATGGCCTTGAGCGGCTTGAGGCTGGGGAGAGCATCGGCGAGCCGTGCGAGAATGGTGCGGAGAATGCGCGCCTGGCTCTGTCCGGCGGTCCGGGACTTCGCGATGAAGCGCCGAAGAATGAAGATGATGACCAGCCCTGCGAGGAGGGCGGCCAGGGCCGTCTGCGGAGACACCAGGAAGGCGAGTCCGAGGTACACGAAGACCTGAATGGCCTCGGCCAGAAGGTTGCAGAACTCGCGATAGGCCATCGAGGTCCGGGCCGCCTCCTGACTGATCGCATTGGCGATGAAGCCGGACGGGTACCGCAGGATCTGACCCCACTCGGCGTTGACCACCGCCCGGAGTAGCCGGAGCCGGAGCTCCATGCTGACCCGCGCCACGATAAAACCGACCTGGAGCATCGCAAGGAGAGTGACTGCGCCCTTCATGGTCATGAAGGCGACCATCGTCCCCAACAAGACGGGCACCGACGGCTCCAGCCCAATGGTGCCGAGCATCGATTCCGCGACCTGGAGAAACCGGCTCGGGTTCTCCGGGTTCGCGTTGGCCATCAACTCGATGAGGGGCAACAACGCAGCGATCCCGAGCCCCTCCAGGAGGCCCGCGATGCCCAGGAGCACGACCATCAAGATCGTGCGCCCGGTGTTGTTCTTGGCCATGTACGGGACGACCCGCACCGTTTCGTTCATCGAATCCGGCTCCTGATGACATCAAGTCCGGGGCCCGCGCGGGACCCGGACCTCGCGTTTAGCACGACCTCTCGCCCCGTCAGCATCGGCAGGCTCGGGTCGTTCGTAAGGGATTCTGAGAGTGGACGAACGCGGGGAAGAGTGTGACTGCTCTGCCTAGAGTATTGTTCCGTTGTCCTGGGCATGCCAACACCCACTCGGTCGCCATCGGTCACCGAGAAGTGATCCAGCCGCCATTCCGACCCCCAGGGTCCAGTAGCCCCCGAGGGCGAGCGCCGACCCGAAGGGGAGCGAAAGCGCCAGGGCCAGAAGGGCGAGGGCGATGAGCACCCGTTCGCGGAGGGTTCCTCGGGCCCGGAAAAGAAGGACGAACGGGAGCCCGACCCATACCAGCGTCATCAGCCCCCGCCTCCAGGGGTCCCACGCATCGCCGCCGAGCAGAAATCTCCACCCCTCGTGCGGACGAACGCCGTAGCCGCAACTCTCCACCCCCGCGACCTCGATACAGCGCCCATTCCGTCCGGGCCCGAACGCCACGGAGACGGGGTCTCCGGCGGGTACGGGGGGCAGCGCCTCGCCCACCACGGCGGCGGGTGCCCGGAGACGGAGAGCGCCGCCGACGGTTCGCGTGCGCAGGAGTAGATCCCTGTGTCGCACGGCGACGAACAGCGCTTCTTCCTGCTCGGCCGAGAAGACGGCGAACACCGGGGTCCAGACGTCGACGGGGCGTGCCATCCGGAAAACCACAGATCCCCGGGCGTCGTCGCCGAGCGCTGCCCTCAACGCCTCGGAGTCGTCGACTTCGCGCGAAGGCACTCGCAATCCGGCAACCCGCGCCTCGATCACGGTGCCCTCATACGCAGGCACACCCCCCAGCTCGGGCGTGTGTTGGCCGAAGAGGCGCCCTGCCGGAGGAGCGGGCCGGGCCAGAAAAGCGGTGAGCACGAGGGTGAGCGCCGCGAGGGCCCCGACCACCCGGGCGCGGTCCAACCACGCCGCCCCCCAGCGCACCCACAACAGGCCGAGAAGAGCTCCGCCCCCGTTGGCGACAACGTCGGCGGCGGTCGGGTACCGGCCCGGAAGCACGGTCTGGATCGCCTCGATCCCCATCGACGATCCGAATCCCAACGCCGCCACGGCAAGGATTCCCGCACCGGCCCAGCCCAGGAGAATGCCCGCCGGGACGAACAGGGCCACATTGAGGATCGCGTCGGCCGTTCCCCAGTTTCCGCACGGAAAGCAGAGGAACGGCGTCGCCGGACCACGTGGATCGCCCGGCCCGAGGGTGAGGAGCGCCACCGTTGCGCCCCAGAACAACAGCCATCGCCGGGGGTGGTCACGAAAGATGGTCAACGGCACCTCGGCGAGATCGAGCAACCCACGCCTCGAACGGCGTGGGGGTTCCTTCGACACTGGCGTGGACGACAGATTCCGTCCACCCCCCACCACACCCCAGGCTCAGAGACTCCACATGACCACGGTCCTGCATGTGCTCGCCCCGGCCAGTGTCGGAGGAATGGAGTCGGTCGTCTCGATGCTCACGGCCGGGCTGGTACAGGGGGGCACCCGGGTGCTCGCGCACCTGGTCGTAGACCCGGGCGAGAACCCCCCTCTCGGCGCCGTGCTTCGATCGCACGGCGTTCATGTCACGGTGACGGGCGTGCCCTCGCGACGCTACTCGATGGAGAGGGCCGCAACCGCGGCGTTGTGTCGTTCGGAGTCGGTCGACGTGGTCCACTGCCATGGATATCGCGCCGACGTGATCGACTCCGGGGCGGCCCGCAGCGTCGGGGTGCCGGTCGTTTCGACGGTGCATGGGTTCACGGGCGGGGGCTGGAAGAACGCGATCTACGAGTGGCTGCAGATCCGGGCGTTTCGTCGCATGGATCGCGTGCTCGCGGTGTCTCGCCCCTTGGTCGACATCCTCCAGCGCAGAGGTGTGCGGCCGGAGACGATCTCCATCCTTCCCAACGCCTTCGCCTCCTCCCTCCCGGCCCTCGAGCCCGGTCCGGCACGTGTCGCTCTCGGACTTCCCCCCGCGGGACCCGTGGTGGGCTGGATCGGTCGCATGAGCCCGGAGAAGGGACCCGACGTGTTCGTGAAATCGGCGGCCGAGTCCGCCGTCGAAGGGGCCCACTGGGCGATGGTGGGCGACGGACCAGAGCGGGCCGACGCGGAGGCGATCGTGACCGCACTCGGGCTCGATCATCGGGTGGCTTTTCTCGGACTCGTGCCCGATGCCGGAAGGCTCGTGCGGGCCTTCGACGTGCTCGTGCTGAGTTCACGAACAGAAGGCACCCCGATCGTGGCTCTGGAGGCGATGGCGGCGGGCGTGCCGGTGGTCGCCACAGCCGTCGGCGGTGTGCCCGATCTGCTCGACGGGGGCGCCGGCAGGCTCGTGCCACCCGACGACCCGCCCGCGCTCGCCGCGGCGGTCGACGACCTCATTGGCGATCCGAAGGCCGCTACACTCCAGGCCGATCGGGCCAAGGAGCGCCTCGCACAGGAATACGCATTGGGCCCCTGGGTCGAAGCCCACCAACGCCTATACGAAGAGCTCACGCGCCAAGGTTAGGCCCCGGACGGGGCCGGACCGAACCGGACCGGCGATGAGACGCCAGCCCGTGCCGCCACGGCGACCGTCTCCGCGAAACAGTCGTCGTCCATGCCAGCCAACGTGGGGTGTGCGAGGTCGAGAGCGACGAGATCGGCCGGCGCTCCGGCCTGCATTCGTCCGGCACCGGTGCGGAGGGCGGCTCCACCCACCTCGGTGGCCGACCGCAGCGCCCCGGGCGCCCAACGCATGAACCCACCGTCCTCCTCGGCCAGCACGATTCTTCGCCGCTCGATCAGCCGCAGGTGATACTCCGGCAACCGGAGTTCCTCCCAGGGGTCGAGGAGCGAGTGGCTGTCGGACCCGAGGCATATCGGCACTCCCGAGGCGGCAAGCCGTCCGGCCGGAAGCACTCCGTCTCCGAGGTCCCGCTCCGTCGAAGGGCAGGCGCAAACCCGGGCGCCGGCCTCGGCCAGGAGAGTCACCTCACCGTCGGTCAGATGGGTGGCATGAACCGCCGTGAAACGCGGCGACAGCACCCCTTCGTCGGCGAGCAGTTCCACGGGTCGCCGCCCGTGCACTTCGATGCACCGCTCCACCTCCCGCACCTGCTCCGACACGTGGGCATGGAGCGGCATGTTCAGAGTCTCTGCGGCCTCGGCCAGCGGCCTCCACCAGGATCGGGGCACGGCCCGGACCGAGTGCGGAGCAAGGCCCACCGACACCGTGGGATCGTGCGCCCAGCGGGCCCGGAGATCTTCGACCGCGCGCACGACCTCGTCGACGCTGTCGGCCCGGAAGCGCCGCTGTCGGGGCTCCAGGGGCGAGCTGTCGACGTCCGCCGTGGCGTAGGCGACGTAGAGAAGGCAGATCCGCAACCCGACCTCCCGAGCCGCCTCGATGACCGAGTCCGAGAGCTGCAGTGGATCGTCGTAGGGGCGACCGTCGGGGGCCCGATGGAGGTAGTGAAACTCGCCCACACTCCCCCACCCGGCCTCGAGCATCTCGGAAAAGCATGCCTTCGAGGCCTCGTGAAGGGTGTCGGGCGAAAACGACAACGCGGCATCGTACATCTCGCGGCGCCAGCTCCAGAAATCGGCGTTGGCGCGACCGACGGGTCTCGTCTGGGTTCGTCCGCGAATGCCCCGCTGGAAGGCGTGGGAGTGCGCATTGACCGGCGCAGCCACCAACGCCCGCCCGGCCATCGGGACCTCGACGAGCGACGTCGTCGTCGAGGCGTCGCGACGGGCAGCACGCACACCGGCCAGCGGGCCCACCGCCGCAATCCGACCCCCTTCGACGGTGATTCCCCAGTGGCGCTGCGCCGTGCGGCCGTCCCAGACCAGGTCGGGAACAAGTAGGGTTGCCATGGCGACAAGCTGACGCGGGCCTTCGTCGGGCGACAGCCCCCACCGGAGTCCGGAGCTATGTTGAGGGGTCCGACCTTCGCAGCTCGCCCCTTCCACCCCCACCCCTCCCCGACATGGCCCGCCTCTCCGAAAGTATCACGGTGCATCGTCCGCGCGCCGAAGTGGTGGACTACATGGACGATGTCACGCGCGAACACGAATGGCAGCCGTCCCTACGGGAAGCCTCGCAGGAACCACCCGGCCCGACCCGGGTCGGCACCCGAAAGCACTACGTGTCGGAGTTCCTCGGCAAACGGGTGAACAACACCTACGAGGCCGTTGAAGTCGAGCCGGGACGCCGCGTGGTCTACCGTACGACCAAAGACTCGACCTTGCAGGCGACGAGCGTGGTGGAGTGGGACGACGCCGACACCTCCACCCGGATCACCCTTTCCGTCGAAGGCCAGCCGACCGGCGTGCTGCGGTTCGTACCGAAACGGGTCATCGAGGACGCCTCGCTCCGGCAACTCAAAGAGACGCTGCTCAGGCTCAAGACGTGCCTGGAGTCGACTCCGTAGGATCGTCGCGGCGCACGCGCATCAGCCCCTCCTGGGCGACCGAGGCGACCAATTGCCCGTCGCGCGTGAAGTAGCTCCCGCGGGCGAATCCCCGCCCACCTCCCGACACCGGGGCATCGACGACGTAGAGCAGCCACTCGTCCATTCGGAACGGACGATGGAACCAGATGGAGTGGTCCAGACTCGCCACCATCATGGCCGGGTCGCGCACGCTCCGTCCATGGGGACGCAGCGCGGTCACGATGA
>CBDUEZ010000085.1:0-13587 GCA_965366355.1 uncultured bacterium
GCCCGGATTGCCACGGGCGGCCCGACCGGCCCCGTCCCTCGCGTTGGTGCAGGGCGACCACGGCCGTCCAGGGCAATGCGCCCTCCAGCGCCAGATCACGGGCGCGGTCGTTGGTCGATCCCAGCACGGACCAGGCTTCGAGGCGGGGGATTCCCCAGACGGCCTCCCACACCCCCACCGGCTCGCCCTGCCAATGCGTGAGGTCAGGGTGAGGAGCCGAGATGGGGCTCATGCCCCGCCGACGACCCGGAGAGACAGATCGGCCACCGGAGCGGAATGGGTCAGCGCCCCCACACTGATGAGGTCGACCCCGGTGGCCGCGACGGCGGCGACGGTGTCGAGAGTGACGTTCCCCGACGCCTCGAGCGCCGGCCCGCCGTCGGCCGAAGCACGGCTCAGGGCGACGGCGCGCCGAAGATCGTCTGGCGACATGTTGTCGAGGAGAACCCGCTCCACCCCGATCTCGAGCACCACGCGGAGTTCGTCGAGCGAGCGAACCTCGATCTCGACCGGGAGCCCCGCCCCGTTCGCCGCTCGCACCGTCTCCAGCGCGGGTACGATTCCGCCCGCAGCCGCGATGTGGTTCTCTTTGATCAACACCATGTCGTACAGCCCCATGCGATGGTTGACCCCGCCGCCGTCCCGCACGGCCGCCTTCTCGAGGTCCCGCCAGCCCGGAGTCGTCTTACGGGTGTCGATCACGCGAGCCCTCGACCCCGCCACGGCATCCACGAACTGTCGGGTGAGAGTCGCGATTCCCGAAAGCCGGCCCAGGAAGTTGAGAGCCGTGCGCTCGGCGGTGAGGATGCCCCTCATGGGACCCTCGATCGACAGAAGGCGATCGCCGGGATCGAGGCGGGCACCGTCACCGGCTTCGAGCGTGATGCGAAGGCTCGGCTGGACCGTGGCGAAGACCCGCTGGGCAAGATCGGTACCCGAGATCACGACCGGTGCCTTCGCGCGGATCTCGGCCCGACCCCTGGCGGCCTCCGGCACGGTCCACAGGGTCGTGAAGTCCCCTGCCCCGATGTCTTCGGTCAGCGCACCCTCGATGAGGGCATCGAGGGTCGACATCTCCATTGAGCGAGCAGTCATCGCAGTGCGATCCAGAGGAGGAAGGCGGTACCGAGCAGCCACAGATAGATGGCGAAGTGGTAGAAACTCCGGCGCTTCAGCATCTCTACGAAGGTTCGGATCGCCAGCACCCCCGTCACCGCCGCGGCCACCCCACCCACGAGGAGGGCGGCGGTGGGAATGCCCGAGGGTCCGGCGAGAATGTCGGGAATCTGGAGAACCGCCGCTCCCCCGATGGCCGGAAGGGCCATGAGGAACGAAAAGGCGGCGGCCTCTGCCGGGGCCACTCCGAGCCAGAGGGCCGCCACGACGGTACTCCCCGACCGGCTGATTCCGGGCACGAGAGCGAAGGCCTGGGCAAAGCCGATCAGGATCGCGGCCCGGAGAAACGGTTTGGACTTCGGGTCGCGTGCGAGAGCCGCGCGAGACGACCAGAGCACGACCCCCGTCACGAGAAACGCGACCCCCGGCACCCATGGATCATCGAAGAGCGCCTCGAGCCGGTCTTCGAACGCCAGGCCGATCACGGCAGCGGGGATCGTCGCGGCGACGAGGAGGCCCACGTAGCTCCACGCGTCCGATTCGCGACGGGCCATCCCGCGCACCAGATCGAGAATGCGGGTTCGGTAGACCAGCATGATCGACAGCAGGGTGGCCACATGCACCGCGATCTCGAACAGGACGCCATCGATGTGTACATCGAGGAGTTCCTGCGCGACCACGAGGTGGCCGGAACTGGAGACCGGGAGGAACTCGGTGGCACCCTGGACGAACCCCAGGATCAGGGCTTCCCAGGCGTTCATCGGCCCGCCTCCTCAAGGATCACGCGGCGAAGCGACGGGGAACAGACGAAGCCGATCTTCACGGAATACGCGTCGGGTCTGGGGCGGGAGTGAGCCGGGCCTCGTGCCAGGCGGATTCGATCAGGTCGAGAATGGCGCTGCGCGGCAGGCCCGCCTCGATCCGAAGAGTCTCAGCGGGGAGCTGATTGCGAAACCATGTCAGCTGCCGTCGCGCGTACCGCCGGGTCTGGTGCCGCACCTGGTCCAGAGCCTCGTCGAGGGTCAGGTCGCCCTGAAGCATGGCGGCGATCTGGCGATACCCCGTGCCGGTCATCCCGGGCGCATCGGTCGAATACCCCGCATCGAGGAGGGCCCGCACCTCGTCGATGAAGCCGCGCTCTTCCATACGAGCCACGCGATCGTCGATCCGGCGGTCGAGTTCCTCACGGGGCACCTCCAGACACACGACGAGGCACGGCACGGGCTCGCCGTCGGGCCGAGCCGTACGATGCCACCAGGTGAGAGGCCGGCCACTCAAGAGCGCGACTTCGAGCGCGCGACTCATTCGCTGTCGGCCGCCGGCCCGCGCCACCGGGGCGCGATCGGGATCGACGGCGGTCGTCCACCGCTCGAGTACGTCGAGGGGTTGGGCGTCGAGCCAGCGACGCAACGCCTCCCGCCGCGTGGCATCGAGGTCGGGCTCCCGGAAGATGGGCTGCAGGAGCGCCCGCAAAAAGAAGCCGGTCCCTCCGACCAGGAGGGGCGTGTGGCCGCGACCTTCGATCTCGTCGATCCACTCTCGAGCGGAGCGGGCCCAGCGTCCGGCGGAGTAGGATTCGTCGGGGTCGATGAGGTCGAGACCAAAGTGGGGTACCCCCCGCCGCTCCGACGGCGTGACTTTATCGGTGCCCACATCCATGCCCCGATAGACCTGCCGCGAGTCCATCGAGATGATCTCGGCGCCGATGCGGCGCGCCAATGCCAGACCAATCGCCGTCTTGCCTGCGGCGGTGGGCCCCGTCAGCGCCAACGCGCGGGGTCTCACCGGCCGAACTTTCGCTCGAGTTCGGCATTCGACAGCCTCACGATCGTGGGCCGGCCGTGCACGTCGTGCCAGGGCAGTTCGGTCGCGAACAGGGCGTCGAACAACTCCTGCATCTCCGGATACGACAACGCCTGCCCCGCCTTGATCGCCCCCTTGCAGGCGAAGGTCATCGCGATGCGTTCGTGTTGATTTCGCGCAGAGCGCATCAGGTCGCTCGTCCCTTCGGTGAGTTCGGCGACCATTTCGCGGAAGCACCGTTCCGCGTCGAACCAAGGATGGGGATTGGGCACTGTGTGCACGATCGCGGTATCGCTACCGAAGACCTCCACTTCGAAGCCAGCGCGCGCCAACAGCCCCCGAACGTCGTCGATTTCCCGCAACTCGGGACCGGTGAAACGAACGGTGAGCGGAAACAGCAGCCGCTGCGCCTCCGCCCCACCCGCCTCGTAGGCCGTCATCAGGCGATCGAAGAGCACCCGCTCGTGAGCGGAGTGTTGATCGATGATCAGCAGTCCCTCTCTGGCCTCGGCCACGATCCACTGACGGTGGTACTGCATGAGGCGGGGCCGTTCGACGGGCAGCAGCTCTTCGGCCGTCGCGGGGCCCGCGCCCGCTTCTCCGTCCGGGCCCGGCGGATCGCTCGGGCCGGGGCCCGAGACGAAGAGGGCCATCTGGTCGACGTCGGGGGAGGACTCCGGGCGGGGGTATCGCGAACCCTCCCGCGACTCGCGCACCGTCGTCGTGGCGGGGCCCGATACGGGAGCGGAGTCTCCCACGGGAGCGGCGCTGGGCGCCTGCGAGAGGGCCGATCGCACGGCGGCCTCGACCGCCTCCTCGATCGAGGCACGGTCTCGAAAGCGAACCTCGGCCTTCGCGGGATGCACATTCACGTCGACGGAGCCGTCCGGCACGTCGATATAGAGAAACATCCAGGGCTTCGCGCGTGCCGGAATCGTGGTGCGATAGCCGCGCTCGGCCGCGCGCACGAGGGCGGGCTCCCGAAACGGCCGTGTGCCGACGAAGAGGTGTGCTCGCCGAAGGCCGGGGCGAGCGGCGTCGGGTCTTTGAACCAGCCCGCGCACGATCGTCGCCCCGAGGGGAAGGTGCACCAGGATCAAGGTCTTCGCCGCGTCGTCGCCCCAGATTTTCGCGACCCGCTCCCGAAGATCGTCGGTCGGGGCGAGGTCGAGCATCACTCGATCTCCGGAGGTGAGCCCCAGCCCCACGTCGGGGTGCGCCAGCGCAAGAGAGGTGACGACCTCCGACACCGCCCGGGCCTCGGCCCCGGCCGATTTCAAGAAGCGACTCCGAGCGGGGGCATTGAAGAACAGCCCTTGAACCTCGACGGTAGTGCCGGGGCGCCGCGCCACGTCGCTGACGTCGAGAAGGGAGCCTCCGGTCACCCGTAAACTCGTTCCCACGTCTTCATCGGTGGTACGGGTCTCGATCCGGAGCCTGGAGACGGCGGCGATACTGGGGAGTGCTTCGCCCCGAAAGCCGAAACTGCGGATTCCCTGAAGGTCGCTGGCGCGGTGGATCTTGCTGGTGGCATGACGGTCGAGGCTCAAAATCGCATCGGCCCGTTCCATACCCACGCCATCGTCCGACACCCGTATGCGGCGTTTGCCCCCCGCCTCGATCTGAACGTCGACCCGGGTGGCACCGGCGTCGATGGCGTTCTCCACGAGCTCCTTCACGACCGAGGCCGGCCGTTCCACCACTTCGCCGGCGGCAATCTGATTGGCAACGGCGTCGGGAAGAACGTGAATCCGGCGCGTCACGTCTCGCCGGCCCCGCGCCCGACGGAGTAGAACCGCTCGGCATTGGCCGTCGTGATCCGCTCGATCTCCTCGATGGACTGCCCCCTCAACTCGGCAATCATGCGGGCGGTATGCACCAGCAGTTCCGGCTCGTTGCGGCGACCGCGTCGGGGGACCGGCGCGAGGTAGGGGGCGTCGGTTTCCACCAGAAGCCGGTCGTCGGGCACGCGCCGGAGTTGGTCGGCCCCCTCGAACTTTCGAAAGGTCACCATGCCGCTGAACGAGACGTACCATCCCTTGTCGAGGGCGCGCTCCAGCAAGTCGTCGCCCCCGCTGAAACAATGCAGAACGCCCTGCACTTCACCGGCGCCACCGTCGAGTTCGCCGAGCATCTCGGCGTCGGCCTCTCGGCAATGCACCACGAGCGGAAGCCCGAATTCTCCGGCCAGGGCGACCTGCGCGCGAAACGCCGAGAATTGCGCCTCTCGCGGTGCGTTGTCGTAGAAGAAGTCGAGTCCACACTCCCCCACCGCGACCACCCGGGGGTTCGACAGCAGGGCCCGGACCCGGGCCAACTCCTCTGCGGTGGCCGCCTCGGCCTCGTGGGGATGCACGCCAGCCGTCGTCCACATGTCGGACCGACCCTCGATCAATCGAAGTGCGCTCTCGGCGTCGTCCGCGTTCGAGGCGATCGTCACCAGCCGCCCCACACCCGCTCGGCGGGCTCGGGCAACGACCTCGTCGCGGTCGTCGTCGAAGGCGTCTGCGGTGAGGTGGCAGTGGCTGTCGAACAACATCCGCTGGCGAACGTCTGCTCTAGACCGAAGCAGCCTGGGGGCGACGCTTCTTCTTGCGATCCTTGTCACCCTCACCCAGGCGCTTGCGAATCTCGACGAGCGCGGGAGAGGCGACGAAGATCGAAGAGTAGGTTCCGATGACCACACCGAGGATCAGCACGAGGGAGAAGTCACGAATGACCGCGGGCCCGACCAGGAGCAAGGCCACGAGCACCGCGAGCGTGGTACCCGACGTGAGCACGGTTCGCGGAAGCGTCTCGTTGATGGACCGGTCGATCAATTCGATCTGATCCAGCTTGCGCGCGCCCTTCTTGCTCATGTTCTCACGGATCCGATCGAAGACGACGATCGTATCGTTGAGCGAATACCCGACGATCGTGAGAATGGCCGCCACGGTGGGCAGCGCGATCTCGACCCGAAACAGGGCGAGGAAGCCCAGGGTGATCAGGATGTCGTGCATCGTCGCGATGACCGCAGCCATGCCGAAGCGCAATTCGAACCGGATGGCCAGGTAGATCAGGGTCAGCACGAACGAGAAGAGAATCGCGAACAGTGCCTGCCGCTGAAGCTCCGCACCGATCTTCGGTCCGACCAGTTCCGTGCGCGAGATCTCGAACGATCCCGGACCGAAGGCCGCCTCGAGCTGCCCCTCGATTCCCTGCCGCACCGCATCGACGGAGGCCCCCTCGACGAGGGCCGCTCGAATAACGAACTCGTTCTCGCCCGAGAACGTCGTCACACCGGGGCCGCCCGCTCCGCCGAGAGCCTCGCGAACTTCGGCCACGTCACGCTGCTGGTCGAAGTGCACCTGCACCATCGACCCTCCGGTGAAATCGACGCCGTAGTTCTGCCAGGAGCCGATCAGCCCGATGTTTGCGATCATGGCGACAAAGCCAGCCGCGATCGCGATTGCCGAGATGACGTAGGCCTTCCGGCGCTTGTCGATGAACTTGTAGTTCGCACTGCCGAAAAGTCGCATGGCACTCAGATGCTGATGGGGTCGGATGCCTTCTTACCCTGCAGGTAGAGCAGGAAGAAGGTCCGGGTGACGTAGATCGCCGAGAAGAACGAGGCGACGATCCCGATCGAGAGCGTGACCGCGAACCCACGCACCGGACCCGTTCCGAACTGGAACAGGATCAGGGCGGTGATCAGCGTCGTCACATTGGCATCGACAATGGCCGACAGGGCGTGACCGAATCCCTCGTCGACGGCGGTTCGGGTGGCTCGGCCGGCCGCGAGCTCTTCTCGAATTCGTTCGAAGATGAGCACATTCGCGTCGACCGCCATTCCCACCGACAGAATCAGGCCGGCGATACCCGGCAGGGTAAGCGTTGCGCCGATGCCGGCCATGCCCCCCATGACGAGGATCAGGTAGACCGTCAGGGCCACGATCGAGAGCATCCCGGCCACGCGGTAATACCCGACCATGATGACCAGGACGAGGATGATCCCGATGATTCCGGCGATTTCACCCTGGTCGATGGAGTCCTGTCCCAGCGACGGGCCCACCGTGCGCTCCTCCATGATGCGCAGCGGCGTCGTCAAGGCACCGGCACGCAGCACGAGCGCGAGGTCGCGGGCCTCCTCGAGCGGAGATCCGCCGAGCTCGATCTGACCCGAGGCCCCGATACGATCGCGAATGACCGGGGCACTCATCACCTCACCGTCGAGCACGATCGCGAGATATTCTCCGACGTTGGCGCCGGTGAACCGCGAGAACAGGCGTCCGCCGGCGCGATTGAACTGGAAGTTCACCATCGCCTGGTTGAACTGGGGATCGCGCTGCGCCTGCGCGTCCTGCAGATATTCCCCGGTCATGAACGCTTCGTCGACCAGGATGTAGAGTCGGCGATAGTTCCGGGCACTCAGGCCCACCGTCTCGTCGCCCCACTGGAGCGAGATATTGCGGGGGAGAGCGGAACTGGCCGCAGGAGTCGCCAGAAAGAGCTGCGCCGTCGGGACGTCTTCAGAGGCCACCAGGTAGGTGCCTGGAGCATCACCCTGCGCGAGAAGCGACGAAAACGGGCGCAGGTTCGGCGCTTCCGGCTCCGCGGTCTGCGTCCCGGCGGCCGAGTCTGCGACCTCGCCGGTCGAGTCACTCGCCTGCGTGGAGTCGCCGAACATGGCATCGAGAAGATTGCCCTGGGGCCCGGCGACATCCCGTCCGAGCGCAGCGAGCGAGTCGACGCCGAGCGAGGCCACGATGGCTCGGTCGACTCGGGCCAGGGCCTGGTCGTTCATGCCGTCGATATCGACGAGCTTGAACTCGAGGAACGCGGCCTGCTGGATGATGTCTCGGGCCCGATCCGTATCGGAGATCCCCGCGAGCTCGACGATGAGCCGCTCGGTACCCGACTTCTGGATGAGAGGCTCCTCGACCCCGAATTCGTCGATCCGGGTTCGAAGCACCTGCTCGGCCTGATCGATTCCGGCGGCCCGCGCCTCGGGGGTCAGGGTCCCGAGAGAGTCGTCCACCTCGAGCACCAGGTGCATCCCGCCCTGGAGGTCGAGGCCCAGTTTGATGGGTGATCCCGTGTCACGGTAGTTGGAATACAACTGCCACATCGCCGCGAGGGAGATGATGAGCACCGTGAGAAGACGTCCCCGCACCGATTTGAACATTCCGGCCCGCGTGGTTCAATGAAAATAGACCCGATACCCGCAACAGCCTGTTAAGCTGACGTCGCGGGCGGGGGGTGTCAATTCGGTTACACGGGCGGACTGGGTGGGATCCGCCGGAGGAGCGCCTGGACCCTGGCCACGAGGTGCAGGGGTGGGTCGGCCTTTGAGACGACGTCGTCGGCCCCGGCTTTCCGGAGGGTGGCCTCTTCGCCGGGCTCGGACGAACCGGACCGCACCAGGACCGGAAGGGCGGAGCGGGCGGGGTCGCTTCGAAGCCGGTCGAGGACGTCCCAGCCGCTGAGTCCCGGCATGTGCAGATCGAGCAGGACCAGTCGAAGCTGTGGGCGCGCCTCGACGACGTCGAGTGCCGTTGCCCCATCGGCGGCCTCCACGACCTCGAGATCGATGCTCTCGAGAATCGCCCGGAGAAGGAGGCGGGCGTCGGCATCGTCGTCGACGACGAGGACCGTCACCGGGCCGCGCCCGGTCACAGGTAGGCGACCCTCTGCTTGGCCCGCTTCTCGCGATACATGGCCGCATCGGCCTGAGCCATGAGGTCTTCGAGGCTGAGCCGGTCGTCGCCCATCGAACGAGCGACCCCCACGGAAGCCGCGAGGCGAAACGGTTCGTGGGTCGAGGCGTTTTCGACCGAGACACCCTCGCGCAGGCGCTGGGCCAGCCACTCGGCTGATTCGCCCGAGGTTTCCAGGGCCAGGACGGCGAATTCGTCGCCGCCGATGCGGGCGATGATGTCCGACCGGCGAAACGTCGAGCGCAGCACCTCGGCCACTCGCTTCAGCGCCCGGTCGCCGACGTGGTGGCCCAGAGTATCGTTGATGTTCTTGAAGCGATCGACGTCGAGGTAGACCAGAGTGATGGCGCGCCCGGATCGCCAGGCCAGCTTGATGTATTGCTCGCCGAGTTCCGTGAATCCGCGGCGATTGTACAGCCCGGTCAGGTCGTCGATGAGAGAGAGGCTCCGAAGAGCGGCCAGCAGTCGATGTCGCTCGATCGCGTACAAGATCGCGCGCGCCAGGATCGACGGCTTGATCTCACTTCTCACCAGGTAGTCCTGAGCCCCTCCCTGGGCCGTACCCACCGCCAGTCGAGCGTCGGCGACGTCGGCGAGAATGATGAACGGCACATCGGGCGCGAACGCCGAGGCCCGTTCGAAGGTGGTCAGTCCCTCGGAATCGGGCAGGTCGAGGTCGAGGAGCACGACGTCGACGCCGCCCGACGCCAAACGTTCGAGCGCGGCATCGAGGTGGGTGACCTGCTCCACCCGCGTATCGGGGCTGTCCATGCCACTGGATTGCTCCAGCAGTCCACGGAGCCGATCAGCTCCGTCAGGATCGCATTCGACGAGTAGAACCGACAGAGGGCGGGAAGAGGGATTCATGCGGCTGGGCAGCAGGGAGTGAGGCGCCGGGCATAGATTCTACACAGCCCCTCCGGGGCCCGCCATGGTTCGCCTGGCTGCGCAATAGCTGCGGCATCCCGCCCCCTCACTCGCGTTGGTCGCTCCCGCCCCGGTCTCCCAGGATCAATTCGGCGAAGAACTCGGTCACCCGATCGTCGTCGGATTGCGACAGCCAGAAGAGCGCACTTCGCCGGGTTTGAGCGTGCGGAGCCGAGCGAGCCAACTCCATCAGGGCGGGAATGGACTGGCCCGACGGCCTCCGCGACAGAGCGAAGATGGCCGCATCACGCACCTCCTGGTCCTCGGCCTCGTCGCCCGCGATACCCACCAGCGTGCTGTCGATGCCGCGGGCCGCCTCGTTGGACACCCAGAACAACGCACTGCGACGCACATCTCCGGGGATCTGCCGGTCGCGGGCCAGCTCCAGCAGGCCCGCGGCGGGTTCGACCCCTCGCGCTACCACGACACCGACCATCGCCTCCTCGGCCACATCGTCGGGCGCGCCACGGGCGTGCAGGCTCAACAGCCAGGCCGAGGCCTCGCTGGGGTCGACCTCTCCCAGATCGACATCGTGGGGGTGATCCCCGACCAGTCCCATGTCGATCTCCCGCATCACCGCCCCGGAACGAAGCACCACGACCTCCAGGGGGCCCCCGGGACACGCTCGTGAGGAGTTCACGTTGCGACCCCAGTGCGTTCCGTCGGCGTCGTCGCCCCTCCGAAACCCGTTCTCACACACGGCGACATCGTCGTCGACGGCGAACCGGAACGCCACACGATCACGGCCGGTCTCGGCGATGCGCTGCTGCAGGGCGTCGCCCGTCTGCGCGGCTCCCCCGGGCGGGAGCCCCGCGCTTCCCACGACCGCGAGGAGCATCACCCTCGCGGCCCGACCGAAGCCGCGACTCACCGGTCGCCTCCCCCGCCTCCCCGAATGATCTCGAGAAGAATGTCGGCGACCCGCGGATCGTCGCTCTCGCCCAGCCAGAAGACGGCCCGCTCGCGAAGTTCACGGTCTTCTTCGGACCGCACGATCTCGATCAGGGCATCGACGGCCTCATCATCGTCGGCGACCTGGGTCAGGACGAAGATCGCCTGTTCGCGAAGCTCCCGATCCTCGGCGGTGCGATAGATCTGCAATGCCTGGGCCGACGTGAGTCCCGCTTCCGCCGCCCAGAAGAGGGCCATCGTCCGCACCTCGACGTCTTCATTCGGATCGAGCGCCCGGGCGGTCAGCCACTCGAGGCTTCCCTCCGACGAGGTCTCGGCGATCGCGAAGAAAACCCGCTCCTTGAGCTCGGCTTCGTCGAGCGACTCGTAGAGAGACCTCAAGAACGGTCCGGCGTCGTCACCCTGATTCTGAGCCAACCAGAAGATCGCATTGCCGCGGAGCTCGGGGTCGACGTCGCGATTCGTGGCATAGTCCCGCAGCACCTGCAGAGCTCGCGGGTTGCCCGCCTGACCGAGTGCGAACATCGCCTGCTCGGCCACTTCGGCCGAGGCCGTCCCCGCCTCGAGGATCGAGATGAGGGCGTCGATGGCTTCGTCACGCCCCGTCTGGGCCAGCCAGAAAATGGCGGCTTGCCGGACCTCCGGATCTGGATCCGGGTTGCCGTGGGCGAGTTCGAGGAGCAGCTCGATCGTACCGTCGTCGGGCCCATTGTCGAGATCCTGCCCGAGAATGAAGACCGCCTGGGCCCGCAACTCCGATGAACACTCGTCGCGGCTCCGGAGCACCTCGCGCAGGATCGGACGCGCCCGCGACGGATCCATCTGCAGGAGCGCGCTCAGCGCCGTGGCCCGCAGCGCCTGGTCGTCGTCATCGCACGCAACCTGGGCCCCCGAGCGGCCGCGAGCAGCACCCACGAGCGACTCGGCCGCCATCGCGTCGCCCCTCTGGGCGAGTTGACCCTCGATGCGCACCGCGAGGGCACGCGCCTCGGCCAGCGAGGCGGCGGCCGGAAAGTCGCGGCTCTGGGCCGAAAGCAACTCGAGGGCCCGTCGCAGCTCCATCTGAGCCCCCAGGCGGGACCGGGCGAGCGCTTCGAAATAGTAGGCGTCGCCCACGTATCCCGACCGCGGATAGTCGGCCCGAATCGCGGCGAAGGCGGTCGCCGCCTCGGCATACCGTCGCTCGTTGAGTCGGCCACGGGCCGCCCGATACAACGAGTCGGCCGGGTCTTGCGGGAGCCACGCCTCCGGGGCCTCCAGGCTGGTCCGCAGGGTCGCTCGCCCGAGCTCCCTCGCCGCCGCTTCGCTCCGCGAGGCCGCCCGGCTCCGCGAGACCAGCAGCCGCGCCTCGTCGGCCCGCCGGCGCTCGGCGATCTGCGCCCTCGACTGAACGACTCGAGCCTGTAGAGCCAATTCGCTCGATCGCCGCGCCACCTCGGCCCGTCGGGCGTCCGGCACCTGCGCCTGGCTCGGCATGACGGCCGCGAGTCCCAGAACGAGCACCCCTCCCATCGTCCACATGCGTCTCATCGTCGTTCCTCGTATCGGGTTCAACATTCGATCAATCGTCGTCCGCAGCCGAGAGCCGCGGCATCATCGAGGGGAGCACGGAGCGAATGCGGGTACGCACTCCGCCTTCGCTGACCCCCTGTGAAATCAGGTCCAACTCACTTCTCAACCTCTCGCTGTCGACGCCCGGGTCACCCAAAAAGGCGATCTGGGCCAACACGATCTCCAGGTCCTCGAGCACGCTCCTGACCTCGGGTTCGTCGGCGACCCTGGAGTCGAGCAACAAACGGGTCTGGGTCAACAACCCGCTTCCCCACTGCGCGAGATCGCGGTCGACCCGGCCCTGACGCGCGTCGGTCGCTACGAAGGCCAGGAGGGCCTCGGCATCGTTGAGATGTCGCGCCGTCGCGAAGCGCACGGCCGCAGTCGAAGGAGCCCGAGCGGTGATCGCCGGGGCGACCGGAACCGCGCCCTGCTCGCTCACACTCGGGACCGACGTCGACCAGCGTCCCACGCCCACGCCGAGCAGCAGCACGATCGAAGCCGCGGAGAGAATCGGAATCCACGGCGCCATCGGGCGCCGCGTGTCGGTGGTGGTCTGCGGGAACAGGCGAGTCTCGAGACCCCGCCAGATCTCCTCACGCGGCGTCTCGCCGGGCGAGTTGTAGGTGGAGCGCGCCATGTGAACCCAGGTGTCGGGAAGGTCGCGATCTTCGAGCAGGTCGTCGGGCTCCCTATCCATCAGGCGTATTCCGGAGCGAAGTCGTCGAGGGCCTTTCGCAGCCGGGAGCGCGCCCTGCTCAGGCGGGCCTTTGAGGTGCCTTCGGCGACTTCGAGCGCCGTCGCGATTTCCAGGTGGTTGTAGCCTTCGAGGTCGTGCATGACGAACACCGAGCGGTAGATCTCCGGCAGGGCCGCGATGGCTGCACTCAGCCGCTCTCTCAGGTCGGGTTCGGCGCGGAGTGGTGCCGCAGCGGCGATGGGAACCGCGTCGTCGAGCGCCTCTTCCCGACCCTGAATGCGTTTGGCTTTGCGGAGCCCATTCAGGGTCACCGACACGGCGATCGAGTGCAACCAGGTGGAAAAGGCCGCATCGCCCCGAAACTGGTTCAGCCGTTCGTGCACCCGGATGAAGGTCTCCTGGGTCATGTCTCGTGCCATGTCGTCGTCTCCACACATGCGGTAGGCCAATCGGTACACGCGGTCCACGTGCGCGTCGTAAAGCTGCCGAAACGCGCCGGCATCGCCCTTGAGGGCGCCCTCGATCAGTGCGATGTCGGTCAAATCCGTGGTCCCCGGAACTCGTCCACTTCCCGTCCTCTTCGTCTCATGGGGTGGGACACAGGGTTGAGGAGGACCGTTGCACTCGTGAACTTGGGCGCATGTCGCCTCGCCTTCTTCGTCTCGCCCTCGGTGTGGCCACGGGACTCCTGGCTGCCCTTCTCTACCTGGGTGTGCAGGGAACCGGCCCGTCGGCCAACCGTGCACCGGGACCTCCCGACCCCTTCTTCGCCGAACCGGTGTCCGCGCCACCCCTCCGGCTCCAGCGACCCGACGGGCGATGGACCACACTCGACGATTTTCGAGGCGAGGTCGTGGCCCTCTTCTTCGGCTACACACATTG
>CBDUEZ010000086.1:0-13540 GCA_965366355.1 uncultured bacterium
CACGGGGCCCACGATGAGCAGCGGCCGGACCGTCCAGTACGCGCCGCGGGCGAGCGCGCGTCGCCGATAGCGGCCGCACCCCACGAGCATGTGGACGTGCGCGTCGGCGGCGGCCTCGAGGGGAAGACTCGCCGCGAAGATGCGAAGAAACACCGCCAGCGAGGGCTCGCCGAGCACACGCGCCACAACCGGGGCAGCGAGCACCACCGCGAGGCCCAGCCCGCACCCGATGGCGAGGTGAAGTCGGAGCGCCGTCACACCGACGGCGTCGGGATCGTCGGTCTCGCTCGCGAACTTGATCGTCGCCCGGCCCAGCAGCGAGCTGATTCCGGCCTGGAGCAACAAGACGAAACCGACCGTCAGCGTGTAGAGTCCGTAGTCGGCCGCTCCCAACGACCGCGTCAGGAGCACCACAGTGGCCAGGCCGGTCGGGAGGGCGAGGCCCTCACCGATCATGCCCCAGGCTGCTCCGTCGAGAAGGTGGCCGCGACCTTCGGCGGCTCGTGTGTTCTGCGGGGAACCCCCGGGCATGGCGACTCCGTTGTGGGGTCCGCGACGACGAGCGGGGAACGTAGGCGAGGAAGGCTGGCCCCGCGACCGGGCCCGTCGTAACGTCGAGGCGTGAATCTTCCCAACCATGCGCACCGACCCGGCGTCGTGCCCGTCGGCCTGATCGGGTGCGGGTGGATCGCCGAGATCGCGCACCTGCCGGCCCTCGAGGCCTCTTCGCGGGCGCGCCTCGCGGCCATTGTCGAGACCGACGCCGAGCGGCGCGCCCTGCTCGGCCGGCTCGCTCCAGCCTGCGCCTTTCCGACGATGGACGAACTGCTCGCCGACCCGGATGTGCCGGCGGTGATCGTGGCGGTGCCGACGCCCGAGCACGGGGCGGTCGCCCAGGCGGCGTTCCAGGCCGGCAAACACGTCTACATCGAGAAGCCGCTGGCCGCCTCGGTCGACCAGGGCAGACGTGTGGTGGAAGCGTGGCGTGCAGCCAGTACCGTGGGTGTGGTCGGCTACAACTTCCGGCACAGCCCGATCGCGCAGGCCGCGGCTCGGACGTTGGCCTCGGGCGAACTCGGCGACCTCGTCGCCGTGCAATCCCGGTTCCTGTGGGCCGCCGAGAGGATCGAAGGATGGCGAGCCGACCCGGCCCGGGGAGGGGGATGTCTGCTCGATCTCGCCTCGCACCACATCGATCTGGTCACCCATCTGGCGGGCAGTCCCGTCGCCACGGTGCGATGTACCGTGGGCGCCCGCAGGTCCGCCGAGGATTCTGCCCGCCTGCACCTCACCCTCGCCGACGGCGTGGAGGTCCAGATCCTGGCATCGTTCGTCGTCGGCACCGCCGCGAATCGCATCGATCTCTTCGGCACGCGCGGGCATCTGGCGGTCGATCTGACGGAGGCGCGGCCCGCCCCTGTGCTACGGCCGCCGGGGCGGGGCGCGCGTGCCCTGCGAATCAAACGGGCGCTCGCCGATCTCCATCCGGCGCGACTCCTGAGATCCCCAGGGCACGAGCCGTCGTTCGCGGCTTCGCTCGATGCGTTCTTCGAAGCAATCGGTGGCGGCGCACCCCCGGCTTCGACGCCGGCGACGGGCCTCGAGGCCCTCGAGGTGGTCGAGGCGGCGCGCGCGTCGGCGCTCGTCGATGGGGCACCCGTTGCGGTCGAGGCTCGGTGAGAACGCTCCGACGCGTGCTGATCGTGCACGACTATCAGGGTGTGGCCGGGGGAGCGGAGATCGTCGTGCAGGATCTTCGACGGGCCCTTCGCGCCCGCGGCATCGAGGCGCGCCTCCTGGCGAGTACGGCACGGGCCTCGCACCCCGATCATGCAGCCGACTTCACTTTTCCTGGCACGACGGGTGCCGCGCGGGCGCTTCCCGAGATGACCAATCCAGGGGCCATCCTGGCGCTCCGGCGGGCGCTGCACGCCTTCGACCCGGACGTGGTTCACCTGTCGATGTTCCTCACGCAGGCCTCGCCCGCGATCCTCCCGCTCCTTCGGAGTCGCCCCACTCTGTGGTGGGCCAACGAATACCGCTCGATCTGCCCGGCGGGCACGCGGCTGCTCCCGGACCGGCGCCGGTGCCCCCACGAGCCGGGGCGCGTGTGTGTGCGTGAGGGGTGCATGAGCGTGCGGGGCCTCGTTCCGCGGGTCGTACAGCTCGTGCTGCTGCGGCGGTGGGCGTCGGCGATCGATCGAACCCTGACCCCGAGTCGAGCCATGGCCGACGAGTTCGAGGCGCGAGGGTGGTCGGTCGATGCGGTCCTGCCGCACTGGGTGCCGGCGCCCGCGGTTCATCGCGCCCTGTCGCCCACCCCCGTGGTGGCCTTCGCCGGGCGCCTCGACGTCACCAAGGGTGTCGACGTCTTGTTGCGGGCGTTCGCGACTGCCGCCGAGGGAAGGCCAGAGGCCCGCCTCTGGATCCTGGGCGAGGGGCCGGCGGGGCCCATGTTGCGATCCCTCGCACGGGAACTGGCGATCGAGGGTCGAATCGAGTTCTTCGGAGCGCTGACCCGTGAGGCGGTGCAGCGAAAACTCACCGCCGCCTGGGTCCAGTGCGTGCCGTCGATCTGGGGGGAGCCGTTCGGTCTGGTGGCGATCGAGGCGCAACGTCGTGGGACTCCGGTCCTGGCGAGCGCGGTCGGTGCACTTCCTGAACTGATCAAGGAGGGCGAGACGGGGTATCTGGTGGACCCGGATGATCCGGGGGCCCTCGCGCGTGCGCTCGAGCGGGTGCTCGGTGGCGATATCGACCTGGCGGCCGTGGGCGACGCGGGGCGTCGATGGGCCGACGCACAGTATGGTGAAGACGCCGTCGTGCCCGACCTCCTCGACCACTACACCTCCATCATCCGGAGTCCCGGCGCGTGAGCGAACCCCAGCCCGCCCTGAGTGTGGTGGTCGTCACTCGTGACGATACTCGCACTCTTCAGCCCATTCTCGCCGCATTCGGAGCCCTTCCCTGCGCCGACCGCATCGAGATGGTGATCGTGGCGCCCGACGAGGCGTCGGCCGCCGCGGCGCCGGAATTCGCTCGGCCGTTCTGCGCCACGCGAGGGATCGGAGTGGGCCCGATCGCGAATCGCGGACGCGCGGCTGCAGCAGGCGTCCGAGCGGCTCGAGGAGCCGTCGTCGCGCTGAGCGAGAACCACTGTTTTCCCGAGCCCGACTGGGGGGAACGTGTCATGGCGGCCCACGCGGTGCCGCGCCGGGTAGGGGTGGGGCCAGCGGTGCTCAATGCCAATCCCGAACGTGCGCTCAGTCGTGTCGCCCACGCGGCGGGCTACGGCATGTACACGGGCGATCACGCCGCCGGCCCGCGACAGGAACTGGCGCTGCACAACAGCTCGTTCCTTCGCGAGGCCGTCGCCCCCTACGGCGATCGATTGGAGAGTCTCCTCGGCGACGAGCGTCACCTGTGGCATGCCCTCGGTGAGGGAGGCGGCGTACTCTGGTTCGATCCCTCGGTGCGCAAGCGCCACATCAACGAAGCGACCTGGGAGCTGATTCTCGGCTTGGCCTGGTGTGGCGGGCGCCGATATGGGGGCGTGCGGTCGAGCGACTGGTCTCTCTCTCGCCGGATCGCCTACGGCGCGGCCTCACCCCTGATCGCGCTGCCCGTGTTTCGCAACGTCTGGCGGCTGCTGTCTCCCGACGAACGGAAGGGCGGCATCGGGCTGCGGACCGCTGCGGCCATGATCCCGTTCGCGCTCACACATGCGTTCGGTGAGGGCGCGGCCTATCTCCTCGGGAGCCAGGAGGAATTCGCCTTCATGGAAGACGAGGAGTTCATGATTCGGGAGCGTCTCGGTGGGGTGGCCGTGACAGACCCCCTGGTCGCCGGATTCGTCGCGGAGCTCGACCGATGAGCGAAGGGTCCCGCCTTTCGGTCGTGTTGGTCAGCCGGACGGGCATCGCCGAGTCGACGCCCGTGCTTCGACAGCTGCGCCGACAGACGATGGTCGACGCGATGGAGGTGCTCCTGGTGGCGCCCCGGGGGTGCGTGTCGGCAGACGACCTGGCAGGGTTCGGGTTCCCTCGTGCCCGCCTCGTCGCAGTCGACCTCGTCGAGAGCCGTGGCGTCGGAGCCGTGGCGGGCGTGCGCGCAGCTTCGGCTCCGTTGGTGGCGATGGTGGAAAACCACTCCTTTCCGGCCCCCGACACCTTCGAGGTGTTGGTTGAAGGGTGGGGCGAGCGCGACGCGGCCATCGCTCCGGTCGTCATCTCGGCCAATGCGACCGCCCGCCGCAGCCTCGCTTCGCTGCTCCTGTTCTACGGCGAGATGGCCGCTCCGGGGCACGACGCCCCTCGCGACGCGCTTCCCTATCACAACGCCGTGTATCGCATGGACCTTCTGAGGGGATTCGGCGACGACCTCGATGCGATGCTCTGCGAAGAGTCGCACCTTCACGACGCGTTGCGAGCCGCGGGCTTCGACCTCCGGCTGCGGCCTCGTGCGCGCACGTGGCACATCAACGAAACGAGGTGGCGTCGGGTGGTGGGAGACCCTTTTCTCGTCGCCCGGCGATATGGGGCACATCGCGGGCTGGAGTGGTCCCTGTTGCGACGCCTGCTGTACGTGGTGGCTTCTCCCGCAGTGGCCGGGGTACGGCTCCGCCATTTGCTACGACGGGCGCGCGCGGCCTCGGATCTCGAAGGCCGGGTCCTGACGCTCATCCCCCTCCTGGCGTTTCTGGCGGTTGTCTCGGCGGTGGGCGAGGCGATGGGCTACCTTGATGTCCGTTGGACCATGCCGACCGACTTCGATCGTCACGAATTCGATATCCGAGGGCGCCTCGCGGGGATACCTCCGTCGGAGCCCTGGATCCGCGCCCTGATCGACGACCTGCCCGAGGCGGTGGCTTGACGGACTCCTACCACGACGGCGAACTGCAGCCCCAGGCCGCTGCGGCCGTCGCATGGTACGAGGCCACCGCACGTGCCTGAACCGCTCCCGTTCGTGTCGGTGATCGTGCCGACGTTTCGGCGCCCCGAGGCATTGAAGGCGTGCCTCGACTCGCTGCGCCGACTGGACTATCCGTCCGACCGGTTCGAGATCCTGATCGTCGACGATGGTAGCCCCGAGCCGGTCCGGACTCCGCCAGGCCCCGCCCAGCCTCTGGTGCGCCTACTCCGGCAGGAAAAAAATCGGGGCCCTGCGGTCGCGCGAAATCGGGCCGCGGCCGAAGCCGTGGGTGACATCCTGGCGTTTACCGACGACGATTGCCGGCCGCGACGCGGCTGGCTGCGTGCGTTGGTGCAGGGCCTCACGCGGTATCCGGACGCGCTCGTCGGCGGGAGGACCCAAAACGCGCTGGCCGACAACCTGTGGGCTGAGGCGAGCCAATCGTTGGTGAGCTTCCTGTACGATTCGTTCGGCACGTGCCGCGCGCTGCGGCCGTTCTACACATCCAACAACTTCGCCGGCCGCAGGGACGTGTTCATGACGTTGGGGGGCTTCGACGAGACCTTTCGACATAGCGCCGCGGAGGACCGCGATCTGAGCGAGCGGTGGGCGGCCCAGGGTGACCTGCGTCTGGTACCCGACGCCCTGGTAGATCACCATCACACGCTCGGCGGTCGCGGGTTCCTGCGGCAACACCACCTTTACGGACGGGGCGCAGTGCATCTTGCTCGGCGGCGTCGTGACCGAGGCGACGGCCCGCCGGTGCCCGAGCCGCTGTCGTTCTATTGGAGGATGTTCACCTTTCCGATTCGCCAGCACGGGTTCAAACGCGGTGTCGTGCTTTCCGCCCTCATCGGCGTAGCGCAGCTCGCGGGTGTGTCCGGAATGCTGGTCGAGGCGTCGCGGCCGCCCTCCTCGTCGAACGGGCGTTAGCATTCAAAAGGTTGGCACCGCCTAGGAGGAGGCCCCCTCCCGATAGATCCACGCCCCCGCCATCGTCGCCAGCGGCACCTCGACGAGACCCCATGCGAGGGTCCACCACGGCACCTGGGCCGGCAGCATCGGGATCGCGATGTGGAAGTTGGCGAACGAACCGGAGTACAAGACCCAGACGCACAGGCCGACGATGACCGCTGTGGCCGCGCCCCCCCCGAATCGGGGCCGTGCGGCAGCGTAGAGGAAGATCGTCACGATGCCGAGCAGGAAGCCGTACGCGGTAAAGATCGCGACCGAGTGAGGAGATTCCGCGACCCCGTAGGCCATCATCCGGTCCATATAGTGGGGCATCAGGAGGGACGCGTTGAGAATCGTCTCCCCAATGTTGATGATCAGTCCGGTGAGCAACCCACCGATGATCACGTGTTTCACACTGATACCGTTCATCTCGACCTCCCTCCGAGGTGTGACGGCCCCTTGCTGTCCCGGGGCGTTCCGGCAACATTTAGTTAGTCACCCAACTAAGTCAACAGAGGATTCCTGATCCGTGGCATCCGACACCCGCGACCGAATCGTCGACAGCGCCCGTGACCTGTTCTGGAGCCAAGGGTACATCGCGACGTCTCTGGCCGAGATCGCGGAGCGATCGGGCGCCCGCACCGGAAGCATCTACTACTTCTTCAAGACCAAGACGGACATTCTCGAGGCGGTGCTGGATCACTACGAGGGCCAACTTGGCGTGTGGCTGATCGACCCCGTCTTCGCCCGCACCGACGACCCGCTGGAGCGCGTCTTCGGAGTGATCGACACCTACCGGTCGTTCATGGTCGAGACACGCTTCACGCTCGGCTGCCCGGTGGGCGGTCTCGCGGTCGAAGTCCCCGCCGAGCTTGGGGCCGCGCGGGAACGGATCGGCCGGATTTTCGATCAGCTGCACCGGGCCCTCCAGGGGTGTCTCGCCGACCCGGCACTGTCGGGTCATGATGGACCGGATGCCGGAACGCTCGCCGCGATGGCTCTTACCGTCATCGAAGGGGGGATCGTGCAGGCGCGCGCGACCCGGAGCATCGATCCCTTCGATCGATCCATCGAGTGCCTGCGTGACTATTTTTCCCGGCTGTGGCCTAACGCATGACCTCGCCCGACCGTCGGGGCCCTCCCACCGTCGACCCGTCCTGGGCCAACCTCCCCGGCGGAACCCACGTGCTGCGCGCCACGGCGTACATCGACCGCCCGATCGACGACGTCTTTCCGTTCTTCGCAGCCGCGGAGAACCTGGAACGCATCACACCACCGTCGTTGCGCTTTCGGGTCGTCACGCCGGGTCCCATCGAGATGCGCGCCGGGACACTCATCGACTACCGACTTCGACTGAACGGTCTCCCGTTCGGCTGGCGCACGGAGATCACGGAGTGGGACCCGCCCCATTCGTTCGTCGACACACAGCTGAAGGGCCCCTATCACACCTGGGTGCATCGCCACACGTTCGAGCCCGAGGGCGCAGGCACCTTCATGGTCGACGAGGTGCGGTACCGCCTGCCGCTCTGGCCGCTCGGGGAGATCGCGCTACCAGTTGTGCGCCGCCGGGTCGCCGGCATCTTCCGCTACCGCGCCAAGGTGCTCTCGGGACACTTCGGCTGAAGGGGGCTCGTGCCGTCGGGTCGGAGCCTCCGTCGGTGGACGCCTCGGCGCCGACGTGCAACTTGAGCCAACGCCGATGCTCGCGAATCGCACGGGGTGCGTCGTCGATCACGGGCGGCGGACTGGCCGGGCTGGATCCGAATCCCGCGATGCTCGCCGGAGATGCGGCGGGTCCTCGACCGAAATGGGCGAATGTTCCTGAGCGTGGTTCTCGTACCTAAGGATCAGTGCCTCGTTCCTCTCACCCTCTATCCCGCCGGCGCGATGTTGCGGTTCACGCGGAAGAGATTGCCTGGGTCGTACTTCGCCTTCACTTCAGCGAGGCGCGCGAGATTGCCACCGTACGATTCGGCTACCCGGTCGGCCGGTTCGTCGTCCGTCTGGAAGTTCACGTAGTTTCCGCCGGTCCCGTGCGCCTTCATGGCCGTCCATGCGGAGCGGACCCAATCGATGTTGCTCGACCCTATGGGTGCGCCAACGGGGTTCATGGCGGCGATGACACAAGCATAGCGAGCGTTCCGGTTTCCCATGGCGCCGTCGTCTTCCGCCAACTCGTTCAGGCGGCCGCCGATGTGGAAGAGCACGATCTGGTTCGCCGGTGCCTCGAGCCCTTCGAACTGCGCATGGTAGTCGGCGAGGACATCGTCGCCGAGACGGGGCAGGAATTCCGACTTCCAGTAGTACGCCATTCCCTTCGGCTGCGTCGCGTCGAGCATCGACTGCTGGGCTGAGTACTCCTTCCGCATGATCAGATCGGCCCACGGTTCACCGAACGAACGAAGTGGCGCGAGATCCTGCGCGGCCTGCTCGGGCGAGCCCGTGTGGCAGACGACCACCCCCACCATCGGCTTCCCGTGCGCCGATGCGGGAAGCCAGGGGGCGGGTGGGGCGTTCCGGCGCAGCACGGCTAGAGTCAACTCGCGCGGTGCCGACTCCGTGATTCTACGGAAGAGTTCGAGCACGCCTTCGGCCTCGCTCGCGGGCCACGCGACCAGGCCCCCCGTGATCGCCGGGCCCACGTCGTGGAGCCTGAAGACGAACTCGGTAACGACACCGAAGTTGCCGCCCCCGCCCCTCAGTGCCCAGAAGAGGTCAGCGTTCTCCTCGCGGGACGCGCGGCGGACTCTTCCCTCGGCCGTCACGATCTCGACCGACTCGAGATCGTCGACCGTCCAGCCGTACCGCCGGGTGAGGTAGCCGAAGCCCCCGCCGAGCGTGAGGCCCGCAGCGCCGGTCTCGGAGACGAACCCGAGGGTGGTCGCGCGGCCGTGCTGCTGCGTGGCCCGATCCACGTCCCCCAGGGTGCAGCCAGGCGCGACCCGGGCGAGGCGAGCCTCGGCGTCGACGTCTACTGCCCGTAGGGTCGAGAGGTCGAGGGTGATCCCGCCGTCGGAGAGGGAGAGCCCGGCGATGTTGTGACCGCCGCCTCGGATCGCGAGCTCGAGCCCCCGGTTCCGCGCGAAGTCCACCGTCCGCACGACGTCGGGTGTGCCGGCGGCTCGGACCACCAGCGCCGGCCGACGCGTGATCATCCCGTTCCAGATGTGCGTGGCGGCCTGGTACCCGTCGCTGTCCGGGAGCGCCACCGAGCCGTCGAGCGTGGCGGCGAACGCCTCCAGGTCAGAAGAGGAGACCGCTGTCGTGCCGCCGCCCAGCGTCGTGATTCGGATGTTGCTCATGGTCGCCTCGAGGGTTGCGCGCTCCCTCTCACGACACACCCGGTCGCCGCTGGGAGACGCATGGAGCGGCGCGCGTCGGTCCGGCCCTCAACCTGGAGGAGGGCGGCTCGCTGCCGCGTGTCGGAATGGTGCTGTCGCGACGGGCGTGGCGCAACGAGAGAATCGAGCCGCGGAAGCCACTGGACGTCATCCCAAAGCGGGAATCCGTAAGCTTCGGTAGTATCAGCCGATACGCGGTCTCCCTCTCGGCAAAGCAGGCAGGCGTGGAATCAGGCTCGTTCAAAATCGCGGCTGTGCAGGCATCATCGGTCTTCCTGGACCTCGGTGCGACCGTCGAAAAGGCCTGCGGACTGATCGAAGAAGCCGCGAGGGGCGGGGCGAGCCTCGCCGTCTTCCCCGAAGCGTTCGTTCCCGCCTACCCGCTTTGGGTGTGGTTCATCCCGCCGGGGCACACTCATCCGCTGCGGGCGCTCTATGCGGAGTTGCATGGCAATTCGATCTCCATCCCGGGACCGGAAGTCGCACGTCTAGGTGAAGTCGCGGCGGACTGCGGGATCGCCGTCGCAATCGGTGTCAACGAGAAGAATTCCGAGGCGAGTGGGTCGACGCTCTTCAACACTCTGCTCTACCTCGGTCCGGATGGCGCAGTGTTGGGAAAGCACCGCAAGCTCATCCCAACGGCTGGGGAACGCTTGGTCTGGGGCCAGGGCGCGGAGGGTGATCTGGAGGTGTTCGACCTGCCGTTCGGGCGGGTGAGCGGCCTGCTGTGCTGGGAGAACTATATGCCGCTGGCCCGTTACTCTCTCATCGCAGGGGGGGCGCAAATACATGTCGCGCCGACCTGGGACCGCGGTGAACCGTGGATCTCCACGATGCGTCATGTCGCCAAGGAGGGGCGCTGTTTCGTCATCGGAGCGTGCCAGGCGTTCCACGCGGACGATATCCCGGACTCGCTCGAGTTCAAGGCGGCCTATCTCGGCGATGTCAGCGGATGGATCAACCCCGGGCTCAGCCTGATCGTCGACCCCGACGGGAAGATCGTCGCAGGTCCGCTGGAGGCGGAGGAGGGCATCCTCTACGCCGATGTCGAACCCCATCAGATGATCGGCCCTCGCTGGCAACTCGATGCGGCTGGACACTACGCGCGGCCCGATATCTTCCAACTGAGAGTGCAACGCCGTCGGAGACCCATGCTCGAAATCGAGGACCAGTGGGAAGGCGACGACCCATCGAACCACCGCCCTACAGCCTGAACTTCCCTCGTCGAATCCGGTCGGCCTCCATGAGCTCGACCTCGCGCGCCCCGGAAACCACGACCTCACGATCCGGAACGAAATCGATGGCGGAATCGCGGTCCTCGTAGTCCACCGCCCCGAGGATCACGCGCATGGCATTGAGCCGAGCCTGGTGCTTGTTCTTCGAGCGGATGATGGTCCACGGTGTTGCGGCGGTATGGGTGCGGTTGAGCATCTCGTACTTCTTCTCGGTGAACTCGTCCCACAGTTCCTGAGCTTGGACGTCGATCTCGCTGAGCTTCCACCGCCGAAGCGGGTCGTCGCGACGCCGCTCGAATCGGCGCTGCTGCTCCTTCTTGGTCACCGAGAAATAGAGCTTCACCAGAATCGTGCCCTGCCGCACGAGGTCCTTCTCGAACCCGACGACGCCACGAAGGAAATCCGCGTGCTCTTTCGGGGTGCAGAAGCCGAAGATCGGCTCGACCATGGCCCGATTGTACCAACTGCGATCGAAGAGGACCATTTCGCCACCGCGAGGGAACTGGGTGACGTACTTCTGCAGGTACCACTGGCTGCGCTGCTCTTCGGTCGGCTTGCCGAGGGCCACGACGCGGTAGTGCTTCTCGTTCATATAGCGCGTGACCCGTCGGATCGTACCACCCTTGCCGGCCGCGTCGCGGCCCTCGAACAGCACGATCATCTTCTTCGTATGACGCTCGAGGTGCCCCTGCAGCTTCAGCAACTCGACCTGGTAGGGAACCAGTTCTCGCTCTCGCGATCGCTTCTCCTCGAAACGGGTGGCACGCTCCACGACCCGAGTCTCCTCGTCCGTGGAGGTCGTCGAGTCGTTCGCGGCTGATGTCGATTGGGCAGAATCCATACGAGAGTATTGTGAGCGAGCCAGAGGCCCAGCAAGGTCCTGGGCCGGCGCCTGGATTGCAGCATCGTCGCGTGTGACACGTTTTCCCGACGTCTTCCGCGTCTGGGGTCGAACCTGACACGACGACCCCTCCCACGGAGGCTTCCATGAAGACCCTGCGTCCTCACTCCCGCCGCGTTCTGTCCACCCTCTTCCTGCTCCCCCTCACCGCTTGCGCCGATAGCCCCATGGGACCCGAGGTCGATCCCGAGCCCGAGGCCCCGCAGGTCACCTACCGCGTCGACATCGAGACCCGCTACATCAAGATCAGGGGCTCGTGCGACACCGACGTCTTCGGCGACGAGGTGCCCGGCGAATTCCAGTACCGGATCGTCGTGAGCGGCCCCGACGGAGCCCGGCCGACCCAGGCCAGCTCGGGCTACAACACCTGGGACGGCACCATGTATCAGCGCAACGCGACCACCACGATCAACTTCACCAACCGCAACCACCGGTGGAGCAACCTCCCCTCCACGAGCGGCTTCACGGTGCACCTGTCGCTGGCGGAGTGGGACGGCGTGAAGAAGGACGATCGCATGGCGAATCGCGGCGGCGCCGTGGAGGTGCCCTACGCCGCCGGCACCAGGACCCGCTCCATCACCATCGGTGCCACTGGGGCGTGTCAGGCGACGATGTACTACGACGTGACCTGGACGCGCACGGAGTCCTGAGCGTCGGGGCCTCTGTCGGCGGACGCGGGAGGCGGGGGGTTTTAGGCGACACCGTTGCCCATCCGGGTGGGGCGACAGCATACTCGCGCAGGATCGGACGGTCCGACGACAACACGATGGAACGGGATGGGAGGACGATGATGGGAATGGGACCACAAGGTGCTTGGGGGGACCGGCTCGGGAGGTGCCCGGTCCTGGCCGCCGTGATGTTCACCACGGCGTGTGCCATGGAAGGGCCCGACGTGACCGAGGCGACCCCTGAACGCGCGGATTCCGCGGGCACGGAGATCGTCACCAACCGCCCCGTCCCTGGTGATGCCCCCCCGCGATGGACCGTCGGCTCGGCGCCCCGCGTCGTGATCGGTGAGACGCCCGGAGCCGAGCCGGAATACCAGTTCGCGCACGTCGCGTCGGCCCTCACCCTCTCCGACGGCAGAATCGTGGTGCTCGATGGTGGTGCGGCCGAGGTGCGGTGGTATTCCCCCGATGGTGACTATTTGTACGGGGCCGGGGGCCGGGGCCAGGGGCCGGGAGAGTTCACTGCGGCGCGAGCGGTCTACGCCGGGCCGGGCGACACCCTGATCGTCGAAGACGCCCGGAGTGGAAAGCACGTGTTCTTCTCTCCCGAGGGTGAAGTCGTGCGCGAGGATTTTCCCGACGCCAGAACGCCGGCCGCGCTCCCACGGTTTGTCGAATGTGCCTCGCAGATGCTCCCCGACCGCTCGCTCCTGACATGCGTACCCGAGGCCGGGGAACCACCTCCCAACCCGTATCCCGACCCGGGCCGCCTGCGCGACATGCGGCGGCTCGTGCGGGTGTCCCGGGATCGGAGCACGGTCGACACGCTCGGCCTCTGGGGAGGGGTCGAGCAGTTCGGGATCGTGGCGAACGGCCGCACCCAGTTCGCCATGCATCCACACTACTCCCGAACCCACCTCGCGGCCTCCCGGGGTCCCCTTCGGATCGCCATCGCCCTCAATCCCGAGTACTCGATCGAAATCTGGACTCCCGACGGGCGACTCGAGCGGATCGTCCGGCGTGAAGACGCTCGTCGGGCACCCACCGATGAAGAGCGGCGGACCGCGCGCGAAGCCCTGGCGATCTTCGCTGGGGGTGACGACGCGCTGGCGAACCGGTTCATGGCCGAAGTGCCCGAACCCTCGGCGATTCCCGCGGTCCAGGGATTGGCATTCTCCACCTCGGGCAATCTGTTCGTGGCGCGGACGCCCTGGTCGGAACGGTCCGCGACCATGGGCGAGTGGGATATCTTCGATGCAACAGGGCGCTGGACCGGCACGGTGGAGTTGCCGGCACGGTTCCGCCCCACGGAAGTGGGTCCCGACTATCTGCTGGGCGTGATGACCGACGACCTCGACATTCAGTCGGTTCAGCTTCTGGACCTCGAGCGGCCCGGAGGTGCTCGATGACACGCGAAGTGCGGACGGGACGCGTTCGTCGACTCGAATGAGGAGATCGAGCGACACCCCCGGACTTGAGGGGGACCTTCCGAGGCTGACTAGCCGGGGCTCACCACCTCGCCCATGGTCC
>CBDUEZ010000087.1:0-13407 GCA_965366355.1 uncultured bacterium
CGGAGCCCCGCAGGCGAATGAGTGAAGAGCTGACACAGATCCTGCAGGCGCGCCGAGACAAGCTCGGGATCCTTCGAGCGCGGGGTGTCGAACCGTTCGGCTATTCCTTCGATCGGTCCCATGACTGCCACCAGGCGCGTGACCTCTTCGAGGCCGCAGAAGGGGGCGAGCGCCTCGCCGAAGACGGCCACGGCCCGACCGTTCGGGTAGCGGGTCGCACCGTCGCCTGGCGCGGCCACGGAAAGAGCGCCTTCGCGCACATCGAAGACGGCCGAGACCGCATTCAGCTCTACTTCAAGAAGAACGTGCTCGGCGACGAGTCGTTCGATCTCGCCCTCGAGGTTCTCGACCTGGGCGATTGGATCGGCGTCTCGGGTCCCACCTTCCGCACCCGCACGGGTGAGGTCACGGTGCGGGTCGATTCGTGGGAGTTGCTGTCGAAGTCGCTCCGACCACTCCCGTTCGGCAAAGTCGAGGTCGATGCCGAGACGGGAGAGCGCGTCGTGCATTCGGGCTTCTCCGACCAGGAGGCGCGCTACCGCCGCCGCTCGGCCGACCTCGCGGTGAACCCCGAGGTGCGGGAGGTATTTCGCACCCGGAGCCGGATCGTCACGGAGCTGCGACGATTCCTGGACGCCGAAGGGTTCCTGGAAGTCGAGACGCCGGCGCTCCAGCCCCTCTATGGAGGTGCCTCGGCGCGTCCGTTCGTCACGCGGCACAACGCGCTCGACCGCGAGATGTATCTGCGCATCGCCGACGAGCTCTATCTCAAGCGACTCATCGTGGGTGGATTCGAGGCCGTCTACGAGATCGCGAAGGACTTCCGGAACGAGGGGATCGACCGATTCCACAATCCGGAATTCACGATGCTCGAGTTCTACCGCGCCTACTGGGACTACCACGATCTCATCGCCTTCACCGAGCGAATGTTGGCCGATCTGGTCGAGACGGTGGTCGGAGGCGACACGCTCCAGGTGCAGGGCACCGAGGTCTCCTTTGCGGCCCCCTTCGCGCGGATTCGGTTCATGGAGGCGCTCGGCGAGGCGCTGGGCACCGATCCGGCCGGGCTCTCCGACGACGAACTCCGGGCCCGAGCGAAGTCCCTCGGCATCGCCGACGTCGACGATGCCGGCCGCGGCCGACTTCTCGACAAGCTCTTTGGTGAGCTGGTCGAAGATCGATTGATCCAGCCGACCTTCGTGATGGACCATCCCATCGAATTGAGCCCGCTGGCGAAACCCCACCGCACCGACGAGGGCGTGGTGGAGCGCTTCGAGCTCTACGTGTGCGGGGCCGAACTGGCGAACGCCTTCAGCGAGTTGAACGATCCGCTCGACCAGAGAGAGCGCTTCGAGGAGCAGGCGGCGCTTCGTGCCGGCGGCGACGACGAGGCCCAGCAGGTCGACGAAGACTACCTCCGGGCCCTCGAATACGGGCTTCCGCCCACGGGCGGGCTGGGTATGGGGGTCGACCGCCTCGTCATGCTGCTCACCGACCGCTCGACGATTCGTGACGTGATCCTGTTTCCCGTTCTGCGGGCCGAGGAGTAGGGGCATGAGCGCCGATCCGGGGCGAGGGAAGGGCGGGGGCGGCCTCGCGCTCGATTGGTTCATCGCGCGCCGGTACCTCTCGGCGCGCCGAGGCGGCCGACTGCTGTCGTTCATCACCTGGATCGCTCTCGGCGGCGTCACCGTGGGTGTGACGGCGCTCATCGTGGTCATCGGGGTGATGACCGGCATGCAGAAAGACCTGCGCGGCAAGATCCTGTCGTCGACGGCCCACGTGATGGTGCTGGAACTGGGCAGCAGTCTGCGCATGGCCGACTGGCGGCCCGTGCTCGACAGCGCGCGCTCGATCGAGGGCGTGCGCACGGCCTCGCCCTTCATTCTCAGCTCGGTGAACCTGCGGCCTCGGGGCACCGAATACACGCGCCCCGCCGACCTGTACGGGGTTCCGGTCGATTCGACCCTCGCCGGGGGCACCGGTCTCGAAGAGATGATCCTTTCGGGGTTCTACAACCTCGAGCGGCCCGAGTCGGGCTTGCCGCCCCTGCTGGTCGGCAGCGGGCTCGCCGACAACCTGCAGCTGTTTCCGGGCGACACCGTGCAGATCATCGCCTTCGAGAACACCAAGACCTCGATGGCGTCACTCACGCCCGTCCCGGCCATCCGGCGCTTCGAGGTCACGGGCACGTTCACGACCGGCATGTACGACTACGACACGAAGAACGTCTACACGCCCCTGCCCGACGCCCAGGAACTCCTCGACCTCGTGATCGGCGACATCGTCTCGGGAGTCGGCATCCAGCTCGACGACCCCGACGAGGCACTCGCCGTCGCGGCCGACCTTCAGGAGCGCCTCGGTTTTCCCTACTCGGTGCAGAGTTGGATCACGACGAACGGCGCCCTCTTCAGTGCGCTCAAGCTCGAGAAGCTGGCGATGGGGCTGATTCTGTTTCTCATCGTGCTCGTCGCGGCCTTCAACATCGTCTCGACGCTCGTGATGGTCGTCGCCGATCGCACCCGCGAGATCGGGATCCTCAAGTCGATGGGCATGACCGACCGCGGCATTCTCCGGGTCTTCGTGCTGCAGGGTGCGTGGATCGGTATCATCGGCACCGTGCTCGGGACGGTTCTCGGCCTGGTGCTGTGTTTCCTTCTCGACCGCTACGAGATCATCAAGATCCCGGCCGAGGTCTACTTCGTCGATCGCCTGCCCGTGTCGCTGAACGTCTCCGATGTGGTGACGATCGTCGGGGCGAGCGTGGTCGTGGCCTTTCTCGCCACGATCTACCCGTCGATTCAGGCGTCGCGGTTGCAACCCGTCGACGCGATTCGCCATGACTGAGCCGCGCGCGGATGCGCCGCCGCTCCAGGCGATCGATGTGCACAAGCGCTACCCGGGCCCCCGGGGCGGGTCGCTTCACGTTCTGCAGGGCGTCAACCTGACCGTCGAGGCCGGCGAGGCGGTGGCCGTCATCGGCGCGAGTGGGGCAGGGAAGAGCACCTTTCTTCACATCATCGGGGCCCTCGACCACAGCAGCGAGGGTGAGGTGCGGCTCGGCGGGACGTCGGTCTCGGGCCTGTCTCCCGAGGGATTGGCGGCCGTGCGCAATCGGCACGTGGGGTTCGTCTTCCAGTTCCACCACCTGCTCAAGGAGTTCACGGCGCTCGAGAACGTGCTCATGCCTCGGCTCATCGCCGGTGGGCGGGCCGCCGAAGAAGCCCCGCGGGCACGAGCGCTCCTGGAGCAAGTGGGGCTCGGCGACCGCGTCGACCACAAGCCCACGGAGCTGTCGGGCGGGGAGCAGCAACGGGTCGCCGTCGCACGGGCCCTGTCGAACGAGCCGCTTCTTCTCCTGGCCGACGAACCCTCGGGCAACCTCGATCATCACACCAGTCAGGCGCTCCACGACCTGCTCTTCGACATTCGAGCCGACCGGGGCCTGAGTATGGTTCTGGTCACGCACAATCTCGAGTTGGCGGGCCGCGCCGATCGCGTGTTGACGTTGGTCGATGGCGTGTTGGTGCCCGCATGACGTTCCCCTCACCTCGCGTGCTGCGATGAAGTGTGAGAATTGCGGAGAGGTGGAGGCGGTGATTCACCTCACCCAGATCGAAAACAACGAGATGACGATGTGTCATCTCTGTGAGCAGTGTGCGGCCGCCAAGGGGCTCGAGGCCCAGGGGCCGGCCACCGCGTCGTTCCCTCTGCAGGAGTTCCTCGCGCAGATGGGCGGCGGTGGCCCCACGCCCCAACCCGAGGCGGCGATCGACGAGAAGTGCGAATTCTGCGGCCTGACCTTTCGCGGGTTCCGGGAGGCGGGCCGGCTCGGGTGTCCCCACTGCTACACCGCGTTCGAGGGACACCTGCGGGGCCTCCTGGGGCGGATCCACAACAGCACGCAGCACGTCGGAAAGGTCTACCTCCCCCCCGATCCGACGGCGTCTCAACGGGAGCGCCGTCTCGAAGGACTCCGGGGCCAGCTCCGGAGGGCCGTCGATGCCGAGGACTTCGAGCGTGCGGCCGGGCTTCGCGACGAGATTCGCGACCTCGAGACGCGGTCGAACCCGTGAGCGGACTGGGTGAAGTGCCCGACATGGGACTGGGATGGCTGGATGCGTCGGGCGACCATGCCGATGTGGTGTTGTCGACCCGCGTGCGCCTCGCTCGCAACCTCCAGGGCCACGCCTTCGGGCCTCGCGCCCGGGTCAACGACCGTGAGGCGGTGCTTGCGATGGTGCGTCAGCATGCGGATCGCATGGACGTGCTGAAGGGCGGATCGATTCTCCACATGCCCGACCTCGACGCCCGCAGCCGTCGAATCCTGCTCGAGCGCCGGCTCGCATCGCGGGAACTGATCGGGGGCAAGTCGTCGGGTGAGAAGTCGGGTGCGGGGACGTTCGGTGAACCGGCCCGCGGCACCGCCGTGGTCGTGTCGTCGCGGGCACCCCTGAATGTGATGGTCAATGAGGAAGACCACCTCCGTCTGCAGTCCCTCGTCTCGGGACTCCGCGTGCGCGAGGCGTGGTCGATGGTCGATCTGCTCGACGAGGAGATGGGGCGGGAGCTGCCGTACGCCTTCCACCACGAATTCGGGTTCCTGACGAGCTGCCCCACCAACGCCGGCACGGGGCTCCGCGCCTCGGTACTGGTCCATTTGCCGGGACTGGTGCTGACCAAGGAGATCTCGAAGGTACTCCACGCCCTGGGCCAGGTGGGCCTGACCTTCCGTGGCCTCTACGGCGAGGGATCGGAGGTCGTAGGCAATTTTTTCCAGATCTCGAATCAGACGACGCTGGGCAAGAGCGAGGAGGATCTCGTCGATCACCTCGACCGCGTCGTGAGAAAAGTGATCCAGCACGAGATGGACGCGCGACAGATTCTACTTCGGGACGCCGGGGCAGTGACCGAAGATAAGATATGGCGGGCGTACGGTTTGCTGCGTTATGCCCGTAGCCTGTCGTTCGAAGAGTTGATGAACTTGTTGAGTGGCGTGCGCCTGGGGGTGAGCTTGAAACTTCTCCCGTCGCTTCGAGTATACACACTCAACAAATTGATGATATTTACGCAGCCGGCCCATCTTGAAGATGCGGCAGGTCGCGACCTGACTCCCGAGGAAAATGACGCCCACCGCGCCGCCTTCGTCCGGCGGATTCTGGGATCCGAGGGAGACGTCCACCGGGACGACCGCGATTCCCCCGACGAGCGTCCCACGCGACGCGCGTGAGCGGGACGTACGAGTAGAGCGATGAACTACAACTTCACCGACCGCGTTCGCAAAGTCCTCGCGATGGCTCGCGAAGAGGCCATTCGGCTTCAACACGACTATGTGGGAACGGAGCACATCCTCCTGGGCCTGATCCGGGAAGGTGAGGGAGTGGCGGCCGCCGTCCTGACCAACCTGAACGTCGACCTCGATCAGATCCACGAACGGGTGGAGGAGTCGGTCCGGAAGGGAAAAGCCACGATCGCCCTGGGCGAGTTGCCCTATACGTCGCGGGCCAAGAAGGTGTTGGAGTTCGCGATGGCCGAGGCCCGCGACTTCTCTCACTCCTATGTGGGCACCGAACACCTTCTGCTGGGACTCCTGCGGGAGGAAAAGGGAATCGCCGCCCAGGTGCTCAACTCTCTCGACGTCAGCCTCGAAGAGGCTCGTGCCGAGACGCTGAAGGTGCTGGGCAGCGATGTTTCGCCGTCGGAGCCCGCGGGCATCGGCGGGGCCCCGACCGGCCCCACCCCCGCGGCGGGCGGAAAGGGTGACAAGAAGTCCAAAACCCCGGCTCTCGATCATTTCTGCCGCGATCTGACCGATCTCGCCCGGCAGGGCAAGCTCGATCCGACGATCGGCCGCGCGACCGAGATCGAGCGTGTCGTCGAGATCCTGTGCCGGCGCAAAAAGAACAACCCGGTCCTCATCGGGGAGCCGGGGGTCGGCAAGACCGCGATCGTCGAAGGCCTCGCCCAGCTCATCTCGAAGGGTGAAATCACCGAGTCGCTCAAGGGCCACCGCGTGCTCGCTCTCGACATGGCGGCCGTCATCGCCGGCACCAAGTACCGCGGTCAGTTCGAAGAGCGCTTGAAGGCGGTCATGAACGAGATCCAGCAGAATCAGACCGTGATTCTGTTCATCGACGAGTTGCACACGCTCGTCGGAGCGGGCGCCGCCGAGGGCGCGATCGATGCCTCGAACATGCTCAAGCCCGCCCTGGCTCGTGGCGAGCTTCAGTGCATCGGCGCCTCCACCCTCAACGAGTACCGCAAGTACATCGAGAAGGATGGAGCCCTGGAACGGCGCTTCCAGCCGGTCATCGTCGATCCGCCGGCGATCGAGGAGACCGTGGAGATCCTCAAGGGTTTGCGCCCGCACTACGAGGATCACCACCGCATCGTGATCCCCGATGACGCGCTCGAGCACGCGGCCAAGTTGGCCGAACGCTACATCACCGACCGGTTCCTGCCCGACAAGGCGATCGACGTGATCGACGAGGCCGGCGCGAGGGCTCGCATCGCTTCGGCCGTGCCGCCGCCCGAGGTGGGGGAGCTGAAAGACGAACTCCAGGGCATCGCCGAAAAGAAAGAAGAGGCGATCAAGGATCAGGACTTCGAGCGCGCGGCCGAGTTGCGTGACGACGAACGCGACCTTCTGCAGCGGATCAAGATCCGCCAGGAGGAATGGGAAGAGGAGCGCAAGCGGCATCGCCCGGAGATCTCGACCGAAGACGTCGCCTTCATCGTGGGCCGCTGGACCGGTATTCCGGTGACGCGGATCGCCCAGGCGGAGACCGAGCGGCTCGTGCACATGGAAGACGAGTTGCACGAGAGGGTCGTGGGGCAGGATGACGCCATCGAGGCCATCAGCCGAGCGATCCGGCGTTCGCGGGCGGGTCTCAAGGATCCGAAGCGGCCGATCGGTTCGTTCATCTTCTCGGGCCCCACCGGGGTCGGGAAGACGGAGCTGGCCCGGGCGCTCGCGGAGTTCCTCTTCGCCGACCGCGACGCGCTCATTCGGGTCGACATGAGCGAGTACATGGAGAAGTTCTCGGTGTCGCGCCTGATCGGTGCGCCTCCCGGATACGTCGGCTACGAAGACTCGGGGGCCCTGACCAAGGCGGTCCGGCGGCGTCCGTACTCGGTGGTGCTCCTCGACGAGATCGAGAAGGCCCATCCCGACGTCTTCAACATTCTCCTGCAGGTGCTCGACGAGGGCCACCTGACCGACAACTACGGGCGGGTGATCGACTTCAAGAACACCGTCCTGATCATGACGTCCAACCTCGGCGCGCGTGACATTTCGAAGGGCGGCGTGGGCTTCCAGTCGAGCGATCCGAAGACCAGCTATGAGGTCATGAAAGACAAGGTGCGCGACGAAATCGAGCGGGCGTTCAATCCCGAGTTCCTGAATCGTGTCGACGACACCATCGTCTTCCACCCGCTGTCGAAGGCCGAGATCGGCCAGATCGTGCACATCCTGCTGGCCGATGTGAAAAGCCGGCTGGGTGAGGAATCGATGACGCTGCGTCTCACCGACGCCGCGGTCGCGTTCCTCGTCGACCACGGCTACGACGAGAAGTTCGGCGCGCGGCCCCTCAAGCGGGCGATTCAGCGGTATCTGGAGGATCCTCTCTCGGAGAAGATCCTGGTGGCCGAGTTCTCGGCAGGTGACGAGATCGAAGTCGATGTCGACGATGACGGGGAGACGTTGCTGCTACGCACCGGCTCGACCTCGCCTCAGACCTGAGCGGACGAATGCTGGGATGTAAAGGGTGGGGACAGGGAGCGGCTGGGCTGTTGATCGCGTGTGCGGCGCTGTGGGCGCCGACGCCGGTGGCGAGCCAGCAGGCTCTCGATCTGGTCGTCGATTCGATTGCGGTCGAGGGGCACTCCCGAATCGAACTTCAGGACATCTTCGATCTCATTCCGTTTCTCCCCGGAGACACGATTGGGACGCGCGATGTCCAGGCCGCCGAGCGGGCGCTCTGGAGGAGCGGCAGTTTTGCCGACATCCAGGTGTTTGCCGTGGATTTCGGGCAGCCCGGCCACGGCATCGTTCGCATCGTCGTGTCGGAACAGCCGCTGGTGCGAAGGGTCGAGATCGTGGGCCTGCAGAATGCCGACTCCGATCTGATCACTGACTCGGCCGGCGTGCGTGCAGGGGCGCCATATGACCATCAGGCCGTCGTTCGCGGCAAAAGCCTGGTGCGATCCGCCCTCGCCGACGAGGGGATCCCCTTCGCCTCGATCCAGGAGCGGCTCGACCCCGTCGAGGGGCTCGAGAACGTCTTCGACCTCGTCTTCGAGGTGGTGGAGGGCAACCGAGTCACCGTGGCCGATCTGGTCGTGAACGGGAACAACGAGCTCACGGCCGAGGAAATCGTCTCGGCGATGGGCACCCGACCGGAGGGCTTCTGGTGGTTCCGCACGGGCGAGTTCGACCAGGAGGCCTTCGAAATCGACCGCTCGACGCGGATTCCCCAGTTGTATGCGTCGCGGGGATTCCTCGACATGCGGGTGTTGTCGGATACCCTGATCATCGACCCCGTGACCGGTAAGGCTCGGGTCGAACTCGAGATCGACGAGGGCCCGCAGTACCGCATCGCGGCGCTCAACATCGATGGCAATCGCCACTTCGATGACGAGCGGCTCGAGCGCTTCTTCCTGCCGCAGCGGGGAGGAATCCTGCGGTCGCTGGGCTTCGGAGGCACCGGAGCCGAAGAAGAGGAGACGCTGGGGCGGGTGTTCGACCAGTTGGCCTTCGAGGCGGCTCAGCAGAGCATCGAGCAGCTCTACTACAACGACGGCTACATCTTCGCCCAGACCCAGCCGGTCATCGAGAAACGCCCCGCGGCGTCGGAGGGAGACGATCCGACCGTGGCGCTGACGCTCTCGATCCTGGAGGGTCAGCCGGCCTACATCGGCCAGGTGAACATCGAGGGCAACGACTACACCTACGAGCGGATCATTCGCGATCAGATCGTGGTCGTGCCGGGCGACGTCTACAGTCAGGACCGGCTCCTGCAGAGCTACCAGGGCATCAGCGCCCTGGGGTTCTTCGAGGCGCCTTTGCCCTTCCCGCGGGTCGAGCCGGACACCGAGACCGGGCAGGTCGACATCACCTTCGAGGTGGTCGAGAAGCAGACGGGGGCGATCAACTTCGGCACCTCGGTAGGCGGCGGAATCGGGCTCGCCGGCTTCATCGGCTACGACCAGCCCAACCTCTTCGGTCAGGCGAAATCGGGGAGTCTGCGCTGGGACTTCGGGCGGTATGTGAACAACTTCACATTGAGCTACACCGACCCCCAGCTGTTCCTGACCCGCACGACGGGGACCGTGTCGCTGTTCAATGCGCGAGACCGGTTCTTCTCGTTCCAGTCGGGTCAGCGCCGCCGGGTCGGGGGCTCCGTGCGGTTGGGTGTGCCGATTCCCGGCGCCCGGTGGACGCGAATCTTCGCGGGGTACTCGATCGCCCGCACGACGTACGATCTGTCGCAGTCGACGGAAGACAACTCGCTCTTCGGCCTCCCCCCGGGCACGCAGAGTCAGTTCCAGCTCGGCATCACCCGGTCGACGCTCAACCACCCCATCTTTCCCTCCAATGGGGCTCGACTCAGCTGGAACATGGAGCTGAACGGGGGCCTGCTCGGGGGCGACGGTGACTTCATCCGTCATCTGGTGGACGGCACGTGGTGGCTGCCGGTCGGTCAGTTCGGTGGCGACGGGCCCGACGGCGGTCGACCCATCATCTTCGCCTTCGGTACATCGGTGAAAGGCGGGGCGATCTTTGGCGATCCGTCGAACTTCCCCTTCGATCGTTTTTGGATGGGTGGTGTACAGTTTGGTCAGCAGTTGCGCGGTTATGACGAGACGTCGGTCACCCCGTTCGGGTTCTTCCCGGAGCGAGGCGGATCGATCTCCGACATCGACCGGCTGGGAGATTCCTTCCTTACCGTGACCGCTGAGTTGGCGATGCGCCTCAACGACAATATCTCGCTGTCTGCCTTCATGGACGCGGGGAACGTCTGGAGCGACCCGCTCGATATCGACCCCTCCCGGCTGTATCGCGGGGCCGGTTTCGGCGTGCAGTTGGTGACGCCGTTTGGACCTATTGGTCTGGACTACGCGTATGGATTCGACAAGACGGTGCCGGGGTGGCAGCTCCACTTCCGGATGGGCCCTGGATTCTGATCTACCGCAGCAATACACACGGAGTAAACAACCATGCGACGTTTCGCCCTCCTTCTCGCCTTTGTTTGCGTGACCGCGCTTCCGGCCGCCGGACAGGTTGCGGTGAAGATCGGCTACATCAACTCGGCTGCGATCCTGGATCAGGCGCCCGGTGCGCGTGAGGCCGCTCAGCAGTTCGACCGGGATCTCGCCGCGATGCGTGCCCAGATCCAGCCGGCCACCGACTCCCTCGATCAGCTGATCTCGGCCTACGAGGCGCAGTCGCTGACCCTGTCGCCCGACGCGAAGCAGCGGCGGGAGCAGCAGATTCTCACGAAGCGTGAGGAGCTGCAGCAGATGGCGGGGGCGCTCGACCAGCAGGCCACGGCTCGGCGCTCGGAGTTGGTACAGCCCATCATGGATCGCGTGTCGGACATGATCGAGCAGCTGCGGCTCGATGGTGGGTACGGCATCATTTTCGACGTCGCCGACGGCTCGATCGTCGCGGCCGATCCCACCCTCGACCTGACGGACGAGGTGCTACGTCGCCTTCAGGCCGCAGCGGCAGCGCCTGGCGGAGAGTAGTCTGCTGATTCATCGGGGACGTTTCAGGGGCCCGGTCCCGCGCCGATGAGGCGGGGACCGGGCCTTCTTCGTAGTGACACACGGTCGGCAGACGGCGGCCTGGACAGGGTGACCCCACGGAGGGAGAGATGACGGACCACCAGCAACCCGCCTGGACGCTCGCGCAGGTCGCCGAGGTGACCGGGGGAGACTTGATCGGCAGCGGAGCGATGCCGATCACCCGGGTGAGTCCGGTCGGCGAGGCCGGCCCCGACGCGTTGGGTTTTCTGGCCGATCGACGATACCTCGAAGCCGCGGCAACCTCTGAGGCGGGGGCATTTCTGGTCTCCGAGGAATTCGCCGACCAGGTGAATCCCGATCGGCCCAGGATCGTCGTCCAGGACGGGCACCGCGCGCTTCAGGCGCTGTTGGTCGCCCTCCACCCCTCCACCGCGCCGACGCCCGGCGTGCACCCCACCGCGGTCCTCGGGCGAGGGGTGCGGCTGGGTGAAGATGTCGAGATCGGCCCCTACGCGGTTCTGGAGCCCGGCTCGGTGGTGGGAGCGCGCAGCCGGGTCGGCGCCCATGTCGTCGTGGGACGGGGCGCCGAAATCGGCGACGACTGTGTGCTCCATCCCCACGTGGTGCTCTACCCGGGGGCCCGCATCGGCTCGAGGGTGATTCTACACGCGGGTGCGCGCGTCGGCGTCGACGGGTTCGGCTACGCGTGGGTCGATGGCGGGCACAAAAAGGTGCCGCAGGTCGGGGGGTGTGTCGTCGAGGACGACGTCGAGATCGGAGCCAACACCACCCTCGACCGGGGGAGCATCGGCGACACGCGGGTGGGGGCCGGGACGAAGCTCGACAACCTCGTGCACATCGCCCACAACGTGCAGCTCGGGCCGCACTGTGCCGCGGCGGCTCTCGTCGGGATCGCGGGATCGACCCGCCTCGGGGCAGGGGTCTTCCTCGGTGGACAGGCGGGCGTCATCGGACACCTGGTGCTGGGCGACGGCGTCAAAGTGACCGCACAGGCCGGCGTCTTTCGCGACATCCCCTCGGGCGAGACCGTCGCGGGCACGCCGGCGCGCCCGAATCGGGAGTTCCTACGCACCCGGGCGGGTCTGGAGCGTCTTCCCAAGCTGGTGGAGCGCGTGCGCCTGCTCGAAGCGCGTCTGGACGGGATGACCGATCGTGACTGAAACCGGCCCGTGGTTCGCCCTCGGGAAGACAGGAATTACATTAGCCGCATGAGCGAACTTCGGCAGCAAACCGTGGCAGCATCCGTGACCCTCGAAGGGGTCGGCACACACTCCGGTGAGGCGGCCCGCCTCACGCTGCATCCGGCCGAACCGGACACCGGGCGGGTCTTTCGGCGGACCGACCTCGACGGGGCTCCCGAAGTGCCGGCTCATGTCGACAACGTCGTCGCCACCGACCACGGCACGACGCTCGGTGTGGGAGACGTTCGGGTCGCCACGGTCGAACACCTCCTCGCGGCGATCCAGGCCCTCGACGTCGACAATGTCGTGGTCGAGATCGATGGCCCGGAAACGCCGATCATGGACGGCTCTTTTACCCCGTTCTTCGAGGCGATCCAAGGCGTCGGGGTCGTCGAGCAGGACGCCGAACCGCGCGTCATCGAGGTGCTGGGCCCCGTGCACGTCGCGGAGAAGAACGGGCCCTCGTACGTCGCGACGCCGGCCGATGGACTGCGCATCTCGGCGACGATCGACTTCGCTCACCCCGCGATCGGGCGGCAGTTCGGGAGCTACGTCACACATGGCGAGGCGTTTGGGCGGGAGATCGGCCCGGCGCGCACCTTCGGCTTCAAGGCCGATGCCGAGGCGCTGCGCGAGCGAGGCCTCGCGCGCGGATCGTCTCTCGACAACGCGGTGATCCTCGATGAGAAGGGAATCATCAACGAGTCGGGACTGCGCTTTTCCGACGAGTTCATTCGTCACAAGGCGGGCGACATCGTCGGAGATCTCGCCCTGACGGGTGCGCGAATTCGAGGCCACATCGTGGCCGAACGACCGAGCCATTCCGGAAACATGTTGCTGGCTCGCACGCTGCTCGATCACGCCCTGTACAATGGCGGTCAGCCGATCGTAGACACGGCGCGGATCATGGAGTACCTGCCGCACCGGTACCCGATGCTTCTGGTCGATCGCATCACCGGGTATGAAAAGGGCAAGCGGATCGTCGGAACCAAGAATGTGACGATCAACGAACCCTTCTTTCAGGGCCATTATCCGGGTCACCCGATCATGCCGGGTGTTCTGATCATCGAGGCGATGGCCCAGGTGGGCGGACTCCTGCTCATGGACCAGGTCGACGACCCCGACTCGAAGGTGGTCTACTTCATGTCGATGGACAATGTGAAATGGCGGCGCCCGGTCACGCCCGGAGACCAGATCGTGTTCGAACTGCAGCTGGTGCAGTTTCGGCGTCACGTGTGTCGCATGCGCGGGGTCGGCCGGGTCGACGGCAAGGTCGCGGCCGAGGCCGACTTCATGGCGCGGATCATGGATCGATGAGCGACTCGGGAGTGGATGCCGGAGCGCGGGCCGAAGTGCAGGTTCATGAGACCGCGCTGGTCGACCCTTCCGCAGAGCTGGCCGAGGGCGTGGTCGTCGGTCCCTACGCCGTGGTGGGACCGCGCGTGCAGGTGGGTGC
>CBDUEZ010000088.1:0-13180 GCA_965366355.1 uncultured bacterium
AACCGCGTCGGCGGAGCGTCCCGTCTCGATCAGAATGCGAGCGCGCAGTCCCAGAGCCTGGGGATTCGAGCCGCCGGCTTCCGCGAGTTGCAGCGCCTCGGCGTATCGCCCCGTATAGAGGGCCTGTCGGGCAGCGGAGAGATCCTGGGCGGAGGCGATCTGGGGCGCGATTCCCGTCGTGAGGAGCGCGAGGGCCAGCCATCGTGCGGCCGCCCGCATCAGTTGCCGCCCTCCCGAGCGCGGATCTCGCGGTTCTTCAGCGCGAGGTCGACCAGGAGTGCTTCGAGTTCGCTGTCGTAGATCTCGGGATCCATCGAGTCGCGGAGCCGTCGGAGTTCGGCGACTCGGGTCTCGAAGTCGGCCCGCTCCTGGTAGAGGCGCGTCAGGACGGAATCGGCAGAAGTCGGAATCGGTGTCGCCCCATCGGTGGCCGTGGTGCGAACCCCCGGCCTCCCCATGGTGAATCCGGCCGCAAGCGCACCGTCGGAGCTCTCGCCGCCGGGTTCGCGCGACCCTTCGGCGTCGCCGTCATCGTCGAGAAGGGCGTGCTCCGTGAGCAGCAGGTTGCGCTCCTCGTAGAACCGGGCGGTTTCGCGCTTCGCGTACTGGAAGGCTTCGAGGAGCGAAACCGCTCCGTTCTTGTCGAGGTCGGCCTGGTCGCCCACCCAGGCTTCGGCGAAGAACCCTCCGAACTGCGTCTCGTTGCGTTCGCCGCCGCTGGCCGTCGCCGTGATGACGGTGCGTCCGGGGGCCGCCAACGATTCCACGTAGGGGCCGCTGGCGCTCGCCGTGTTGACCACCGCCACGCGGGACGTGGGGAGAGCATCGAGGAGGCTCTTCAGGTCACCCGGCGGAAGGTCGGGTCCGGGAATGTTGAACGTAGCGTCGGCGCCCCGGAACGAGCCGTGCCCGATCAGTACGACGAGGACGCGGTCCTCGGGCCCGACGCGGGTGGCGAGCGCGCCGAGTTCGGCTTCCAGCCCCTCTCTGCGCGACTCCCCGGAGATGGCGTCGCTCATGGTCGGATCTTCCGCGAGGAGCACGGCGTGCTCGGCGGGCAGCCCGTACCGTTCCATCGCCGCGGACCGCAGCGTCATGCCCCACTCGAGAAACCTCTCCCGGTAGTCGGCATCTCCGCCGATCCCCACCACGACCAGCAGGTGGGTGTCCTGACCCGAGAGTGGGGCTGCACCCACGACGGTGAGACCCAGTCCGAGCGACAGGGTCGCGGCGAGCCCCCGGAGCGCCGAGGGCCACCTCATACGAGGCCCCGCACGCGGCGGTAGCTCCACTCCGCGCCGATGAGCCCGAGCAGCAGGATGAAGAGGATCGGCATGTCCCAGAGATCCCGCTCTTCGGTGAGCGTCACTCCGGCCCCGGTGAATTGAAGGTCTTCCGGCAGGCTGGAGATGTTGTCGGGGGTGTAGAAACGCCCGCCGGTCTCCTGTGCGAGGCGCCGGAGCACGGGCGTGCGCCGTCCCGCGTCGAAAAACTCTGCGTCACTCGGCCCAGCGCTGAGTTGGAGCGCCCCCGTTCCGAGGATCACCTCGCCACCCGCCGCGCTCACATCGATCGTCCACTCTCCCTCGAAGGTCGGCAATACCTCGGCGGCGTAGACACCGTCTTCCTCCACGGTCCAGTCCATGACGATCTGCTCCTGATCGCCCGTGGGGGAGGTGACGGTGGCGAGCACCGATGCGTCGTTGACCTCGAGGTAGGTCGAGTCGAGCACCGTGGCGGTGATGCGAACTCGCTCTCCGGGTTCGACCGCGTCGCGGTCTGCTCTCACTTCGACCGGGTCGGGAACGCTCTCGACGATCCACCGCAGGAGCTGCTGAAAGAGGATCTCGTGACTCGGGTCGTCGAGCGGCACGTCGGCATGCATCTGCCAGACCCAAGCGTCCTGCACGACGAAGGCGAGCGCCTTGCCCCGCCCGTAGCGCTGGTGGGCGAGCACCACACGTTGCTCGGTCTCGCTGGTTCCGGTCAAAAGTGCGGTGGCCCCGGGTTTGACTCGCACGATCCGGTTCAGCGTCGACAGGGCCGGCATCGCCTGCCACAGGGAGTCGGGCGTCTCCTGGTCGGTGCGAAGCTGTGCCGCCGGGTGCGAGCGCCCGGCCGGCGTCGGAGAGACCAGGACCTCGGTATAGGCCGCGCGCCGATCGAAGGCGGGCTCCTCGAGCACGATCGGAAGCACCTCTTCGACCGCTGTGCCGGCATAGCCGCCTTCGGCGAACGCATTGCGGCCACCGAGAGCCAACAGACCGCCTCCGCGCTCCGACACGAAGTCGGCGATCATGCGCAGTTGATCGGTCGTGAAGAAGCTGGCCTCGACACTACCGAGGATCAGTCCGTCGTAGGCGAAAAGCTCCTCGCGCGTATCCGGGAAGCCATCGACCAACTCGTCCGGGCCGTCGACGTCGATCCGATAGAACTTGTTCTCGGCCGTACGCTGGAGCGTGACGACCTGCACGTTCGGGTCATCGGCGACCGCCCGCCGAATGAACTTCAGCTCATGGCGCGGTTCCCCCTCGAAATAGAGGATCTTCCGGCGGCGTTCGAGGACGTCGATGGCGACTTCGCGCACATTGTTCTCGGGCACGGCCTCCTCGTCCTGGGCCGGCACCCGAACGCGAATACGTCGGGGTCCTGCCGCCTCGAGAGCGAAGCGAACGCGAACGACCGCGGGTTCGTCGTTCGACTCCAGCCGAACGCTGTCTTGCGTGAGAATCCGGCCGCCGTCTTCCACGACGATCGGCACCGTGCGCCCCTCGAAACCCTTGTGCGACACGAGCACGTCGACCACCAGCGCCGACCCCTGGAGCACGGAGCGAGGCAACTCGACCGGTCCGACCTGGATATCGGGATCGATCGCCTCGTCGCCCAGCCCGACGGTGAACACCGGCACCGAAGCGGCCTGCAGCGGAACGAGGGCCTCGGCGAGAGGCCGTCCCGCGTTGTCGGCTCCGTCGGACAAGACGATCAGGCCGGACAGCGGTACCGACGACAGCTCTTCCCGAGCACGATCCAGGGCGCTCGCGAGGTCGGTGCGGGTTCCGTTCCACCCCAACGCTTCGGGCCCGGGCACGCGCCCGGCGTCGCCCGCAAAACGGAAGTAACGGAGGGCGAATCGCTCCGACAGCTCCGCGATCAACTCGGAGTCGGCCCCGAACGTCTCGGTGACGAAGTCGCTGCGCGCGCGACCGTCTTCACCCGGGAGGGTCATCGACCGCGAGTCGTCGACCAGGATCCCGACGAAGTTCCTCTGGGGAACCGTCGACGACAGGATCAGCGTGGGCTGCATGAGGCAGAACGTCAGCACCCCGAGCGCCGCCAACCGCAGCGTGGCGAGCACCGTGCGGTCGCCCGCCGACGAGCGGCCCCGTGCCGACCCGTACGTGGCGACGGCGAAGGCGGCGACCAGCGCGGCCCCGATCAGGAGAAGGGCCATCGGCCAGGGGGTCGCGAAGCTGAGGTCGCCCTCGCCGAACAGAAGCCAGCGGTACTTGAAAAGAGCCTCGAAGAGTCCCCCCATCAGTGGCTCAACCCGTAGACGACCATGTTGACTCCGACCTGGTAGGCGTAGGTGGAGTATTCGAGCGGATAGTAGGGGTTTTCCGCGTGCTCCCAGGCGTCGCCGAGATCGGTGTTCCAGTTGATGACCACCATCAACCGGTCGTGGTCATCGTAGATGCCCTTCACCATCGGGATCTTGGCGTCGGGCTGTTCCCAGGTCGGAATGCCGTTGACCCCGCGTCCGATGGCGGGTGTCTGGCGCACCTCTTCGATGTCATAGAAGGAATTGAAGAGGGGGTGCTCGAGAGGGATGTCGACGATGGGACGGCCGGGGAGCACGCGGGCCATCTGGCGCTCGAAGTTGTCGAACGCCTGCAGTCCCCAGAAATCGTCGATCACCAGGAATCCGCCGGCGTTGAGATAGTCGCGCAACCCTCGCACTTCGGGTTCCGACAGATCCATGTAGCCGACCTCGAGGGCATAGAGGAAGGGGAATCGCCGGACCGCAGGGTCGTGAAGCTGGATTACGTTTTCGTAGTCGTAGCCGTCGATGTTCGTCAGCCGCTTCAGCACCGTCATGAAGTGGCGGTCGGCTGCGGGCATGTCGGTGGACCAGGAATTGCGCCGGCCTCTGCCAAAACCCCCTCCGTAGCCGGAGTAGGCCACCCGGGTGAAGAAGAACTCGCGAATCTCGGGGAAGGGGCTGTCGGGGCCGGGGACCTGGTCGGTCAGTTCCAGTCCGGCCGGGGCTCCGAAGAACGATACGGATCCCGTCGGCGCACCCGAACGCGCCTCCGCCGAAGGGCGAAGAACGGCTCCGGTGGCGGCCGTCCCAGCGACGGCGACCGCGACCAGAACGAGCAGCGTCGGGATCGACCGCACGAGAGCTCCGGTAGTGGGACTGCTGACCCTGGACGACACGGCCCCATCCTCCAGGAATCGGGTGCATCCGAGAGGTACGGGGCCGAGGGCACCGGGTATCGGTTCGATACGTAGACCCCCGAGAAAGGTTCCTGCGAAGTCTCGCTCGGGGGCCGTCTACCTGTGAGACACGCCGAGGCCGCAGTTCGTTAACTCCCGCCCTCGACCGGGTCGCGCCTGGACGTCTACCGTTCGCCGATTCTTCTGGATGCGGGGGCCGCCGGGTCACGAGCGTCACACCGCGCGTTGATGAGCACACCTTCGACCGCAGTGTCCTGCTCGCCGTTCGCCCACATCTCGCGGGTCACGAGCACGGGCAGGCCATCGCGCAGAATCGTGATCGGCCCCATGTCGATCTGGGCCTCGAGCGACGCTCCGGAGGTAGCGGACGAGGGAATCCAGGTCAGGTAGCGGTCGAGGGTTACGATCAGCTCGTCATGCCCATCCACCGGGCGGGCCCGAAGATTGATTGGGCTACTCCGACCGGTGCGCTCTCGGGTGATCCGGGACGGCTCGGTAATAAACCCGGCTGCGGCGCTGGTGGCGTCATCGCAGAGGATCGGGATCGTGTACTCCTGCCCGCCGAGCTGAACAACGGCCGATCCCTCCGCGTCGTCCCGGGGTCGATCCTGGGCTGCCGCGGTGGAGGCCCCCAGGAGCAACAGCGTCGCCGGGAGGACGCGGTGCATGAGCATGGCTACTCCTGTCGAAGAGTGATCGCAGGATCGACCGACGCGGCACGCCGGGCCGGAAGCCAACTCGCGACCGCGGCCACCCCGGCCAGCACGATGGATACGGCTCCGTAGGTCGGGAAGTCAATCGGTTCGACCCCGAAGAGCAGCGACGACATGAGGCGCGTCAGCCCCGTGGCCGCCACGAGTCCCAGTCCCACCCCCATTGCGGCGAGCACCAGGCCCTGCCGCACGACCATGTTCGAGACGTCGTTGCGCTCGGCCCCGAGCGCCATCCTCACCCCGATCTCTCGGGTTCGTTGGCTCACCGCATACGAGATGACGCCGTAGATCCCGACTGCACCGAGCAGGAGAGCCACGGTCGCGGCGATCGCCAGCATGACGAGGGTGAAGGCCGTGCGCGCCATCGACCGTTCGACGAGGGCCGCATGCATGCGCACCTGAGCGACGGGCACGCTGGAGGTCACGCTCCACACGGCCTCGCGGGCCTGGGCCTGGAGGCCGGCGAGGGCGGAGGGCTGAGCGCGTACCGCGAAGGCCACGGTGCGTCGGAGTTCGGCCCCGGCACCATAGAAGTCGCGCTGGAGAAGGGGCCAATACATGACCGAGGTTGGATCCTGATCGAGTCCGTCTTCGCGCACCGTCCCCACCACTCCCACGATCTCATGCCAGGTACGGTCGCCGCCCTCGAGGTCGATGCCGCCGACCCGGCGTCCCACCGCCTCGAGCGGAGACCCCCAGTATTCGCGGGCGAAATTCTCCGAAACCACTACGACCGGGCGGCCTTCACGAACTTCGTCCCATTCGAGGTCGCGGCCCGCGAGCAGCGGAATTCCCACGGCCTCGAAATAGCCGGGCATCACCCAGTTGAAGCGTCGAATCGGCGGGATCTCACCTTCGGGTGTGGGGGCGTCTTCGACGAACACGGCGTCGTTGGAGTCCCATCCGCCGAGCGGCACCGCCGTGGCGCCTCCGGCCATGGTCACGCCCGGGATCTCCCTCAAATTTCGAAGCATCTCCTCGTAGGCCAGGACGGTCTCTTCGGGTGATTCGATCACGGCTCTGGGAATCGACACCCGGAAGGTCAGCACGTTGTCGGGATCGAATCCGGGGTCGACGTTCCTCAGCGCCTGGAACGAGCGCACCATGAGGCCGGAACCCACGAGGAGCACCAGCGCCAGCGAAATCTGGGCGACGACGAGCCCGTTCCGCGCCCGGTGGCGGTCTTTGCCCTGGCTCCCCCCGCGGCCCCCTTCTTTGAGCGAGGCGACGAGGTTCGGGCGGCCGTAGCGTGCCCACGCGAACGAGCCGAAGAGGAGTCCGGCGGCGATCGAAATCACGGCCGTAAAGGCGAGAACGACGGGGTCGAGCTGGATCTCGGCCAGCCGAGGCAGGCCCATGCGATCCCGATGCCCAACACACCTCCGGCCGTCCCCAGCACAAGGCTCTCGCCCAGGAATTGTCCGGCGATCTCCCCTCGACCGGCCCCCATGGCCGTGCGCACGGCGACGTCACGTTGGCTGCCCTCTGCACGCACGAGAAAGAGATTCGCGACATTGGCGGCCGCGATGAGCAGAATGAAGGCGACCGTGCCGAGAAGCACCCACAACACCGCGCGCACATCACCGACGACGTCTTCCTTGAGCGGGCGGATCACGGCTCCGAAGCGCGCCTGGTCGACCATGCTCATGCTGATCGGCCCCGGAAACCTCTCGACCGCCACCGGGATCAAACGCTCTACTTCGGAAGCGACTTGATCGAGGGTGGTGCCGGGGTTCAGTCGTGCGATCCCCTGGTACGAGAAGTTTCCGAAGAACACTTCGGTCGGGTCGAACTGGGCCGGGTACAAGAAGGCGGGGTCGGTCTCGAGGAATCGAAACCCCTCGGGCAGGACGCCGATGATCTCCCGCGGCTCTCCGTTGACCTGCAGGGTGCGCCCGACGGCCCCGGGGTCTCCTCCGAAGGTGCGTTGCCAGTAGCTGTGCGTGAGCATGACGGTCGCCGGAGCCCCCGGGGCATCGTCGGCCGCCGTGAAGCGTCGACCTCGAGCCGCGTCTACGCGCAGAAGCGGCAGGAAGCCGTCGGTGACCATCAGGGTCTCGACCTGTTCCGGCTCGGCGAGTCCGGTCACCTGGGCACCGTTGTCGTCCCACATCGCGACCTCTTCGAGGATGTCGATATCGGACCGATAGGTGAGGTAGGTCGCCGGAGACTGGTTCAGTTCGTCGAACCCCAGGCCGGGCGCCTCGTGCCAGAGGGCGACGAGCCGGTCGCTATCGTCGAACGGGAGCGGCTTGAGGAGGACCCCGTTGAGGACGCTGAAGATGGCGGTATTGGCCCCGATACCGACGCCCAACGTCACAATCGCAGTGAAGGTGAAGAGCGGCGACCTCAGAAGCCGCCGCGTCGCCAGAGTCAGGTGTCGCGTAATCCGATCCATGTCGTCCCCCTCCCGGTCGCCCTCTCGTGGGCGATGCGCCGACGAGTTCGGTCGGACCTACGAGGGAGTTCTCACACGGGTTTCCCCGTTCGCGTCATTCCGACTTCAGCGCGCGCATCGGATCGGCACGGGCAGCGCGTCGGGCGGGCAGGTACACGGCGAGGCCCGAGACGGCGATGAGAAGCAGGGGCACCCCCGTGAAGGCGATGGGGTCGATCGGCTGCACATCGTAGAGCAAGCCCTTGACCAACTGAGCTGCCGCGACGGCGCCGACCAGGCCGATCACCGTACCCATGATGGCGAGTCGCATGCCTTCGGTGACCACCATGCGCACGACGTTGTCGCGGTCGGCTCCGAGGGCCACCCGAATCCCCAGTTCACGGCGACGCTGCGACACCGAATAGGCCATGACCCCATAGATGCCCACCGCCGCCAGCGCGAGTCCGAGAAGCCCGAAGATGCCGAGCATCGAGCCGCCGAGGCGGGCAGGGAGCAGAGCGATTCCCATGTGGTCGGCCATGGTTCTGACGTCGTACAGGGGCATGTCGGGGTCGGCGTCTCTCACCAGACGTTGGATCGCCTGCAACGCGCCCTGCGGATCGGACGGCGTGCGGGCCACGATCGTCATGTCGCTGTTGAAGCGCTCGTGCGACGAGAGATACATGAACTCCGAGGGGGCCTCTCCGAGGCTAAGATACTTGCCGGTCTCCACCACGCCGATCACGGTGCGTTCGGCTCCGGCGGTCTCGACGATTCGGCCGAGGGCGGACTCGCCGGGCCAGAAGCGATCGGCGAATCGCTGGTTGACCACGATCACGGGCGCCCCCGCGGCATCGTCGGAGCGGGACAGCGGGCGGCCCTCCAGGATCTCGATGCCCATCGTCTCGAAGTACCCCTCCGAGACGTAGGTGTAGAGAAGGCTGTTCCGCTCTCCTTCGGCGAACTCGTAGCCTGGAATGGCCACGCCCCGGTCGGGGCTGCCGAGCCCCAGTGGCGCGGAGTAGATCAGCGCGACGCTCGAGACCTCGGGGGTCGACGCGACACGTTCGAGAAGCCGGTCGTAGAAGGCCTCGGTCGAAGGCCGATCGTATCCCTGGAGGCCGGGGTCGAGCGATGCCATGGCGAGGTTCGACGGAGCGTCGAATCCCGGATCGATCCGCATGGCGCCCTGGAGGCTGCGGAGGAACAGCCCCGAGCTGATCAGGAGGAGCAGGGACAGCGCCATCTGCGCGACCACCAGTGCACTGCTCGCGCGCGAGCGACCCGCCGGGTCGGACGAACCCTTGATCGCCGTGATGGTGCTCGGTCGTGCGGCCTGCAGGGCGGGGGCCATTCCGAACACCATCCCGGCCGCCAGCGAAATGCCGAGGGTGAACCAGAGCACGGATCCATCGATGGCCACATCCATCGCCCACGGACCGTCGATCGGGAGGGTCACATTCGAGAGCAGCCGTGTCGCCACCTGGGCCAGTCCCAATCCCGCCGCGCCGGCCAGAAGGCTGAAGAGGAGACTTTCGGTCAGAAGCTGCCGAACGATACGGCCTCGGCCGGCCCCGAGACTGAGGCGCACCCCCATCTCCTGGCGACGATCCCGGGCGCGGGCCAGGAAGAGGTTGGCGACGTTGACGCAGGCGATCAGGAGAAGCAGGCCCACGACCGCCATCATCACCGCCGACATGCCTCTCTGCGCTGGTCCGAAGCTCGGATGAAGGCCGGCATCGTTGTTCAGAATGAGGCGAGTGCCCAACTGCCCCTCGTACGATTCGGGGTATTCCTCGGCGAGCTGAGCCACCACCGCATCGATCTGCTCCTCCGCACGGTCGAGGGTGATGCCGTCGCGCAGCCGGCCCACGACGTTCCACGAGTTGTTCCCTCGCTGGGTCAGGCGAATACTTCCGGGCTCGATGGTCCCCAGCATCATGAGGGGCACGTAGATCGGGGTCGAAGCGTAGTTCACCGGCCCCTTGAACTCGGCGTCGGCCACTCCGACCACCTCGAACGGACTGCCGTTGAGGAGGATGGTGGTGCCGATGATGCCGGGGTCGGCCCCGAACCGAGCCTCCCAGAAGCCGTGGCCGAGGATCACCACCGGATGGGCGCCGGGGTTGGAGTCTTCGGTGCCGGGAATGAAGGCCCGACCCAGACCGGGGCGCGAGCCGAACGTCTGAAAGAAGTTGGCGCTCACGACCATGCCCAACACCCTCTCACTGCGCTCGTTCGCCGACAGCGACATGGGAGCGAACGACCACAGCGCCATGTTGTCGAAGGCGTCGCCCGAGCGGTCGCGCAGATCCTGGTAGTGGGGCACCGAGTTGGAGCCCCATTCGATCCCGGGCCACTCCCGATACAGCTGCACCAGTTCCTCGGGACTTTCGGTGCCCGCCAGGGGGCGTAGGAGGACTCCGCTCACCGCCGAGAAGGTTGCGGCGTTCATGCCGATGCCCAGGGCGAGCGTGGTGACCGCGGCGATCGTGAACACCGGGTTCTTGATCAGCATGCGACCGCTGTACTTCAGGTCGCGAACGAAGTCTCCCATCATTCCTTTCACCCTCGTGGTTCGGTTCTGGCCCTGGGGCTGACTGGAATCGTTCCGTTGGGCCATCGGGAGCGATCGGGCGAGGTCACGCAGCAGGAAGGCGACAAGGCGCGCCCCTCCGATCGTCCCGCGGAATCGGGGTTCCCTACGACGGTCGTCGAAGGCCTCGAGGAGTTCGTCGTCGTACCGCGCCCTGAAGGCCGGCGGATAAAATGCGAGCAGCACGCGATACAGACGGCGAATCGGATCGGCGGGGGACGACATCAGCCCAGGCGGTCCTGGGCCAGTCGAGCGGTCCTCAAGAGTCGCGTGGATTCGGCCGCAAGCGCCGCGCTCCCCAACGGCGTCATTCGGTAGTAGCGCCGCCGCTTGGTGTGCAGCCCTTCGTCACCCGGATTGTCCGCCTCGCAGATGAGCTCCGTGCCGGTCAGGCGTTGAAGGGACCCGTACAGGGTTCCCGGGCCCATCACGATGCGGCCTTCGGTGAGGTCCTCGACCTCCTGGGCGATCGCGTAGCCGTGCTTCGGTCCCTGAGCCAGCGCCACCAGTACGTGAAAGGCGATGGGAGTGAGCGGCAGCACTTCGTCGAGGTCTCGATTGGGCGACATGTCGGGTCCGTTTCGGGGGCAGCGCCGAGCCCGGGCAGTCGGGGGCTCCGCATACATCCGTCAGCGATATATATCGTCTACGGATGTATGCCCGAAACGGTTTCACGCGCCCGACTCCTACTCGCGGGCGGCGAGCTGCCGGTCGACGTACGTTCGGAACGCCGGAACGAAGTTGGCCTTGGCTCGTTCCCAATGGGCGCGACCCATAGGGGCGGAGAGAGTGAACAGAAACGGAACGAGCGCGGACTCCAACCGTTCCTCCGGCAGCATTCCCCTTTCGTATTGGTAGAAGGCCATGTCGGCGTGACGGATCAATAGGTAGAGCAACGATCTCGCCCGCGACTGGTCGACGACGGACAGCTGGGTCCAGTCCCCATTGGGGTCCTCCAACCCCAAGGCGAGTTCAGCGATTTCCGGATCGAGAAGGGTTCGGTTCCATTCATCGATCTGGCCGATCAACGCCTGGTAGGCCGAGACCTGGAGGGACACCGTGTTCAGCTCCAGTCCCACGAACACGAGGGAGACCGCAACGGCCGCCGCCGACGCGATCTGCGCCAACAGCTTCATGTTGCCCGGCCTGGCTTCCACCGTGCCCCCCTACCCGCCGATGCGCCGGTAGCGAGTGAGGTCGCGGTAGCGATCGAACAGCTGCTCCTGCCTCGAATCCTCGGGAATTTCGCGGCCTCCGATGAAGACGTGCTCGGCCGACGTCGACAACTCGAAGGGGTCGCCCGACCAGACCACCACGTCGGCCCGCTTGCCCTGCTCGATCGTGCCGGTCTCGTCGGCGACGCCCCACACGTCTGCAGCCGTCGCCGTCAGCGCGTCACCCGCGGCGGCGCGGTCCATACCATTCGCGATCGCCAGCCCGGCGAGATGGGTCAGCGAGCGGCCTCCGGAGAAAAGCACCGGGACACCGGCGCGGGCCAGGCGACCGGCGTTTTCCATTGTCGCGCCGAGACCGTCGAAGGTGGGAAGGTTGTCGGTGGGGTTCACGATCACCGCTACGTCGGCCGCGGCCAGGGCATCGGCGGCGCGCCACGCCTCGGCCCCCCCGTTGATCACCATGCGAAAGCCGAACTCCTCCTTGAGGTCGAGCGCCATATAGATGTCGCTGAGGCGATTCACCGTCACCACGAGCGGGACTTCGCCTCGCAAGACCGCCTCGAGGGCCTGCTTGTTCCGAGCGTTGAGGTTCGATCGTCCCCCCTCGCGGAGTGGATCGTCGGTGGCTTCGTCATCGGATTCCTCGCCCGCCGCTTCGTTCAGCATGTCGGCCCGCACGTCCCAGAAAGCGTCCTCGAGGCGCATGCGAAGGGCGGCGCGGGAGCCCCCGCCCTCGTTTCCAGAGCCCGACTCACCGAGGGCGGTGTAGACGGCCGCGACCTCGTTCAGGATCATCTGGGAGACGCGTTCGCCGTCGAGGGCGATCACGGCACCCTGACCATCGAAGAGCGGCCCGCCCCCGGGGCGAACGACGGCCGCCGTGACCCCACGAAGACGCGTAATCGGGATGTGTGTGTTTTCCGGATTGACCGCCCACACCGGATTGAAGGAGGCCCCGAGGTCGTCGAGGCTGGTCGAGGCATCTTGCGTGCCCGGTGCCTGGCCCCCGATTTCACCCAGCCCGATCTGGGACCCCGAGTCGATGAGTCCCGGTGTGACGATTTTTCCGGTGCCGTCGATCTGCCGGGCTCCCCCGGGGACGGCCACATTGGTGCCCACGGCCTGGATGCGACCGTTGCTCAAGACCAGGGTCGCGCCTCGAAGGACCTGCCCACCTCGCACATGGATCTCGGCATTGGTGATGGCGACGGTCTCCTGTGCGATTCCGGCCCCAGGGAGTGCGATCACAAATCCCAGCCCCATCGCGAGGGCGATGCCACTCGTGCGCGCCTTCATCGTCCCACCTCCCCATTCATTCCGAGCATGAAGTCGCCGAACACGAGGGGATCGGGTGCGCTCCGGTCGTACATGAGGGCTCCATCGATGTAGACGTGTTGGGGGTGGCTGTAGACGGAGAAAGGATCGCCGGTCCAGACCACCAGGTCGGCGGCCTTTCCGGCCCGGATGGAGCCGGTTTCCTCGGCGATGCCCATCGCGATGGCCGGATTGAGGGTGATCCAGGCGATGGCTTCTTCGGGCGGGATCGAGATCCCCTCCTCGGCGGCCGCTCGCAGGGCGATGGCCGACATCTGATTGAGTCTCTGGATCTCGACGGGCGAATCGGAGTGGACGATGGCGCACGCGCCCGCCTCGTGAACGAGCCCCACGTTTTCTTCGATTCCGTCGTAGGCCTCGAGCTTGAAGCCGTAGTTGCCGGCGCCCCACATCGAGGCGCAGATGTCGTTCTCGACGAGGTAGTCGCGAATCTTGTAGGCCTCGACCGCGTGATGAAACGAGGCGATCTCGTAGCCGAATTCCTGGGCGATGTTGATCATGTTGACCATTTCGTCGCCCCGGTAGC